>NZ_AP019007.1:1598780-1918536 GCF_009176645.1 Enterobacter oligotrophicus
ATGACGTGAAATTAGATTATTTCAAACGAGGGGATTCTCCCGGCGCTGAGGCCGGGAAATTATAGTGTGACGGGGGTCAATATTATTGAAGCCAGTCCGGCAGATCGTTCAGCCCCATCGCCTGGCGAAGGAGCTGAGGTTTTACACCTGGAAGAGTATCAGCCAGTTTGAGACCGATGTCGCGCAGCAGTTTTTTCGCCGGATTCGCCCCGGCAAACAGCTCGCGGAAGCCCTGCATACCCGCCAGCATCATCGCTGCGCTGTGTTTACGGCTGCGTTCGTAACGACGCAGGTAGAGGTGCTGACCAATGTCTTTACCTTCGCGATGCAGACGACGCAGTTCGTCTACCAGCTCCGCCGCGTCCATAAAGCCCAGGTTGACGCCCTGCCCGGCCAGCGGATGAATGGTATGCGCCGCATCCCCCACCAGCGCCAGACGGTGCGCCGCGAACTGGCGCGCGTAGCGGCCGGTCAACGGGAACACCTGACGCTCGCTTTCAAGCTGGCACAGCCCCAGACGGTTATCAAAGGCCACGCACAGCGCCTGATTAAAGGCTTCCGGCGTGGCATCCTGCATCTGCTGCGCTTTCTCTGGCACCAGAGACCAGACGATAGAGCACAGATGCGGATCGCTCAACGGCAGGAACGCCAGAATGCCGTCATTGTGGAAAATCTGGCGCGCAACGCCGCCGTGCGGCTCTTCGGTGCGGATCGTTGCCACCAACGCGTGATGGCGGTAATCCCAGTATGTTAGCGGAATATCGGCTTTATTACGCAGCCAGGAGTTAGCGCCGTCGGCCCCCACCACCAGACGCGCGGTCAGCATGTCGCCGCTTTCCAGGGTGATAAACGCCTCGTTTTCGCCCCACGCCACCTGCTGAAGTTTCGCGGGTGCGATCAGCGAGACGTCACTGCACTGCTGCGCTTTGCGCCACAGCGCGTGGTGGATCACCGCATTTTCGATGATGTGTCCCAGATGGCTATAGCCCATGCTTTCATCGTCAAAGGCGATGTGACCAAAGCTGTCTTTGTCCCACACTTCCATCCCGTGATAGCAGCTGGCACGCTGCGCCACGATATCTGACCAGACACCAAGGTGCGTCAGCAACTTTTCGCTGGCCGCGTTAATCGCCGAGACGCGGAGTTCCGGCGGGGCATCCTGCGCCACAGGCTGAGGCAGCTTTTGTTCCAGCACGGCCACACGCAAGCCGCTGCCCTGTAATCCGCAGGCCAGCGCCAGCCCTACCATTCCGCCGCCAACAATGGCGACATCAACATTTTGCACGGTGATAACTCCTTAACGCGCGACCCAACCAAGCGTCCGCTGCGCCAGCACGTCACGTGCCGGAATGAACAGTTCCATCGCCATCAGCCCGAGGTTGCGACCCGCAACCAGCGGTGCCCAGCGATTGGCAAACAGGTGTACTAAACCATCAGTGACGCCGATTGTCGCCTCTTTATCGGCCTGGCGTCGCGTCTGGTAATGGCTCAGCACCGAATACGCACCACAATCCTTTTGTTCGCTCCACGCCTGCGAAAGCGTTTCTGCCAGGCTCATGACATCACGCAACCCCAGGTTGAAGCCCTGACCGGCGATGGGGTGCAGCGTCTGCGCGGCATTTCCCACCAGCGCCACACGATGAGAGAGGGATCGGGATGCAGTGGTTAACGATAGCGGATAAGCCGAACGTTTGCCCGCACAGGTGATACGCCCTAACCGCCAGCCAAAGGCTTTTTGCAGCTCGGTACAAAAACGTTCGTCGGACCAGGACAGAACGTCATCCATCTGATCTTGCGGATGACACCACACCAGCGAGCAGCGGCCTTGCGACATCGGCAACATTGCCAGCGGGCCAAACTGCGTGAAGCGTTCAAATGCCCTGCCGTTGTGCGCTGCGGAAGTAGACACGTTGGCAATAACGGCAACCTGGCCGTAAGGCTGCTGACGCCACTCCACGCCGCACTGGGTGCCGATTGCAGAGCGTGAACCATCCGCCGCGACCAGAAGCTGACCCTCAAGCGTGGTGCCGTTTTCCAGCGTCACGCTGACCGCCTCTTCACTGCGGCTAAAGCTGGCGACGCGTGCCGGGCAATGCAGCGTTACGCCCGGTGCATCCTGTAACAGACGGAACAGACGCAGGCCAACATCGTGAAGTTCAACAACCTGGCCCAGTGCTTCAATGCGGTAATCATGGGCGTCCAGCGTCACAAAACCAGCGTGACCGCGGTCGCTGACGTGCACGGTGTTAATCGCCGTCGCACAGTCCGCCATCGCCTGCCAGATGCCAATGTGGGAAAGCTGCTGGCAGGTTCCCTGTGCCAGGGCAATGGCGCGCGCATCAAAACCGGGATGATCCGACGCCTCTGGCGCAACAGCTTCCACCAGATGCACCGGAAGCTGGCCCTGCGTTAAATGCGAAATAGCCAGCGCCAGCGTGGCACCGGTCATACCGCCGCCAACGATAATCACGCTCATGCGCGTGCCGCTGCCATCAGCGCCTCGATGTCGTCGGCTTTTTTCACGACGGTCGCAGTCAGGTTCTCGTTGCCGGTTTCGGTGATAACAATGTCGTCTTCAATACGAATGCCGATCCCACGATACGCTTCCGGCACGTCGGCATCTGGCGCAATGTACAACCCCGGTTCAGCCGTCAACACCATGCCCGGCTCCAGCACGCGTGAACGTTCTGGGCCATATGCGCCGACATCATGCACATCCAGACCCAGCCAGTGGCTCAGGCCGTGCATAAAGTACGGGCGATGGGCATTTTCGGTAATCAGCATGTCCACGTCGCCTTTCAGGATGCCCAGTTTAACCAGACCGGTAATCATGATGCGCACCACTTCACCGGTTACCTCCTGAATGGACGTTCCCGGACGGAACAGCGTCAGCGCCGTTTCCAGAGATTCAAGCACGATGTCGTAAATCTCACGCTGAGCAGGTGAGAATTTACCGTTCACCGGGAAGGTACGGGTGATATCGCCCGCATAGCCCTGATATTCGCAACCCGCGTCAATCAGCACCAGATCGCCGTCGCGCAGCTCGCTTTCGTTTTCGGTGTAATGCAGGATGCAGCCGTTTTCCCCGCCCCCGACAATGGTGTTGTAGGACGGGAAACGCGCGCCGTGGCGGTTAAATTCGTGGTGGATTTCACCCTCAAGCTGATATTCAAACATCCCCGGACGACACTTCTCCATCGCACGGGTGTGCGCCAGGGCGCTGATTTCACCTGCGCGGCGCATCACGTCAAGCTCTTCTTCCGACTTGAACAGGCGCATCTCATGCACGACCGGACGCCAGTCCGTAAGCGTTGCAGGCGCGGAGAGATTTTGTCGCGAACCTTTACGCAGCTTATCCAGCGCGGTAAAGACAATCTCATCGGCGTAAGCATATTCGCCCTGCGCGTGGTAGAGCACGTCCAGGCCGTTCAGCAGTTGATAAAGTTGCTGGTTGATTTCGCTAAACGCCAGCGCACGATCCACACCGAGCTTTTCTGGCGCAGCATCTTGCCCAAGACGGCGGCCAAACCAGATTTCGGCAGTCAGGTCGCGCACGCGGTTGAAAATTACGCTGTGGTTATGGGTGTCATTGCTCTTGATCAGCACCAGTACCGCTTCCGGCTCGTTAAACCCGGTGAAGTACCAGAAATCGCTGCTCTGGCGATAGGGGTATTCACTGTCGGCGCTACGCGTCACTTCGGGCGCGGCAAAAATCAGCGCGGCGCTTCCTGGCTGCATGTGCGCCAGCAGCGCCTGACGACGGCGAGAATACTCAAGCTGTGAAATAACCATGACACCCTCCTGTGCGTTGTTTTTCTTAATGTAAGGTTGGCTTGCGCACTTCCGGCGCAGTTGGCTGCGAGCGCGTGAAGTTATCGTGGCACAGCAGTGCCGCTACGCGCACATACTCAATAATCTCTTCGAGAGACATTTCCAGCTCTTCCTGGTCTTCGTCTTCGTCGTAGCCCAGTTGCGCGATATTACGCAGATCGTCGATCGCTTCACCCGCTTCGCCGGTGACTTTATCGAGCTTAGGCTGGGACACGCCCAGGCCCAGCAGGTAATGATTTACCCACCCTGCGAGCGCATCGGCGCGATCGAAGACGCTGACGTCGTCGCCTTCAGGCAGATAAAGCTGAAAAAGGAAGCCATCATCTTCCAGTGAATCGCTGATTGCGGCGTGCATTTTACGCACTGCTTCCGCCAGTTCGTGACCAAACGCCAGCCCTTCGTTTGTGAGGTCGTGGAGCAGCGGCTGCCAGGAGCTGTCGCTGTTTCCGCCGCACAGCATGCCACTGATCAGACCGTGCATTTCGGCAGGGGTTAATCCGACTCCCTGCTGGTTCAGTAACTGGTTTAAATCGTTGTAACCAGGCATTTCGTTCTGTATAGACATACGCATTCGTCATCAAAGGGAGGATATTCATGATATGCTACCACTTTGGACCCTGGTGATACCAGAAAAGGGCTTGTATCTTCACATCAGGGTAGCTATAGTGTCGCCCCTTCGCAGCCCCTGGGGCAGTAAGCGAAGGCAGCGCAGTCAATCAGCAGGAAGGTGGCATGTCTGCACAACCCGTCGATCTCCAGATTTTTGGCCGTTCACTGCGAGTGAATTGTCCGCCTGAACAAAGGGATGCTTTGAATCAGGCTGCGGACGATTTGAATCAGCGGTTGCAAGATCTAAAAGAACGCACTAGAGTCACAAATACTGAGCAGCTGGTTTTCATCGCCGCGTTGAACATCAGCTATGAACTGACTCAGGAAAAAGCGAAAACTCGCGACTACGCGGCAAGCATGGAGCAGCGCATTAAAATGCTCCAGCAGACCATTGAACAGGCATTGCTTGATCAAGGTCGCAGTCCCGAAAGGCCGGGACCCAAGTTTGAATAACACTTCTCAGTTGACTATGGTAGAGTAACTGTGAAGACAAAATTTCTCTGAGATGTTCGCAAGCGGGCCAGTCCCCTGAGCCGATATTTCATACCACAAGAATGTGGCGCTCCATGGTTGGTGAGCATGCTCGGTCCGTCCGAGAAGCCTTAAAACTATGACGACACATTCACCTTGAACCAAGGGTTCAAGGGTTACAGCCTGCGGCGGCATCTCGGAGATTCCCTCTTTCTTCTCTACCGACTACCATGACTCAACTCCCTGAAGTTTTTGCATCTCGCCAGGAAATTCGTCAGTTAATCCGCATGCGTCGTCGCGCGCTCACTCCCGAACAGCAATTACACTTCGCCCAGCAGGCCGCTGCACGCATGATGGCGTACCCGCCTGTGGTGATGGCGCATACTGTCGCTCTGTTTCTGTCGTTTGATGGCGAGCTGGATACGCAACCGCTGATTGAGCAGCTCTGGCGCGCCGGGAAAAAGGTTTATCTGCCAGTGCTGCATCCGTTTAGCGAAGGAAACTTACTGTTTCTGCATTACCATCCGCATAGCGAACTGGTCGTGAATCGTCTGAAAATCACCGAACCGAAACTCGACGTGCGCGATGTGCTCCCGCTTGCTGAACTGGATGTGCTGATCACGCCGTTGGTAGCGTTTGATGAGCAAGGCCAGCGTTTAGGAATGGGGGGAGGTTTTTACGACAGGACGCTGCAAAACTGGCAGCAGTACGGGTTGCAGCCGGTGGGCTATGCGCATGATTGTCAGCGCGTGGAGGCATTGCCGGTGGAAAAATGGGATATTCCGCTGCCGGCGGTAGTGACGCCCGGTAAAACCTGGACCTGGTAGAATAAAGCCGGGTGGCGCTTACGCTTACCCGGCCTACAAAACCTCAACGTATGTCGGGTAAGGCGCAGCCGCCACCCGACACCACAAACCGCTCAAATCAGTAAAGCAGACGCGCGCGAATCGTCCCTGGAATGGCCTTCATGCTCAGCAGCGCTTTATCAGCAACATCGTCATCCGCTTCAATATCAATAACTACATAACCCATCTGAGAGTTCGTCTGCAGATACTGTGCCGCGATGTTAACGCCCTGCTCGGCAAAGATTTGGTTAATGGCAGTCAGCACGCCCGGACGGTTTTCATGGATGTGCAGCAGACGACGGCCGCCATGCAGCGGCAGGGAAACTTCCGGGAAGTTCACCGCAGAAAGCGTAGACCCATTGTCGGAGTATTTCGTCAGCTTGCCCGCCACTTCCAGGCCGATGTTCTCTTGCGCTTCCTGCGTCGAACCGCCGATGTGCGGCGTCAGGATCACGTTATCGAACTCGCACAGCGGAGAGTTAAACGGATCGCTGTTGGTAGCCGGTTCCGTCGGGAAGACGTCAATGGCCGCGCCTGCCAGATGCTTGCGCTTCAGGGCATCGCACAGCGCTGGGATATCAACAACCGTGCCGCGTGCCGCGTTGATCAGCAGTGAACCCGGCTTCATCAGCGCCAGCTCTTCCGCACCCATCATGTTTTTGGTGGAGGCATTTTCCGGCACATGCAGGCTCACCACATCGCTCATGTTCAGCAGATCGGACAAATGCTGAACCTGCGTGGCATTACCCAGCGGCAGTTTACTTTCAATGTCATAGAAGTAGACATGCATCCCCAGGGACTCAGCCAGAATACCCAGCTGCGTACCGATATGACCGTAACCGATAATCCCCAGTTTTTTGCCACGCGCTTCAAAGGAGCCGGACGCCAGCTTGTTCCACACGCCGCGGTGCGCTTTGGCATTCGCTTCTGGAATGCCGCGCAGCAACAGGAGTAGTTCGCCAATCACTAACTCCGCCACGGAACGGGTGTTGGAGAATGGGGCGTTAAAGACGGGAATACCGCGTTTCGCGGCTGCATTCAGATCGACCTGGTTAGTACCGATGCAGAAACAGCCAATCGCCACCAGTTTTTCCGCAGCAGCAATAACATCTTCAGTCAGGTGAGTACGGGATCGCAGGCCAATGAAGTGGGCATCACGAATAGACGCTTTCAGCTCTTCAGTATCGAGCGCGCCTTTGTGAAATTCGATGTTGGTGTAACCTGCCGCACGAAGGCTATCGAGTGCTTTCTGATGCACACCTTCAACCAGCAGGAATTTAATCTTGTCTTTCTCCAGTGATACCTTTGCCATTTACCCGACCCTGTTTTTGTCTGAACTGATGTTGTGCTGGATTTAAATCCGCTGTAGCCAACATATCAAAAAAAACTATTGCAGCAATATGAACGTTTGCGTCGGCACTCTGAAGAAAAGTCATACAGGGCAAAATGGCAGAGGAAAATGCTATGGAAATTTACAAACATGGCAGGATCGGCAAAAGAGGCGTAAAAACGTGACACAAGTCACCGAATTTAGCTTTTCAAAAATTTTTTAGCGGGGGGAGGACTCCCCCCGTCAGATCATTTCACGATGGTTTTCACGCCGTCAGCCGTGCCGATCAGCGCCACATCCGCGCCACGGTTGGCAAATAACCCTACGGTCACTACGCCCGGAATGCCATTGATGGCATTCTCCAGCGCAACGGCGTCGAGAATTTCCAGGCCGTGAACGTCGAGGATCACGTTGCCGTTGTCGGTCACCACGCCCTGACGATATTCCGGACGACCACCCAGCTTCACCAGTTGACGGGCAACAGCGCTACGCGCCATTGGGATCACTTCGACCGGCAGCGGGAAGTTACCCAGGATATCTACCTGCTTGGAAGCATCCGCGATGCAGATGAATTTGTCCGCCACAGAAGCAATGATCTTTTCACGTGTCAGTGCGGCACCGCCGCCCTTGATCATCTGCATATGGCCGTTGATCTCATCCGCGCCATCAACATAAATGCCGAGACGGTCCACTTCATTCAGATCGAAAACGGTAATGCCAAGGCTTTTCAGCTTTTCCGTGGAAGCATCAGAGCTGGAGACCGCGCCCTCGATCTGCCCTTTCATTGTGCCCAAAGCATCGATAAAGTGTGCCGCCGTCGACCCCGTGCCAACACCGACAATCGTGCCCGGTTGCACGTACTGGAGAGCGGCCCATCCTACTGCTTTTTTCAGTTCATCCTGCGTCATGATCGTTTTGCCTGTGGTGTGAAAACTCAGGGCGCATTATAGAACACGTCGGTTGGATTTCGTCTGCCACGAAGGGAAAATTGTGTCATAGTGCAGAATAAGCAAAATTAAGGAGTCAGCCAGAGCAATGAAACGTCCGGACTACAGAACACTACAGGCACTTGATGCGGTTATCCGTGAACGCGGTTTTGAGCGCGCGGCGCAGAAGTTGTGCATCACGCAGTCCGCCGTGTCACAACGTATCAAACAGCTTGAAAACATGTTCGGGCAGCCGCTGCTGGTACGTACCGTACCACCCCGTCCAACGGAGCAAGGGCAAAAACTGCTGGCCCTGTTGCGTCAGGTTGAACTGCTGGAAGACGAGTGGCTGGGTGACGAACAGACTGGCTCCACGCCGCTGCTGCTCTCACTCGCGGTGAACGCCGACAGCCTGGCAACCTGGCTGCTGCCAGCCCTTGCGCCAGTGCTGGCGGATTCCCCTATCCGCCTGAATTTGCAGGTTGAAGATGAAACCCGCACTCAGGAGCGCCTGCGCCGTGGGGAAGTGGTCGGGGCGGTGAGTATTCAGCCTCAGGCACTGCCAAGCTGTCTGGTGGATCAACTGGGCGCGCTGGATTACCTGTTTGTCGGCTCAAAAGCCTTCGCTGAGCGCTACTTCCCGAATGGCGTTACCCGTTCCGCGCTGCTTAAGGCCCCTGCAGTCGCCTTCGACCATCTGGACGATATGCATCAGGCGTTTTTGCAACAAAACTTTGACCTGCCACCGGGCAGCGTGCCGTGCCATATCGTGAATTCGTCCGAAGCCTTCGTGCAGCTTGCGCGTCAGGGAACCACCTGCTGCATGATCCCGCATCTGCAGATTGAGAAAGAGTTGAAAAGCGGCGAGCTGATTGATTTGACGCCGGGGCTGTATCAGCGCCGGATGCTCTACTGGCACCGTTTTGCGCCGGAAAGCCGCATGATGCGCAACGTCACCGACGCGCTGCTGGCATTTGGGCATAAGGTGTTGAGACAGGACTAAAAAATAAGCCGGGAGGCGGCTTCGCCTTACCCGGCCAACGATTATTGCGCGGTTTTTTGCTGTTCTGCGGCAG
The DNA here is from genome assembly GCF_009176645.1 of Enterobacter oligotrophicus. NCBI lineage: Bacteria > Pseudomonadati > Pseudomonadota > Gammaproteobacteria > Enterobacterales > Enterobacteriaceae > Enterobacter > Enterobacter oligotrophicus. Next base: position 1,607,869 of record NZ_AP019007.1, read on the forward strand.
GTTCCAGCTGGAAAACCACATCAACCTGATCGTCGAACTGGATGGTTGGCTGCTCATAGGTTTCCTGAGCAGAAACCGGCGCGGCATCGGCCTTCATCATCCGTACCATCGGGCTTGGCTGGTAGTTAGAGACGTGGTAACGCACGCTGTACACCGGGCCAAGTTTGCTGTTGAAGCCGGACGCCAGCTGCTGCGCCTGATGAACTGCATCATCAATTGCCGCTTTACGCGCTTCGTCTTTGTATTTCTCCGGTTGCGCAACGCCCAGTGAAACGGAACGAATTTCGTTCAGCCCCGCTTTTAAGGCACCGTCCAACAGCGAGTTCAGCTTATCAAGCTGGCGCACGGTCACTTCCACGGTACGCACGGCGCGATAACCTTTCAGAATGCTTTTGCCGTTCTGGTAGTCATAATCCGGTTGGGTACGCAGGTTTGCGGAGTTGATATCCTTTTTGCCTACGCCATTTTGCTCAAGGAAAGAGAGGTATTGCGCAACACGATCGTCCGCCTGCTTTTTGGCGGATGCGGCATCTTTCGCCGCCACGTTCACTTCAATTGCCAGCGTTGCAACATCCGGTACTGCATCCACGCTTGCGGTGCCTGAAGTGACGATGTGCGGGCCGTTTGGCAGTTCATTCGCCTGCACCGACACCGCACCCAAACTCACTAATGCCGCCAGGGCTATCACGTTAAACTTCACTGTCATTCCTCCATGTTGCGAAGAGTGCCCAACAACAGGGCGCATGCCAGCAAGCATAGCGAGTCTGGTTCAGTTGTCCATAAGACAACGCTTAGTTGAATAATCCCTGCACGTGATGAACGCCCTCTTTCGCCAGCTGGAAAGCGATAAACCACATCACCAGACCCACCAGCGTATTAATGATGCGCTGGGCTTTGGCCGTGCGCAGCCGCGGTGCCAGCCACGCGGCAAGAATAGCGAGACCAAAGAACCAGAGGAAAGAAGCACTGACCGTCCCAAGCGCAAACCAGCGTTTCGGTTCAACATCAAGTTGTCCGCCCAGGCTGCCCAGCACCACGAACGTGTCGAGATAGACGTGCGGGTTAAGCCAGGTGACGGCCAGCATGGTGACGATAATCTTCCAGCGCCCCTGCTTCATGACCTCGGCACTCGCCAGTTCGAGGTTACTGCTCATGGCTGTTTTCAGCGCACCAAACCCATACCACAAAAGGAACGCCACACCGCCCCACGTGACCAACGCCAGCAGCCAGGGAGATTGCATCAGCAGCGCGCTACCGCCAAAAATTCCGGCGCAGATCAGCAGCAGATCGCTCACCGCGCACAGCAGGGCAATCATCAGATGATACTGGCGGCGAATGCCCTGGTTCATCACGAACGCATTCTGCGGGCCAAGGGGAAGGATCATGGCTGCGCCTAACGCAAGCCCCTGAAAATAATAGGATAACATGACATAATTCTCACGCAGTTGTCTTTGGAGCAGACTATACTGCGGGAACACCATTAGAGGAAATGGATAATATTAATTGGGGATTAGCGTGGCTAATAAAAGAAAAGCCCGGTGGCGCTAGCGCTTACCGGGCCTGCGGGTGATCTTACTCTGCTTCTTTGACTTTTTTGACGTTTACGTCCATCTGCGGGTACGGGAAACTGATGCCGTTGGCGTCAAACTCACGTTTGATGCGCTCCAGCACATCCCAGTAAACGTTTTGCAGATCGCTGCTCTTGCTCCAGATGCGGACCACAAAATTAATGGATGACGCACCCAGCTCGTTCAGACGCACGGTCTGCTCGCGATCTTTCAGAATACGATCGTCAGACGCAATGATATTGGTAATCAGCGATTTCACCTGATCGATATCGGAATCGTATGCCACGCTGATAATCAGCTCATTACGACGCACCGGCTCGCGGGAGAAGTTAATGATGTTGCCTGCGATGATTTTGCCGTTCGGCACCACCACGATACGGCCATCAACGGTACGCAGAGTCGTTGAGAAAATCTGCACCTGCAGTACGGTTCCGGCAATACCACCCAGGTCAACGTATTCGCCGGAGCGGAACGGACGGAAGGTGACCAGCAGAACGCCAGCCGCCAGGTTCGAAAGCGAGCCCTGCAACGCCAGACCAATAGCCAGACCGGCGGCACCCAGAACGGCGATCACCGAGGCAGTCTGCACACCCACGCGACCCAGCGCGGCAATTAACGTAAAGGCGATAATGCCATAACGTACCAGTGCGGAGAGGAAGTCTGCGACCGTCGCATCGATATGTCGTGCAACCATTACACGATTAACGGCATTAGAGACAATACGCGCCACAATCATCCCGACGATGATGATGGCAATTGCCGCGACGATGTTCACGGCATAGCTCAACAGCAGAGCCTGGTTACGCACCAGCCAGGTCCCGGCATTATTGATGCTGTCTACAACATCGAGTTGTTCCATTTATTCTTCCTTTTGTTAAACCCAAACATTAAATCCATCCCCCGTGGAGACAGGCAGGTCAGTAAAGGGTAAACAAAAAGCACACAATTTGCCAAACAGATCACAAAAACTGTCATGACAGGGTGTTGAAAAATCATAAAAAAGGCCCGCGTTTGCGGGCCTTCTGTTGCTGTCAGCAGCTCAAATTACAGAACGTCGATTGCGTTCAGTTCTTTGAAAGCCTGCTCCAGACGGGTCACCATGGATGTCTGCGCTGCGCGCAGCCATACGCGTGGATCGTAGTATTTCTTGTTCGGCTGGTCTTCGCCTTTCGGGTTGCCCAGCTGGCCCTGCAGGTACGCTTCGTTAGCTTTGTAGTACTGCAGGATACCGTCCCAGGTCGCCCATTGGGTGTCGGTATCGATGTTCATTTTTACTACGCCGTAGCTTACGGAGTCTTTGATTTCCTGAGCAGAAGAACCGGAACCGCCGTGGAAGACGAAGTTCAGGCTGTTGTGCGGCAGGTTGTGTTTCTTGGAAACATATTCCTGAGAATCACGCAGGATAGTCGGGGTCAGAACCACGTTACCTGGTTTGTAAACGCCGTGTACGTTACCGAAGGACGCGGCAATGGTGAAGCGTGGGCTGATTTTGCTCAGCTCGGTGTACGCGTAATCAACGTCTTCTGGCTGGGTGTACAGAGCAGAAGCGTCCATGTGGCTGTTGTCCACGCCGTCTTCTTCGCCGCCGGTGCAACCCAGTTCGATTTCCAGGGTCATGTCCATTTTGGCCATGCGCGCCAGGTACTTAGAGCAGATTTCGATGTTTTCGTGCAGTGACTCTTCAGACAGGTCGATCATGTGAGAAGAGAACAGTGGCTTGCCGGTTGCTGCGAAGTGTTTTTCACCCGCGTCCAGCAGACCGTCGATCCACGGCAGCAGTTTCTTCGCGCAGTGGTCAGTGTGCAGGATAACTGGAACACCGTAGTGCTCAGCCATCTGGTGTACATGGTGCGCACCAGAGATCGCGCCCAGGATTGCAGCACCCTGAGGAACGTCAGTTTTCACGCCTTTACCCGCGATGAACGCAGCGCCGCCGTTAGAGAACTGAACGATAACTGGAGCTTTAACTTTGGCTGCAGTTTCCAGTACGGCGTTGATGGAGTCAGTACCCACGCAGTTAACTGCAGGCAGAGCAAAGTTGTTTTCTTTAGCTACCTGGAACACTTTCTGTACGTCATCACCAGTGATAACGCCAGGTTTTACGAAATCAAAAATTTTAGACATGTTGCTTAGTCCTGTATCTTCGGCCGTTAGAAAAGGTGCGTGCTCTTATAAGCGCGCTGAAAATGGGGCAGGTTTCCCTGCCCTTGAATGGCTTACTTCTTAGCGCGCTCTTCGAGCATTGCTACTGCTGGCAGGACTTTACCTTCCACGAATTCGAGGAATGCGCCGCCACCAGTGGAGATGTAGGAGATCTTGTCAGCGATACCGAACAGATCGATAGCTGCCAGGGTGTCACCGCCGCCTGCGATAGAGAATGCTTCGCTGTCTGCGATAGCGTTAGCAACAATTTCAGTCCCTTTGCGGAAGTTCGGGAATTCGAACACGCCAACAGGACCGTTCCACAGGATAGTTTTTGCGTTTTTCAGGATCTCAGCCAGTTTCTCTGCAGAAGCGTCGCCCAGGTCCAGGATCTGCTCTTCATCTTTGATGTCGTTAACAGATTTCAGCGTTGCGGTCGCCGTTTCGGAGAACTCGGTCGCTACGCGAACGTCAGTTGGAACCGGGATATCGCAGGTGCTCAGCAGGCGTTTCGCTTCGTCAACCAGGTCTGCTTCGTACAGAGATTTACCCACGTTGTGGCCTTGTGCAGCAACGAAGGTGTTCGCGATACCACCGCCAACGATCAGCTGGTCAGCGATTTTAGACAGAGAATCCAGAACGGTCAGTTTGGTGGACACTTTAGAACCACCAACGATAGCCACCATTGGACGAGCCGGTTCTTTCAGCGCTTTACCCAGTGCTTCCAGTTCGTCTGCCAGCAGAGGACCGGCACACGCAACGTCTGCAAATTTACCGATACCGTGGGTAGAGGCCTGTGCACGGTGAGCCGTACCGAATGCATCCATCACGAACACGTCGCACAGTGCAGCGTATTTTTTAGACAGCGCTTCGTCGTCTTTCTTTTCGCCTTTGTTGAAGCGAACGTTTTCAAGCACAACCAGCTCACCGGCAGCGACTTCAACGCCATCCAGGTAATCTTTCACCAGGCGAACCGGGTTGGACAGTTTGTCTTTCAGGTAATTAACCACTGGCAGCAGAGAGAACTCTTCGTTGTACTCGCCTTCAGTTGGACGGCCCAGGTGGGAGGTTACCATCACTTTAGCGCCCTGCTTCAGAGCCAGTTCGATGGTTGGCAGAGATGCACGGATACGCGCGTCGCTGGTCACTTTGCCATCTTTAACCGGTACGTTCAGATCAGCACGGATGAAAACGCGTTTACCAGCCAGATCCAGATCGGTCATCTTAATTACAGACATGGTGAATCCTCTCGTTGATTCTTAAAGTTTTGCAGACGCACAATGCGTCTTACCTGAAACCTTTCGCGGCCATTGCTAACGTGGTGTCGAGCATTCGGTTAGCAAAGCCCCATTCGTTATCACACCAGACCAGCGTCTTGATCAGGTGTGCGCCACTGACGCGCGTTTGTGTGCCATCCACGATGGCGCTGTGCGGGTCGTGGTTAAAATCTACTGAGACCAACGGTAATTCCGTATAGTCAACTATACCATGAAATGCACCCTGTGCCGCTTTTTGCAGCAACAGGTTGACTTCACAGGCTTTTACCGGTTTCTTCACCGTGACGCTGAGGTCGATTGCGGTGACGTTAATCGTCGGCACGCGCACGGCAATCGCTTCAAAACGGTCATTAAACTGCGGGAAAATACGGGTGATCCCCGCCGCCAGTTTCGTATCCACCGGAATGATCGACTGGCTCGCCGCGCGAGTGCGTCGTAGATCCGGGTGGTAAGCGTCAATTACCTGCTGATCGTGCATGGCGGAGTGAATCGTAGTCACGGTGCCGGATTCAATGCCATACGCATCGTCTAACAGTTTGATGACCGGAATTATGCAGTTGGTGGTGCAGGAGGCGTTGGAGACAATGCGGTGTTCAGCTTGCAGCTCATGCTGGTTGACGCCAAAGACAACGGTGGCGTCGAGGTCGTGACTGCCGGGGTGGGAAAACAGGACTTTTTTCGCGCCAGCTGCCAGATGCGCTTCACCGTGTTCGCGGTTGCCGTATACGCCGGTACAGTCAAGCACCACATCCACACCCAGTTCACGCCACGGTAGCGCGTCAAGGCTGCGTTCATGCAGCACGCGGATGGCATCGTCACCGACGAAAAGCTGTTCCCTTTCCTGGCGAACGTCCCAGGCAAAGCGGCCGTGGCTGGTGTCATATTTCAACAAATGCGCCATGCCCGCAGCATCCGCCAGTTCATTGATTGCCACCACGGTGATTTCCGCACGACGCCCGGATTCATATAAAGCACGAACCACGTTGCGCCCGATGCGACCGAAGCCATTAATCGCTACGCGTACGGTCATAGATCTCCTGCAAAGCTATCCCTGAGTTTGAGGTGGCTGAAAGAGTAATCCAGCGACGCCCGAAGGGGAATCCTTGCTGTCACAAACTGCGATTGATTGGTCAATTGTCGAACATTTAATCGACTGAAACGCTTCAGCAAGAATAAGCGAATTGTGGAATAAAAGGAATGTCTGTCCAGATGAATAAGCGAGCTATATGACTTGCGTCACATTTTCGGTGGAATAATTTACGACGAGGTAAAAGCAAAACGGTAACCGAGAGGTTACCGTTTTTAGTGTTTGCACCCTCTCCCCGTGGGAGAGGGACGGGGTGAGGGCATCAGCCCGCACCGTACAAACAATTACAGCAGTTCTTTCGCCTTAGCGACAACGTTCTCAACGGTGAAGCCGAACTCTTCGAACAGCAGCTCTGCCGGAGCAGATTCACCGAAGGTGGTCATGCCGACGATTGCGCCGTTCAGGCCCACATATTTGAACCAGTAGTCTGCGATACCCGCTTCCACTGCCACACGTGCGGAAACCGCTTTAGGCAGTACGGATTCACGGTAAGCTGCATCCTGCTTGTCGAACGCATCGGTAGACGGCATGGAAACCACGCGCGCTTTCACGCCTTCGGCAGTCAGTTTTTCCCAGGCAGCTACAGCCAGCTCAACTTCAGAACCGGTCGCGATGAAGATCAGCTCAGGCTGGCCTGCGCAATCTTTCAGCACGTAACCACCGCGGGCGATGTTTGCCAGTTGCTCTGGAGTACGCTCCTGCTGCGCCAGGTTCTGACGGGAGAGGATCAGCGCGGTCGGGCCGTCCTGACGCTCAACGCCGTATTTCCACGCCACCGCGGATTCAACCTGGTCACATGGACGCCATGTGCTCATGTTCGGGGTCACGCGCAGGGAAGCCACCTGCTCTACCGGCTGGTGAGTCGGGCCATCTTCGCCCAGCCCGATGGAGTCGTGGGTGTAGACCATCACCTGACGCTGTTTCATCAGCGCAGCCATACGCACGGCGTTACGCGCGTATTCAACGAACATCAGGAAGGTAGAGGTATACGGCAGGAAACCGCCGTGCAGCGAGATACCGTTGGCGATTGCGGTCATACCGAATTCACGTACACCGTAATGGATGTAGTTACCGGCAGTGTCTTCGTTGATCGCTTTAGAACCCGACCACAGGGTCAGGTTAGAAGGTGCCAGGTCAGCGGAGCCGCCGAGGAATTCAGGAAGCAGAGGACCGAACGCTTCGATTGCATTCTGAGACGCTTTACGGCTGGCGATTTTAGACGGGTTCGCCTGCAGCTTCGCGATGAACTCGTTCGCTTTCGCGTCGAAATCAGACGGCATGTCGCCTTTCATACGACGGGTGAATTCAGCCGCTTCCTGAGGGAACGCTTTTGCATAAGCCGCGAACTTCTCGTTCCAGGCGGCTTCTTTCGCCTGGCCGACTTCTTTGGCATCCCACTGGGCGTAGATCTCAGATGGGATTTCGAAAGCAGGGTGTTTCCAGCCCAGAGCTTCACGGGTCAGTGCGATTTCCGCGTCGCCCAGCGGTGCGCCGTGGGAGTCGTGCGTACCCGCTTTGTTCGGAGAACCGAAGCCGATGATGGTTTTGCACATCAGCAGGGATGGTTTGTCTGTGACTGCGCGCGCTTCTTCTACCGCACGTTTAATCGAGTCAGCATCGTGGCCATCAACGCCACGCACAACGTGCCAGCCGTAGGCTTCGAAACGTGCTGCGGTGTCGTCAGTGAACCAGCCTTCAACGTGGCCGTCGATGGAGATACCGTTGTCGTCATAGAACGCCACCAGTTTACCCAGCTTCAGGGTTCCTGCCAGGGAACACACTTCGTGAGAAATGCCTTCCATCATGCAGCCGTCGCCCATGAACGCGTAGGTGAAGTGGTCAACGATGTCGTGACCAGGACGGTTGAACTGTGCCGCCAGGGTCTTCTCAGCAATCGCCATACCCACTGCGTTCGCAATACCCTGACCCAGCGGACCGGTGGTCGTTTCAACGCCCGCGGTGTAACCCACTTCCGGGTGACCTGGAGTTTTGGAGTGCAGCTGACGGAAGTTTTTCAGCTCTTCGATTGGCAGATCGTAACCAGTGAGGTGCAGCAGGCTGTAGATCAGCATAGAGCCGTGGCCGTTAGACAGTACGAAACGGTCGCGGTCAGCCCATGCCGGGTTCTGCGGGTTGTGGTTCAGAAAATCACGCCACAGGACTTCGGCGATATCAGCCATACCCATAGGGGCACCAGGGTGGCCGGATTTGGCTTTCTGTACTGCGTCCATGCTCAGCGCACGAATAGCATTAGCAAGCTCTTTACGTGAGGACATTTTAACTCCAGATCGGACTGTTAAAGGCCATGCCCTTGACGACAGCGCGTTTTGGGCTACGCCGGAAAAAAGTGCCAACAATGTAACCCAAGCCGCAAAGCATGTACATGGACCATTCTTTTGCTTGTTAAGAAATCTCTGGATCATGCTCGCATGTTGCGCAATCTGCTCGCCCGCCCCGGAAGATATTCCTTATACTTAGCCGACACCGGCTTCGCTGGCGGTGCAATTTTCGGATTTTATTCAGATTAACGAGTACGGAAGCAACCTCATGAAAATGCGTGCAATAGTGCTGGCCCTGGGTACAACGCTCCTGCTGAGCGGCTGTCAGAATATGGATTCTAATGGCCTGATGTCCTCAGGCGCAGAAGCCTTTCAGGCCTATTCCCTGAGTGACGCGCAGGTAAAAGCGCTGAGCGATCAGGCCTGTAAAGATATGGATGCCAAAGCTACCCTCGCCCCGGCTAACAGTACCTACACGCAGCGCCTGAATAAGATTGCGTCCGCCCTGGGCGATAACATTAATGGCCAGCCAGTCAACTATAAGGTTTACATGGCGAAAGACGTGAACGCCTTCGCGATGGCAAACGGCTGTATCCGCGTCTACAGCGGCCTGATGGACATGATGACCGACAACGAAGTCGAAGCGGTGATCGGCCATGAAATGGGCCACGTCGCACTGGGCCACGTGAAGAAAGGTATGCAGGTCGCGCTGGGCACCAACGCCGTTCGTGCGGCAGCAGCCTCTGCGGGCGGTATCGTGGGCAGCTTGTCCCAGTCCCAGATTGGCGACATGGGGGAGAAACTGGTTAACTCCCAGTTCTCTCAGCGTCAGGAATCGGAAGCCGATGACTACTCTTATGACCTGTTGCGCAAACGCGGTATTAACCCGTCAGGCTTAGCCACCAGCTTCGAAAAACTGGCAAAACTGGAAGAGGGTCGTCAAAGCTCCATGTTTGACGATCACCCGGCATCCGTTGAGCGTGCACAACATATTCGCGATCGAATGGCCGCGGATGGAATTAAATAATAAATGAACACCGGCCCGGTGAGCGCAGCGCCACCGGGCAAGCGTGCCAAATCAGTACAGCGTTTTCTGCGGCGGCCCGGCAAACTTCAGCGCGCCAATCTGCCCCATCCGTACTTCCACCACCGACGGCCCCGGCATCGCCAGCGCCTCTGTCATCACCGCATCAAAATCTTCTGCCCGCTCAACGCTCCACGCCTGCAGGCCAATCGCCTGAGCCAGCAGGGTAAAGTCCGGCGTATGCAGTTCGTTATAATACTGACGCCCGCCGAAATACTTATCCTGAATACCGCGCATCACCCCGTAACCGCCGTCGTTCATGATCAGCAGCGTCACATTGGCTTTCTCCTGCGCCAGCGTCGCCAGTTCGCCCAGGTTCAGGCTCAGGCCGCCGTCACCCACCAGCCCAACAACCTTACGCTGCGGGTTGGCAATCGCGGTGCCGATCGCCATCGGCAGGCCCATACCAATCGCGCCCGCCAGCGAGTGGATGTTCATCAACGGGCCGTTGGCACGGAACAGACGGCTACCCCACAGGCTGCCGGACACGGTGATATCACGCACCAGCAGGCCATCTTTCGGCAGCGCTTTCTCGATGGCATCGTTGAGCTTCGCGTAGGCTCCGCACTGCTCGCGCAGCCCCTGCCCGGCGCTGGCAACCGCCTGCTGCACCTGCGTATCCCACTGGGCGTTGCCCCATTCACGCCCCTGCGCTTTATCGGCCAGTGCACTAAGCAGCACTGAACAATCGGCTATTAGCGTATTATCCATCAGATAGTTACGGCTCGCCGCCGCCGGGTCGATATCAATCTGCACGCGTGGATGCGGCAGTTCCAGCGTCCAGGATCGGGTTTCGTTGCTGCGCAGACGCGAACCGGCGACCAGCGTAAAATCACACTGCGCGATAAGCGCCTCAACGGACGGCGAGTTGTGAAACGCCCGCAGGCTGGCGCGGTGGCTGTCCGGCAGCACGCCGCGCGCGTGGGTGCTGGAGATCACGGTGACGCCTGCATCCGCCAGTTTTTTCACGGCGTCAGCGCTCCCCAGCGCTCCACCGCCCAGCCACAGCAGCGGCTGTTTCGCCTGCTTAAGCTGCGCCCACAAAGCATCGGCCATTGCCGCGTCAACGTTTGTAGCCAAAGCCGGTTTTACAGGTGCGGTCACCAGCGACAGCGGGATTTTGGCCCCCTGAATATCAATCGGGATTTCCACAGAAACCGGCCCACACGGCGGCGTCTGCGCCTCCTGAATGGCTTTATGCAGAATGGCTATCGCCTGGTTAGCATTGCTGATGCGGTACGCTCGTTTGGAACTGGCCTTCAGGAAGGTCAGCTGGTCACGGGTTTCATGGATAAAGCCGGTATCAGCATCGAGCCACGCTTTCTCGACCTGCCCGGTTAAATGCAGCAGCGGCGTGCAGGCATTCATCGCCTCCACCAGCGCGCCTACCGCATTACCCGCCCCCGCGCCGGTGCTGGTTAGCGCTACGCCCAGGCCGGAAAAGCGCCCATGAGCATCGGCCATGGTGACGGAACCCGCTTCGCCGCGCGCGGGCACAAAGCGGATGTTGCCGCGCTGCCCTACCGCATCCGCGATCGGCAGGTTGTGAATGGAGATGACGCCGTAGATGGCCTCAACCTGATACTGCTCCAGCGTTCTGGCGATGGCGTCGCCGACGGTTATCATTTCGCTCATTGCTCACCCTTTCTCAGTCGCACCAGTGGTTGACGCTATTACCCGTCGCCAGATAAATGCTCTTTTGCTGCATCCAGGCTTTCAGCCCCTGAATGCCTTTTTCGCGGCCCAGACCGCTCTCTTTAAAGCCCCCGAACGGAGTCGAGATCGCAAAGACTTTGTAGGTGTTGATCCACACCGTGCCCGCCTCCAGCTGCTCGCTCAGGCGCAGCGCCCGCCCGGTATCGCGCGTCCAGATCCCCGCCGCGAGGCCATAAACCGAGTCGTTCGCCTCGCGTATCAACACCGCTGCATCGCGAAACGGCATCGCCACCAGCACCGGGCCGAAGATCTCTTCCTGACAGGCGCGGGCACTGTTGTTCAGCCCTTCAATGATGGTTGGCAGGAAGAAGCTGCCGTTTTTCAGTGCAGGATCGGCCGGGATCTCCCCGCCGCACAGCACGCGGCCCCCTTCGCGCTTCGCCAGCTCGACGTATTCCTGCACGCTCTGGCGATGCTTATCGTTAATCAGCGGCCCCACGTGGACGCCGTCAGTAAACGGGTGTCCGACGCGAAGACCGCGGGTTAACTCCAGCAGCCGCGCCATCAGCGGCGCGTACAGGCTTTCGTGAATAAACAGCCGCGAGCCGGCGATGCACGCTTGCCCGGCAGAGCTGAAAATGCCGTAGCAGATCCCGCGCGCCGCCTGTTCGATATCGGCATCCTCCAGCACGATGGTCGGCGATTTGCCGCCCAGTTCGAGCGACGCCGGGATCAGTTTTTCCGCCGCCACGTGCGCCAGATGCCGACCCGTGGTGGTGCCGCCGGTAAAGGAAATTTTGCGCACCTTAGGATGACGCGCCAGCGCATCGCCAATCACCGAGCCTTTGCCCGGCAGTACGCTCAGCAGTCCGGTGGGCAAACCGGCCTGTTCAAAAATACGCGCCAGCTCCAGCGCCATCAGCGGCGTGGCTTCGGCGGGCTTGAGGATCACCGCGTTACCGGCGGCGATGGCCGGGGCGACCTTCTGCATTTCGCTGGCAATCGGTGAGTTCCACGGCGTGATGGCCGCCACCACGCCGAGCGGTTCATAGCGGCTCAGCGTCAGCAAATCGGGCTGGCGCGGCGTCGGGAGTTTACCTTCCAGCAGTTCGCAGGCAGCGGCGAAATAACGCGCCGTCCCCGCCGCGCTCATCACCAGCCCGCGCGCTTCCGCCAGCGGCTTGCCGTTATCGCGACTCTGCATCTGCGCCAGCTCATCAACGCGGCGTTCAATCAGATCTGCAACCTTATGCAGGATCTTCGCGCGCACATGCGGCAGGCTGTTGCGCCAGGCGGGATCGCGCCACGCGCGCTCTCCGGCCTCTATCGCCTCCTGCAGATCGTCGAGGCTCGCCGCATTCAACGTAGCGTTGATCGACCCGTCAGCCGGGAAGTGGCTCTGCATCGGGTTGCCGCCGCCGTGTCGCCACTGACCGCCGATAAAAATGTTCAGATTGTCCATCGTCACTCCTCAGCTCAGGGCCAGTTCGCGGCAGGCGCGCACCGCGCTCAGTGCCGCCAGGGTTGACGTTTTCGGGTTGCTGGCCAGCGGCAGCCCGCTCAGCTCCAGATGGAACTCGCCAAACACGCCTTCGACGTGGAGCGTGTGGGTGTTGCGTTTGGTTGTCGGGTCGACCATCAGTTGCACGCGGGTGTCGTCCATCCCGACGCCGCCGAGCGCCACGGTTGCCGCCACGTTGGCGTTCGCCGGGAAGAGCCGCGCCGCCTCGCGGGCGCTACCCTCAAAGAAGACATGTGCCTCTGACACCGCATTCAGATCGATAAGCTGCTCGGCGTAGCTGCCGCGCCAGCTGGCCGGGCTTTTGCGCGACTGATAGGTGACGCGTTCCAGCCCGCCCTCTTTCGCCGCCGCCAGCCCGTCAATGCCGGCTACCGCCCCGGAGAGCAGCGTCAGCTTGCCGCCCGCACTGAGCAGGCGCTGCTCCAGCGCGCTGTCCGCCAGCGCACCGGTAGAGATCACCGCCAGATGCCAGCCGCGACGCAGAATCACTTCGCCGTACTGGGCCACCGCCTGCTGGCTGGCGCACTCCAGTACCAGATCGGGCGTTTCGGCGCAGTCCACCGGAGAGGTCAACGCCACCACCCTATCGCCAAATTGTTCACGAATGGCGGCATGATGAGACGCGCGCGCCACAATCCAGCCGATAGCCACACCGGCAGGCAGACGCTCGATCACCGCCTGCGCCATGGCACCAAAACCAATTAACATGATCTTTTTCATGATGCGTCCTTACAGATGGCGACAGAAGCCGCCGGAAACGTCCAGCGCGGCACCGGTGGTAAACGACGCCAGCGGCGAGGCGAGGAACAGCAGCGCCTGCGCGGGCTCCTGCGGCTTGCCGAGGCGCGCCATCGGGATGCCGCGTTTGCGGGCGATATCCGCCGTCCACTCCGGCCAGCACTGGCTTTTGTCGGTCCGGTTTTCAAAGCGACGCTGCCACTGCCCGGACTCCACCATGCCGAGCAGAATGGAATTCACGCGGATACCTTTGCCCACCAGCTCTTTTGAGAGCGTGAGCGTCATGTTCAGTAGCGCGGCACGGGCGGCAGAGGTGGCGATCATGTGCTCCTCCGGCTGCAGCGCCAGCAGGGAGTTCACGCAGGTGATGGAGGCGATGTCGGACCGCTCCAGCAGAGGCTGAAACGCCTGCACCGGGTTAATCACCCCGAACAGTTTCAGCTCGGCTTCGTGCAGCCACGCTTCGCGCGGAGTATCATGGAAGTGCGCGACGTAGCCCTGTCCGGCGTTGTTGATCAGCATATCCGCCGCGCCAAAACGCGCCTTAACGGCATCCGCAAACGCCTTCACCTCGTCGGCGTTCAGCACGTCGCAGCGGTAAGAAAAAATCTCCCCATCAGGGTATTCGTTTTGCAGCGCCGCATGGGCGCTGGCAAGGCGGTCCGGGTCGCGACCGCAGAAGGCCACCTTTGCCCCCTCGCCCAGCAGCAGGCGCAGCGTTTCAAAGCCAATGCCGGAAGAACCGCCGGTGACTACCGCCACGCGCCCGTCAATTTGTGCATTCATCGCGCACCTCTTCGTTAATGCGTAAAAGCTGTTGGTTAAAAAACGCGTCGTTATCGAGATAGCTGGCGTGTCCGGCCTGTGGAATGCCAATAAACGGCATGCCGTAGCGCAGCGCCAGCCCCTGCACCAGTTCGGGTTGCGTGATCGCGTCCTGCTCGCCACACCACACTTCAAAGGTGCCGGAGTAGCGCTTCAGCCAGCCGTGTATATCGTCATGCGCCAGCATCCACGCGGCAGCAAGGTAGCCTTCCGGGCGCAGCCTGCGCATGCCTGCGGCGACGGTGGCGACATCCTCAGCACGCGCGCCGGGGCGCAGCAGCTTCGCGGCGCGGGTCTGCGCGAGGATTTCACCGCCCAGCGCCATCTGCTGCTCGCGGTTGCGCCAGACCTGCTCACGCTGCTCCGGCGCGGCCTGCCCGTAACCCTGCGCGGCATCTGCCAGCACCAGATGCATCACGCGCTCAGGAAACTTCGCGGCAAAAGCCGAGGCAACCAGCGCACCGAGTGAATGCCCCACCAGCACCGCCTGCCAGACGCCCGCACGGTCAAGCATGGCCGCCAGCGCATCGGCGTAATCCCCCGCGTTCGCACGTTCAACCGCCAGCATCGGGCTTTCACCGTAACCGGGCATGTCCCACGCCAGCACGCGAAAACCGTTCAGCGCCATCTGCTTATGCCAGGAGGCCGCGCCGGAGCTGATACCGTGCAGCAGCATCAGCGGAATGCCGCTTCCCTGTTCACGAAAACCCGTCATCATGCCCCCTTAGTTCCGCTTCACTTTTGACAGCGGATGATCGGCTGGGTAGGTCGGGATTTCCGGCTTGTTGGTCCCCAGCATGACGCACATCAGCGCCTCTTCTTCGCCGTGGTTAAACAGCCCGCGATAGATGCCCGGCGGAACGGAGATCAGATCGCGCTCGCGCAGCACGGTTTCGGTGTAGTGTTCGCCGTCCTGGATCATCAATGTGATCTGCCCTTTGAGCATGAAGAACACCTCTTCCACGTCGTCGTGCAGGTGCAGCGGCCCTTCGCACTTCGACGGCAGCACCATGGTGGAGAAGGTAAAGTGATCCGCCTGCACGGTGTTGGTATCGTTCGCCACGCCCGTTGCGCCGGTGCCGATATAGCGCATCTGCGCCCGGCGGTATTTCGGGTCAAAATCGGCCTGGAACTTCAGCGCGTTCCAGTCGTATTTGCGACCTTCGAAGCGCGCAATGCGCGACTCGACCCACTCTTCCATCGTCAGGTGGTCAGGTTTGATGCCTGATGTGTTGGTTACGGTTGAATCAGTCATGACACTCTCCTCAGTAACGTCTCAGCAGCGGCAGTAACAGGACGCAGCCCACCGCCGCCATCACTGCCAGAAAAATCAGCCCGGAATCCATGCTGTGGGTGAAGGCGATTAACGCGCCCATCACCGCTGGCGACAACGCGCCTGCAAAGTTTCCCAGCCCGTTGAAAATGCCGCCCGCCGTGGCGCTCACCCGCGGATGGGTGGCCTTCGCCAGCAGGGCGAAAATGTTGGGCGCACCGGTGCCCCACATAAAGGTGCTGAAGCTCATCGCCGCGATGATGGTGAGCGGGGTGTCGAGATGCATCACCGCCGCCAGCCCGACGGCGGCCCCCGCCATCGAGATAAAGCAGGCCGCCGCACGTTTATCGACGCGGTCCGAAAGCCACGCGCCGATGACTTCGCCCGCCAGCATGGCGATGAACGGCATCGACGACAGCCAGCCCGCATGCTCAAGGTGAATGCCTTTGCCCTTAATCAGGTAGCCCGGCAGCCAGCCGTTGATGCCCCACAGGTAGGTCAGGAAAGCGATGTTAAAAATGCAGATGATCCAGAAGTGCGGGCTGACAAACAGCTCGCGCCGCGCGGCGCGCCGCTCATCCTGCGAGGCTTGTGATGTCGAGGGTTTGGCGTCCAGACGAATGCCGCGCAGGCCGATGCGCACGAAGATCAGAACCGGGACAGTGAGCATCGCCATCACGAAGAAGGTGCTCTGCCAGCCGAAGGTGTTCAGCAGCCAGATAGAAAGCGGGAATCCAATTGCTGCGCCCACCGGCGTACCCAGCAGCCACAGCATGGTGGCGCGCGCCTGCAGATGCTGCGGGAAATTGTGTCGCACAATGGCGAACGCCAGCGGAAACAACGGCCCCTCCGCCACGCCCAGCAGGATGCGCAGAACGATCATCAGCGTGTAGTTGTGGGTAAAGCCCATCGCCACCATCAGCACGCACCACACCGCCATCATGCCGGTGAGCAGACGCAGCGGCGCAATTTTGTCCCCCAGCCCGCTGAGAAAGACCGACGAAAAACCGTAGCTCAGCAGGAAAGCGCTCATCAGAATGCCGAGGCGCGTGGTGTCAAAATCAATCCCCATCGCCTGCTGGAAATGGCCGTCGGAAAACAGCGCCGCGATGCTGATTTTGTCGAAAAACGCCAGCAGCACGCAGGCCAGCAGCGACAGCGGGATGGCCCAGCGCACGGCTTTTTCGGGCGTGCGGGTTCCCTCACCGCTTGCCTCGACAGGCGCGGTGTTGGTCTCTAATGTGGTCATGTCTCCCCCTACGGGTGCGGGTTAGCTATCGCAATGACATCAGTGAAAAGGTCGAGTCGGCGAGCGGTACATCCGATAAATCCCGCCCTGCCGCCATCCAGCGCTTCGCCAGCTTGACGGTACGCGCATCGTTGAACGCCACCAGTTGCGTCAACCGTCCGTTTTCGTCCAGCGAGAAGAACAGCGCATCTTCACGCACTATCGTTTTGCCGCCAGACTGCGGAATGCCGAGGATCTGGATGTTGTGCTGGTATTGATCCGACCAGAGCCACGGCGCATCGTCGTAGCCTGGCGCGTCGGCGTTAAGCATCGCTTTGGCCGTCGCGACTGCCTGGTTTTGCGCAAACGCCCACGACTGAATGCACAGCCCATAATGATGGTGCTGGGCCACATCGCCCGCAGCAAAAATGCACGGATCTGAGGTGCGCCCCTGTGCATCCACTACGATCCCCCGCTCTGTGCAAAGTCCCGCTTCACGCGCCAGTTCCAGGTTGAGATCGACCCCGATCCCCACCACCACTGCGTCAAAGGTTTCGCGTTGGCCGTCGCAGTGAATGACCGGCAGGCCGTTGTCGTCCTCCAGCTCCAGCGCGCCGCAGCCGGTGCGGATCTCCACGCCCTGCTCGCGATGGATAGCCTCTAAGTGCTGCGAAACCTCACTGCTCACCGAGCGCATGCACAGCGCAGGCTGCTGCTCGAACAGGGTGACCGCCACGCCGCTTTTGCGAGCGGACGCGGCAATCTCCAGGCCGATCCAGCCGCCGCCGATAATCGCCAGTTTTTGACTTTCTGCCAGCCGACCTTTCAGGCGCTGCGCGTCCTGCCAGTGGCGCAGGGTATAAACCTGAGGATGCGCCGCCCATGCTGCCCCCGGCAGGCGCGCCCGCCCCCCGGTGGCAAGTAAAAGTATGTTGTAACTAAGATGCTCACCGTTGCTCAAACGCACCGTTTTCGCTTCGCGATCGATGGATTCTGCACGCAGCGGGCGATACCAGGTCAGGTTCAGCGCTTCCTGCGCCTCTTCGGTAAACAGTCGCGGAAGCGATGCCTCTGGCTCCAGCAGAGACGCTTTCGACAGCGGCGGACGTTCGTAGAAATCCCACTCTTCTTCCGCCACCACGCAAATTTCGCCGTCGAAGCCCTCGTCACGCAGGGTTTTCGCGGCCCAGCCGCCCGCCTGACCGCCGCCGATAATGACAATGCGCGACGTCATACTGCCTCCGGCTTTTTCTGCTGACGGCGCGTGTCGTGGTCAATGCCGCCTTCCACCGCCCATTCGGTAAAGGAGACCAGCGAGTGTTCCAGCTCGCGCGGCTGCCAGTTTTCGGTCAGGTAGTCGTCGTTGGTGTAATACTCAAACGCGCCACCGGTCGGGCTGTTGACGTACCAGAAATAGGCCGACGACACCGGATGGCGGCCCGGTCCGATAAAGGTGCTCCATTCATTTTTATTCATCGCGATCCCCCCACCGATCACCTCGTGGATATCGCGCACGGTGAAGGCCACGTGGTTGAGGCCACGTTTGCGGTTCGGCAACTGCAGCAGGAACAGGTTGTGATGGCCGCCACGCACGCCGCAGCGCAGGAACACGGCGCGGTTGATGTAGCGGTCAGAGACCTGGAAGCCGAGCACCTCGCGGTAGAATTTCTCTACCGCCGCCAGTTCTTCCACAAAGAACACCACGTGCCCGACGTTAATGGGCTGGGCGCGATCGTAAACCGGGCTGGGGGTATCGATACGGCGAACGTCGCCCCACTGGTTAATCGGCTCGACGTTCAGCTCCACCTCAGTTTGCTGACTGACCTGCACACGTAACGTCATGCCGTTCGGGTCGAGGCACTCCAGCGCATCACCCACTTCACGAAAACCGGGCTGTTGCGCCAGTTTTGGCCGTAACGCATCCAGATCCGCCTGCGTGGCAACCGCCCAGGTCATGCGGCGCAGGGTGTTACCCTCTTCAAACGCGGGCGGCAGGTCGGGGCTGTCAATCGGGTTTAGCTCGACGCGTGCGCCGCTCAGGGTGGTAAAACGCTGGCCGCTGGCATCGCCCGTCAGGCCAAAATCACGCATAAATTTGGCGCAGTGCGTCAGGTCTTCCACGCCAAACTCCAGCTTTTCAATTCCGGTTACACTCATCGTTCGTTGCCTCATCTGGCCCAAATTGGGCGTAAAACATGCCCGACGCAGTGAAGCGCCTGACGTTAACTCACTGATTTAACTGGCCTGTGACAGATACCCTAAGAAGCCAGAAATTTTATCCGCCGCGAGGCGAACCTCGTTTTGCAGACGCTCGCGGTCGGTTTGCGGGATCTCCTCCGACGGCACAAGAATGCTGACTACCGCCGCCACGCGATGGCTTCGGTCATACACCGGATAGACAATGGAGGAGATGCCGTGGCGGAAGAAGGATTCGCCGATCACGTACCCGCGGGCTTTATCCTGCTGCACCATCTGCCACAGGGCTTCCCGGTCATGAAGCTGCCCCGGCGTGTTGCCCGGCAGACGCTCGTGCGGGAACAGCTGTTCAAAATCGGCGCGGGAAATATCGGTCAACAGCATGCGGCCGAGGGAGGTGCAGTGCACCGGCAGGCGGGTGCCAATGCTGACCTGATTGATGCGCGACCCGGCGGCGCTGACGCGGGCGATGTAGATAATGTCGCGCCCGTCGCGGATCGCCAGATGGCTGCTGCACTGGCTGACGTCGCGCAGCTGTTCAATGACCGGCTGGCCGACCTGCGCCACGTCCAGCGAGGCGATGTACTCAAAGCCGAGGCGCAGCACGTTCATCCCCAGCGAAAAGGTATTGGTGCGCGTGTTGCGTTCCAGAAAACCCATGTATTCCAGGGTCTGCACCACACGGTAGGCGGTGGCCTTCGGCATATCCACCAGCCGGTGCAGCTCGGCAAAGGTCAGATCGCGATGCTGCTCGCCAAAGGCTAACAGCAGCTGCAAACCGCGCTCCAGCCCCGGCACCAGATACTTCACTTCCTGATCGTTTGCCATAGTCACCCTACCTTAGTTAAAGATAAAACCGCCGTTGACCGGAATCAGCTGTCCGGTGATAAACCGCGACAGATCGCTTAACAGCCAGACCACGCTGCCGGTGACATCTTCCGGCTGCTGTGCGCCCGTTAACGCGCGGCCGTTTTCGTAGAGCTGATGGCGCTCGGCGGGCACATATTCGGTCGCCTCGACGCGTGTTAACCCCGGCGCAATGGCATTGATACGAATGCGTTTTTCACCCAGCTCACGCGCCATCGAGCGGGTCATAGCAATGACAGCCCCCTTGCTGGCGACGTAGGCCATCAGGCGCGGCGCGCCCCACAGCGCGGTGTCGGACGCCACGTTCACAATTCCTGCCCCTTCGCGCAGCAGCGGCACCGCGGCGCGCGTCACCAGCCAGGTGCCTTTGACGTTCACACGCATTACGCGGTCCCAGAGATCCGGGTCGTAATCGAGCATATTTTTGCCACCAACGCCGGTCGCCATCGCCGCATTGTTAACCAGACCGTCAATCTGCCCCTGCTCACCGATCGCGCTGAACACCTGCTCAATGGAGCGAGGATCGGCCAGATCGATAACGTGGGATTCGATCGCATAGCCCTGCTCACTCAGGCCGTGCGCGCTTTCGGCCAGTTCACCCTGAAGGATGTCGCACATTACCACCGCCGCCCCCTGCTCCGCGCAGGCTCTGGCGAAGTGATAGCCCAGCCCGCGCGCGGCACCGGTCACGACGATGCGTTTCCCTTTAAGCAGCCCGTGCATCAGGCGGCTCCCTGCTGCGCTTCGCGCATCGCCAGTTGCTCTTTCGCCGCCTTTTGCATCATGCGGCGCAGGCGGGAGAGGCCGACGTCGTGCTGGTACAGGTATTCGTGTTCGCGGGCGTTGGGTGCCAGACTTTCCAGCACCACACGGTCCTGCTCCAGCACTTCCCAGTGCAGTTTTTCAAGACGGTTGCGGTACATAAAGCGCCACATATCGCGCTGCCAGCCCTGTACGCGGCGGATGCGCCAGAAGAAGACGCGGCAGTTGTCGTTATCTTCCGGCACCACCATACCGACGATAAAGAAGTGGCCGCCCGGCCCGAAACGTTTTTTGTACGGAATGGAGAGGCGCATCCAGAAGGTGCCGCTGTTGCCCAGCTCCACCCAGTCGAAGTTGACGCCGCTCTGCCCTTTTTTCTCAAAGATGAAACCCGTTTTGGTTGGCTGAAGTACCATGTCGGCCTTGCGATCCCCTTCTGCCATTGAGTGCGAAGAGGAGTGCAGATAGGTGCCGTGCATCGGGTCCATCACGTTTTCCAGCGCGTACTGGTAGTTACATTTCCACGCGGCGGTGCAGAGGAAATTACTGAAATTCTCCGTGTCGGCGAGTTCGTCCGGGAAGCTCAGTTCGTCCGGCTGCTGATCGGCAGTGACGCCAAACCACAGGAAGATCGCGCCGTGCGCCTCCTGCACGTTATAGCTGCGCACGCACTGCTGGCCGACCAGCGGGCATTTGTCTACGGCAGGAACATCTTTCACTTCGCCGTTACCCGCCACTTCCACGCCGTGATACCAGCAGGCGATGCGGTCCCCGAGGTTCCAGCCCATAGACAGACGCGCGCCACGGTGCGGACAGCGGTCTTCCAGCGCCTGCACCTGGCCGTCTTTGTTGCGCCAGACCACAATCTGCTCGCCGAGGCGGGTAATACCCACTGGCGCAGACTGAACTTCCCAGCTCGCCAGCACCGGATACCAGAGGCCACGCAGACCTTTATCGAGATAATGTTGTACCGTAGTCGTCATCGCGTTGCCCTCAGTAACCGTTAACCTGTAAGAATGTCTGGAAGCTGTCTTCGCTCCACGGCTCGCCCTGCTGATCGTGCATGCGCACCGCGTTCAGCCCGTTCACCAGCTCCGGCAAGGTTTCAACGCCCTGCTCGAAGAGATCTTCCAGCGTCGCAATCAGATTCACTTCCCAGTTTTCCGGCACGCGGCTGCGGGTTTGCCAGATCAGATTCTGATAATCACCCGGCTTATGAATGGCACCGTTGCCGCCCTCTGCCGGAGGGGTGAACTGGCGGCTTTCCGGCAGTGCCGGGTTGAAGTTCAGGGTGTCGCTCATGCCACGGTCTCCTCGACGAAGGTAATCTGGATTTGGTTTTCAAAAACCCGAACCGGATAGCGGTTGAGGTTGCGACCACCGGGACCGTGCAGGCACTGGCCCGTTTTGACGTCGAACACTGCTTCATGCAGCGGGCACTCCACTTTGCCGTCCTCCACAAAGCCCTGGCTCAGCAGGGCATAAGCGTGCGGACACACGTCTTCCAGCGCGTAATATTCGCCGTCAATTAAATAAACGCCGATCTCTTTACCCTCGACGTTGCCGCTAAAAGGGAAATCTTCCTGTACTTGCTCTGCGTCACATACGCCTATCCAGCTCATCACGATCCTCCAGGCTTTTGTTTCATATATGAAACTCTGTTTCTTATTTAATACGGTCAATATAAAAGCGATGAATGTTTCGTCAAGCGTCAATGTGACGAATTTGTTAATTGAATGGCAATTAATTAGCTAAGTGTGCAAACGATCACGAAAAAATGCAGCGATATGAAATTTTCATTATCAGGCCGTGATAAATACGATTTCTTGATAGTCTCTCAATTTGAATAAAAAATATTGACTTCTTTTCTTTTTGTTCTTTAAAAATAAATAAACGTCACAACTTTGGTGTTTCACCTGTGAAACTTACTTTTTATTTATCTTTATTAAACAATGAGTTTCACAGGTGAACCATTTTAACCCCGTGACAATCACTCTGAAAAAAATATAAACAGAAAGAAACATAAGGCGGGCCTGATGACGGCAAGATGGCAAGGCACAATAGCACTGTTGTTGCTCATTATTATTTCCTACGTCGACCGGGTAAATATCTCGGTGATGATTTTAAACCCGGAATTTGCCGAACATTTTCAGTTAAATGAAAACAGAATGTTACAAGGAATGCTCATGACCTGCTTTCTGCTGGGTTATGGATGTTCCGCTTTATTATTAACTCCAGTTATTGAAAGCAAACTTCACTACCGGCACGGATTGTTAAGCAGTATTGCGATTTGGGCTGCGGTTTGCGCTATTTCACCGCTGCTGGGATCGCTTATGGGTATGCTCATCGCACGCGTGATTTTAGGCATTGCCGAAGGGCCGCTTTTTTCACTGAAAACACGCTTTATCAGCGATAACTTCAACGCAGAAGAGATCGGTAAACCCAACGCCGTCACCGCGCTGGGTGTGTCGCTCGGGCTGGCCGTCGGCTTTCCGCTGGTCACCTGGCTTATGGCACATCTGGGCTGGGCCGGGTCGTTTTATGCGCTGGCAGTGCTGAATCTCGTTCTGGGTGGCGGGTTAATCTGGCGCTTCCTGCCTGCACCGCGCCACGAAACGAAAAAGTACAAACCAGGGTTTATGCAGACCTTCACGCTGGCCTGGCAAACGCCGCTTCTGGGCTGGATCTTACTGGTTGAAATCGCCACGCTGAGCTATCTGTGGGGCAGCAGCACCTGGCTTCCGGCATGGCTGCGCGATGAGCACCACTTCTCGCTGCACGCGACGGGCTTTATCGCGGCAATCCCCTTCCTGCTGAGCCTGGGCTCCAAGTTTCTGGGCGGTGTGCTGCTCGACAAAATGCGCCCGGAACAGGCACCGGTGCTGTTTGTGGTAGGCGGCGCGTTGACGGCACTGTCCGTGGTCGCACTGATGTTGAGCCACCAGCCTGCCTGGCTGGCGCTGTTTATGCTGTCCGCCAACGTCTTCTGGGGGCTTCAGGGGGCTGCCATTCCGGCGGTGATCCAGCATCATGCCGCGCGGGAAGCTGTCGGTAGTGCGTATGGGATCATCAATGGTATCGGCAATATCTGCGCGGCATTTATTCCGCTGCTGATGGGGATGGTGATGAAATCGGTAGGGTCGGTCAGTTCCGGCTTTTCGGTGCTGGTTGTCTCGCAGGTTATCACCCTGCTGGCCGGAGGCATGTTGCTGCTGCGCATGCGTCGCGCAGCAGCAGTGAGCGCGTAAGGCTTATTCGCCTTTCTTCGCCGCCTGGATGTAGAGCATTTCCAGCGCCAGGGTCGCCGCGGCCAGCGCGGTGATCTCGGACTGGTCGTAAGCCGGAGCCACTTCGACCACGTCCATACCGACGATGTTCAGATCCTTCAGACCGCGTACCAGTTTGATGGCGCGATCGGACGTCAGGCCGCCGATCACCGGCGTACCGGTTCCGGGTGCAAATGCCGGGTCCAGACAGTCGATGTCGAAGGTCAGGTAGACCGGCATATCACCGACGATCTGCTTCACCTGCGCAAGGATGTCATCCACGCCGCGATCGTTGACCTGGCCCGCGTCCAGCACGGTGAAGCCGTTGTCTTTGTCGAACTCGGTACGGATGCCGATCTGCACCGAGTGGTTAGGATCGATCAGGCCTTCGTTCGGCGCGGTGTAGAACATGGTGCCGTGGTCGAACTCGCAGCCGTTCGCGTAGGTGTCGGTATGCGCATCAAAGTGCACCAGCGCCATTTTACCGAAGTGCTTCGCGTGGGCGCGCAGCAGCGGCAGAGTGACGAAGTGGTCGCCGCCGAAGGAGAGCATGCGCTTACCGGCAGCCAGCAGCTTCTCAGCGTGCGCCTGCAGCTTTTCGCTCATCTCGCGCGCGTCACCGAAGGCGTACACCAGGTCACCGCAGTCCACCACGTTCAGGCGTTCGCGCATGTCGAAGTTCCACGGGAAGCGGTTGTGCTCCCAGGCCAGGTTAGTGGATACCTGACGAATAGCTGCCGGGCCGTGACGCCCCCCCGCGCGGCCAGATGTAGCCATATCAAATGGCACACCGGTGATCACCCAGTCCGCATCGCTGTCGTACGGCTGGAAGTTCATCGGAAGGCGTAAAAAACCAAACGCGTTAGATACCAGAGAGTTATCGTACTGATGACCTAAAGTGCTCATGTCCTGACCTCTTTTAAAGTCGATACATTAAAACAGATGAAAAAAAATCCCCTCCGCGTCGTTAAACCCGACGAGGAAGGGATTGATTCGTAAATCGCTTATTGGGGCGAATTATCGCCGGTAATGCATACGGGTTCAAGTGAGTATAGCATTCTGCCGGATGGCGGCTTCGCCTTATCCGGCCTACATTCGTAGGCCCGGTAAGCGCAGCGCCACCGGGCATCAGCGGCTACTCGTCTTCCAGGTAAGTGTACCCGTACAGACCCGCTTCAAACTCTTCCAGGAACTGCTGCTGCAAGGCGTCGTCCAGACCGGTATTTTTCACCTGATCGCGGAACTGAGTAAGCAGTTTTTTCGGATCGAGCTGAACGTATTCGAGCATGTCCGCCACGGTGTCCCCTTCATCAGATAGCTCGACTTCCACGCTGCCGTCAGGGAAGACAAACACGTCAACCGCTTCGGTATCACCGAACAGGTTGTGCATGTTACCGAGGATCTCCTGATACGCGCCGACCATAAAGAAGCCCAGCATTGGCGGGTTCTCCGGGTCGTACTCCGGCATTGGCATCGTTGTTGCGATACCGTCACCGTCAACGTAGTGATCGATAGCGCCGTCGGAGTCACAGGTGATATCCAGCAGCACCGCACGACGTTCCGGCGCGTGATTCAGCCCTTCCAGCGGCAGAACCGGGAACAGCTGGTCGATACCCCAGGCATCCGGCATTGACTGGAACAGCGAGAAGTTGACGTACATTTTGTCCGCCATACGTTCCTGCAGCTCGTCGATAATCGGACGGTGCGCGCGGTTGCTCGGGTCGAGCTGCTTCTGCACTTCATGGCACATGTTCAGATAGAGCTGCTCCGCCCACGCGCGCTCCTGCAGGCTGAAGGTGCCTGAGGAATAACCGACGTGAACATCATGCAGATCCATCTGGCTGTCGTGCAGCCATTCGCGCAGGGAACGACGCGTGCCCGGCTCGTGCATCTCCTGCCAGGTTTCCCACATGCTTTGCAGGGAGCGTGGGGCATCGTCTGCCGGAGGCGTCGCTTCGGTGATTTCGCTACGCTCAACGCCGATGATGTTAGAGACCAGCACCGTATGGTGCGCGGTAACAGCACGACCGGATTCGGTGATCACCGTCGGGTGCGGCAGGCCGTGCTCTTCACAGGCATCGCCGATTGCCCAGATGATGTTGTTAGCGTATTCGTTCAGGCCGTAGTTGACGGAGCAATCGGACTGCGAGCGGGTCCCTTCGTAGTCCACGCCCAGGCCGCCGCCCACATCGAAGCACTGAATATTCACGCCGAGCTTGTGCAGCTCAACGTAGAAACGCGCCGATTCACGCACGCCGGTGGCGATGTCGCGAATATTGGCCATCTGCGAGCCGAGGTGGAAGTGCAGCAGTTGAATGCTGTCGAGACGACCGCGCTCGCGCAGAATTTCCACCAGCTGAAGCACCTGGTTCGCCGCGAGGCCGAACTTGGATTTCTCGCCGCCGGAGGACTGCCACTTACCCGAGCCCTGAGAGGCCAGACGCGCACGCACGCCGAGGCGTGGCACTACGTTCAGACGCTCGGCCTCTTCCAGCACGATAGCGATTTCAGTCATCTTCTCGATAACCAGATAGACCTTGTGGCCCATCTTCTCGCCAATCAGCGCCAGACGAATATATTCACGGTCTTTATAGCCGTTACAGACAATCACCGAACGGGTCATACCCGCGTGCGCCAGTACCGCCATCAGCTCCGCTTTAGAGCCCGCTTCCAGACCCAGCGGTTCGCCGGAGTGGATCAGGGATTCAATCACGCGGCGGTGCTGGTTTACCTTGATCGGGTAGACCAGGAAGTAGTCGCCATTATAGCCGTAGGATTCACGCGCGCGTTTGAACGCGGCGTTAATAGAACGCAGGCGGTGTTGCAGGATCTGCGGGAAGCAGAACAGTGCGGGCAAACGCTGGCCCTGCGCTTCACGGGTTTTCACCAGTTTAGCGAGATCCACGCGCGCTTCAGGGACGTCCGGATCGGGGCAAACGCTGATATGGCCCAGTTCGTTGACGTCGTAGTAGTTATTGCCCCACCAGGCAATATTGTAAGTGCGCAGCATCTTGCTGGCTTCCTGGGAGCTCATCGCAACCTCCTGCATGGAACGTAGTACACCCTGTTCGCCCGCTGACGAAGGCGAAACCGAAGACATGTCGTCAGACATAGCGAACCTCAACTCTTTGTATTAAGTGTAAAACAGTTGACTACTATCGCAGCGTTATACGGCGATAACAACCCATAAACGGCTCCGTTTCCCAGCAGAGTATGCTGAAATTCAGACCGTGCGACCGGTTTCTTATTCATATCATTGTAAACACGTATCCGAACATAAGTATGACAACGTTCGGCGAAACCACGAGAAAACTCTTGTATTAACAAGAGCGCCCTTGTTCAGTTTTCACAGAGCGTGACCGGCCCTTGAATCCTGAGAAGCGCCGAGATGGGTATAACATCGGCAGGTTTGCAGACTGGAAATGCGGGTTGCGGGAATCACATGCGCGCCAGAACGGCTGCGCTGAGTTAGCGGAAAACGATGGTTCATTATCTCTTATCACCTCCACGGCCGCCTCTGCTGAAACGGACCCCAAGCCAAAGCTAAAAGTTCACTGCTTAACCCGGCTGGAAGTGGCGACACGATGAGTTCATCGAGCGCTTTTTTAGATGAGCCGCGCGCCGCGTTTTATACCGAGAAGGTAGCTAAAAAGCAAAACAAAAATACGCGCGTTGCCAGCGCCGTCAGGAAATATTTCCAGTTGAGAATTCAGCGCAATGAGAGGTGAATCAAAAAAAACTGGAAATCGGGTGAAGAAGTGACCTAAAATAGACGTCCAGATGTTAATCCATCCATACTGATTAACACTCAGACTGCCAGTGTCAAAAACCTGCAGGCCTTGGTAGAATTATCTCCTTTGGCTATTCCACACAGCAGTTCGAGCTAACCAAATTCCTCTTAGGTGAAATAAAACATGGCAAAACACCTGTTTACGTCCGAGTCCGTATCAGAAGGACATCCTGATAAAATTGCTGACCAAATCTCCGATGCGGTGCTGGATGCGATCCTCACCCAGGACCCAAAAGCGCGCGTAGCGTGTGAAACCTATGTCAAAACCGGCATGGTTCTGGTTGGCGGTGAGATCACCACCAGCGCATGGGTTGATATCGAAGAGATCACCCGTAATACGGTGCGTGAGATCGGCTATGTACATTCTGATATGGGCTTTGATGCCAACTCTTGCGCGGTACTGAGCGCCATTGGCAAACAGTCCCCGGACATCAACCAGGGCGTTGACCGTGCCGATCCGCTGGAACAGGGCGCGGGCGACCAGGGCCTGATGTTCGGCTACGCAACTAACGAAACCGACGTGCTGATGCCAGCGCCAGTCACCTACGCACACCGTCTGGTGCAGCGTCAGGCTGAAGTGCGTAAAAACGGCACCCTGCCGTGGCTGCGTCCGGATGCGAAAAGCCAGGTGACCTTCCAGTACGACGACGGCAAAATCGTCGGCATCGACGCGGTGGTACTGTCCACTCAGCATTCCGAAGAGATTGACCAGAAATCTCTGCAGGAAGCAGTGATGGAAGAGATCATCAAGCCGGTGCTGCCGACCGAATGGCTGAGCAGCGCCACCAAATACTTCATTAACCCAACCGGACGCTTCGTTATCGGCGGCCCAATGGGTGACTGCGGTCTGACCGGCCGTAAAATCATCGTTGATACCTACGGCGGCATGGCACGTCACGGTGGCGGCGCGTTTTCTGGTAAAGATCCGTCTAAAGTTGACCGTTCTGCTGCATACGCTGCTCGTTATGTTGCGAAAAACATCGTGGCTGCGGGCCTGGCTGACCGCTGTGAAATTCAGGTTTCTTACGCCATCGGCGTGGCTGAGCCAACCTCCATCATGGTTGAAACCTTCGGTACTGAAAAAGTGCCTTCAGAACAGCTGACCCTGCTGGTGCGCGAGTTCTTCGACCTGCGTCCATACGGCCTGATTCAGATGCTGGATCTGCTGCACCCAATCTACAAAGAAACCGCTGCATACGGTCACTTTGGCCGTGAACATTTCCCATGGGAAAAAACCGACAAAGCCGCTCTGCTGCGTGACGCTGCCGGTCTGAAGTAATCAACTGACAGCGTTGTTTTTAAAGGCCAGCCTTCGGGTTGGCCTTTTGCATTTGTGCGGACATTTTTGCCCGGCGGCGCTTCGCTTGCACAGGCCTACGGGTTTTTGAGGTGTTTGTAGGCCGGGTAAGGCGCAGCCGCCACCCGGCGATAAAATGATACCGTTTACACCTCACGTTACCCGCCTCGCTTTCAGAATAATCTCTTTGCATGATCGCCTTTCTTCTGCTGTTACATTTCTTTTCGGTTAAGTCTGAATTTCATACAAACGCGATGCATATCAACTAAATTAGCTCTATATTTTCAAAGATTTAATTATTCTTACGGTTACAGAGTAGTGTAACCGATTACACCAATGTGATTTGTCTCACATATTTTTACGCACTACTCACCTACCCTTAACATCGTTAAAACTGATAACCCAACTGGAGGGCATAATGCCTGACAATAAAAAACAGGGGCGCACGTCCAACAAGGCGATGACATTCTTCGTCTGCTTCCTCGCAGCCCTGGCAGGATTACTCTTTGGCCTGGATATCGGCGTAATTGCCGGTGCGTTACCTTTCATCACTGATGAGTTCCAGATCAGCGCGCATACCCAGGAATGGGTGGTTAGCTCCATGATGTTCGGTGCGGCCGTCGGTGCGGTTGGTAGCGGCTGGCTCTCCTTTAAGCTCGGGCGTAAAAAGAGCCTGATGATCGGCGCGATCCTCTTCGTTGCCGGTTCTCTGTTCTCTGCTGCCGCGCCTAACGTGGAAGTGCTGATTATCTCCCGCGTCCTGTTAGGACTGGCCGTCGGCGTCGCGTCGTATACCGCACCGCTGTATCTTTCCGAAATTGCACCGGAGAAAATTCGCGGCAGTATGATTTCGATGTACCAGTTGATGATCACCATCGGTATTCTGGGTGCATACCTTTCCGATACGGCCTTTAGCTACAGTGGCGCATGGCGCTGGATGCTGGGCGTCATCATCATTCCTGCCATCCTGCTGCTGATTGGCGTTTTCTTCCTGCCGGACAGCCCGCGCTGGTTTGCCGCCAAACGCCGCTTCCACGATGCGGAACGTGTGCTGCTGCGTCTGCGTGATACCAGCGCAGAGGCGAAAAACGAGCTGGAAGAGATCCGTGAAAGCCTGCAGGTTAAGCAGTCCGGCTGGGCACTGTTCAAAGAGAACAGTAACTTCCGTCGTGCGGTGTTCCTGGGCGTGTTGCTGCAGGTGATGCAGCAGTTCACCGGTATGAACGTCATCATGTATTACGCACCTAAAATCTTCGAACTGGCGGGTTACACCAATACCACCGAGCAGATGTGGGGCACCGTTATCGTCGGTCTGACTAACGTGCTGGCGACCTTTATCGCTATCGGTCTGGTTGACCGCTGGGGACGTAAGCCAACGCTGACGCTGGGCTTCCTGGTGATGGCCGTCGGGATGGGCGTGCTGGGCACCATGATGCACATGGGCATTCACTCTCCAACTGCGCAGTATTTCGCGGTGGCGATGCTGCTGATGTTTATCATCGGGTTTGCGATGAGCGCCGGTCCGCTGATTTGGGTGCTATGCTCTGAGATCCAGCCGCTGAAAGGGCGTGATTTTGGTATCACCTGCTCTACCGCGACCAACTGGATCGCCAACATGATCGTCGGCGCAACGTTCCTGACCATGCTCAACAACCTGGGCAATGCGAACACCTTCTGGGTCTACTCTGGCCTGAACCTGTTCTTTATTGTTCTGACGGTCTGGCTGGTTCCTGAAACCAAACACGTTTCTCTGGAACACATTGAACGTAACCTGATGAAAGGTCGTCCGCTGCGCGAAATCGGCGCACACGACTAATCCTCTGGCGGGAGGTGCCTCTTGCACCTCCCCGCTTCGCGCTTTATGCTCTGCCCCTATGAAAGCTCCCCGTCTCCCCATTGCCATTCAGCAAGCCGTCATGCGCAGCCTGCGGGAAAAACTCGCCCAGGCGAACCTGAAGCTCGGCCGCAATTATCCGGAACCCAAGCTCGTTTATCAGCAGCGTGGAACCGCGGCGGGCACCGCCTGGCTGGAATCGTATGAGATCCGCCTGAACCCGGTGTTGATGATGGAAAACCAGCAGGCGTTTATAGAGGAAGTGGTGCCGCACGAACTGGCGCATCTGCTGGTATGGAAACACTTTGGCCGCGTGGCACCGCACGGGAAAGAGTGGAAGTGGATGATGGAAGCGGTGCTTGGCGTACCGGCTCGTCGAACCCATCAGTTCGAACTGGAATCGGTGCGTCGCAATACCTTCCCCTACCGCTGCCAGTGCCAGCAGCACCAGTTGACCGTCCGCCGTCATAATCGTGTGGTACGCGGCGAGGCCACTTACCGCTGCGTCAAATGCGGTGAACCACTGGTCGCGGAATGATCTGTTGAACAATCAGGAACTTTCCTGATCTGCCTGATTGCATACAGGAACAACATTCGCTACGTTGCGGGCTCGTTTTGACACGGAGTGTAAGATGTCCCGTAATGTTTCTCTCGCGGTCGCCTTTCTGACGACAGCGCTTTCAGGCCATGCTCTGGCCGACGGTATCAACAGTTTCTCTCAGGCTAAAACCGCAGGCGTTAAGGTAAATGCTGACGTCCCTGGCGATTTCTACTGTGGCTGTAAAATTAACTGGCAAGGTAAAAAAGGGGTCGTTGACCTCGAATCCTGCGGCTATAAGGTGCGTAAAAACGAGAATCGCGCCAGCCGCATCGAATGGGAACATGTGGTTCCCGCATGGCAGTTTGGTCACCAGCGTCAGTGCTGGCAGGATGGCGGACGTAAAAACTGCGCCAAAGATCCGGTCTACCGCCAGATGGAAAGCGATATGCACAACCTGCAGCCCGCGGTAGGCGAAGTGAATGGCGATCGTGGCAATTTTATGTACAGCCAGTGGAACGGTGGCGAGGGGCAGTACGGACAGTGCGCCATGAAGGTGGATTTTAAAGAGAAAGTCGCCGAGCCGCCTGCCCGTGCGCGCGGCAGCATTGCCCGCACCTACTTCTATATGCGTGACCGTTACAACCTCAACCTTTCACGCCAGCAAACGCAGTTGTTCAACGCCTGGGACAAGCTGTACCCGGTAACGGAGTGGGAGTGCCAGCGCGACGCGCGCATCGCCAAAGTCCAGGGGAATCATAACCCTTACGTCCAGCGGGCTTGCCAGGCGCAAAAGAGCTAACCTACACTAGCGGCAATTCGCTTACATTGCATGACACACGGAATTTCTGACTATGCGCATCCCTCGCATCTATCACCCTGAACTGATTACCCCAGGTGGTGAAATCGCCCTGTCTGACGACGCCGCTAACCACGTTGGCCGCGTGCTGCGCATGGGCGCAGGCCAGGCAATCCAGCTCTTTGACGGTTCTAATCAGGTTTTCGACGCGGAGATCACGCGGGCCGATAAAAAAAGCGTGCATGTGAATGTATTGCGCGGTGAAGTGGACGACCGTGAATCGCCGCTGCACATTCATCTGGGACAGGTAATGTCGCGCGGAGAAAAGATGGAGTTCAC
This sequence comes from Enterobacter oligotrophicus, assembly GCF_009176645.1. NCBI lineage: Bacteria > Pseudomonadati > Pseudomonadota > Gammaproteobacteria > Enterobacterales > Enterobacteriaceae > Enterobacter > Enterobacter oligotrophicus. The sequence continues at coordinate 1,640,236 of NZ_AP019007.1, forward strand.
CATTCAGAAATCCATTGAACTGGGTGTAAGCCTCATTACGCCACTTTTTTCTGAGCGCTGCGGCGTTAAACTGGATGCGGAACGTCTGAACAAAAAGATCCAGCAGTGGCAGAAAATCGCCATTGCGGCGTGTGAACAGAGCGGCCGCAACCGTATTCCGGAGATCCGCCCGGCGATGGATCTGGAGGAGTGGTGTGCCGAGGAGGAGAGCGGGCTGAAGCTCAATCTCCATCCACGCGCCAGCGCCAGCATCAACACGCTGCCGCTGCCCGTCGAACGTGTACGGCTGTTGATTGGTCCTGAAGGCGGCCTTTCGGCGGACGAAATTGCGATGACGGCACGTTACCAGTTTACTGATATTCTGTTGGGACCTCGCGTTCTGCGCACTGAGACAACGGCACTCACAGCCATTACCGCGCTACAGGTACGGTTTGGCGATCTGGGTTGACCCATTAACGGAGAAGAACATGATCAAGCTCGGCATCGTGATGGACCCCATCGCAAATATTAACATCAAGAAAGATTCCAGCTTCGCCATGCTGCTGGAAGCGCAGCGTCGGGGCTATGAACTCCACTATATGGAGATGAACGACCTTTACCTGATCAACGGTGAAGCCCGCGCACGCACCCGCATTGTTAACGTCGAGCAGAACTACGATAAATGGTACGAATTCGGTACCGAGCAGGACATTACGCTTGCCGACCTCGATGTGATCCTGATGCGTAAAGATCCGCCGTTCGACACCGAATACATCTACTGCACCTATATTCTTGAACGCGCAGAAGAGAAAGGAACGTTGATCGTCAATAAACCGCAGAGCCTGCGCGACTGTAACGAAAAGCTCTACACCGCGTGGTTTTCTGACCTGACGCCGGAAACGCTGGTGACCCGCAGCAAGGCACAACTGAAAGCGTTCTGGCAAAAGCACAGCGATATCATCTTAAAACCGCTGGACGGCATGGGCGGCGCGTCCATCTTCCGCGTCAAAGAAGGCGATCCAAACATTGGCGTGATTGCGGAGACACTGACCGAGCACGGCAGCCGTTACTGCATGGCGCAGAATTACATTCCTGCCATCGTCGACGGTGACAAGCGTGTTCTGGTGGTTGATGGTGAACCGGTCCCTTACTGCCTGGCACGTATCCCGCAGGGCGGCGAAACCCGCGGCAACCTGGCAGCCGGTGGTCGTGGCGAACCGCGCCCGCTTACCGAAAGCGACTGGGAAATTGCCCGCCGCGTTGGTCCAACGCTCAAAGCCAAAGGTCTGATCTTCGTTGGCCTGGATATCATCGGCGATCGCCTGACCGAAGTGAACGTCACCAGCCCGACCTGCATTCGTGAGATTGAAGCGGAATTCCCGGTTTCGATCACCGGGATGCTGATGGACGCTATCGAAAAACGTTTACAGAAATAACCTGTGACAGCGCCTGCGTTTGTCCCCATACTGGGCGCTGTCGCTTTTTAAACCAGGAAACAGAACCTCTGACAATGAATTTACAGCATCACTTTCTTATTGCCATGCCTGCTCTCCAGGACCCAATTTTCCGCCGCGCTGTGGTTTATATTTGTGAATACAATGAAGACGGTGCGATGGGGATTATCATCAACAAGCCGCTGGAAAACCTGCAGGTTGAAGGGATTCTGGACAAACTGAAAATCACGGCTGAGGAGCGTCTGCCTGAAATCCGCCTTGATAAGCCAGTGATGCTGGGTGGGCCTCTTGCAGAAGATCGTGGTTTTATTCTGCATACGCCGCCGATCTTTTCTTCCAGCATACGTATCTCTGATAACACCGTGATCACGACCTCGCGCGACGTGCTTGAAACGCTGGGCACCGCCAGTCAGCCTTCCGAGGTACTGGTTGCGCTGGGCTACGCCTCCTGGGAGAAGGGCCAGCTTGAACAGGAAATTCTGGATAACGCCTGGCTGACCGCCCCTGCGGACATGAACATCCTGTTTAAAACGCCGATCGCCGATCGCTGGCGTGACGCCGCAAAACTGATTGGCATCGATATTCTGACCATGCCGGGCGTAGCGGGGCATGCATAATGAGCGGAACGCTGCTTGCCTTTGATTTTGGCACCCGAAGCATTGGCGTCGCGGTCGGTCAACGCATCACCGGTACGGCGCGCCCGTTAACGGCCCTGAAAGCCAACGACGGTACGCCAGACTGGAATCTTATTGAGCGTCTGCTCAAAGAGTGGCAGCCGGACGACGTGATTGTCGGGCTCCCTCTGAACATGGACGGCACCGAACAACCGCTTACCGCCAGAGCGCGGAAGTTCGCCAACAAAATCCACGGACGCTTTGGCGTATCAGTGAAGCTGCACGACGAGCGACTCAGCACCGTTGAAGCACGTGCTGGTCTGTTTGAACACGGTGGATTCAGGGCTCTCAATAAAGGCAGCGTCGACTCTGCCTCTGCCGTCATCATTCTCGAAAGCTATTTCGAACAGGGTTTCTGAGTCGCCGGGGCTACAGTCGCCCCTGCGCCCTTCTTTCCGCCAGGCTCTGGTCGAAATTCTGCATCCCTGCCTGCTGACCGGTTTGTATGATGCCGGGCAATTGCCACGTTTTTCCTTCGCGGATGAGATTTGCCGCCGCCGATGTGTTCACCAGCAACTCATAAAGCGCAACGCGCCCACCCTGAATATCCTGACGCAGCTTTTGCGCCAGTACCGCACGCAGGCTACCCGCCAGCTGGTTACGCACCGGATCTTTCTCCTGCGCCGGGAAGGTATCCACCAGCCGTTCGATAGCCTGCGGAGCGCCGCGTGTATGCAGCGTCGCCAGCACCAGATGGCCAGTTTCCGCCGCCGTGAGCGCCAGGCGGATGGTTTCGCTGTCGCGCAGTTCGCCCAGTAAAATGACGTCCGGATCTTCACGTAGCGCACTGCGTAGCGCCTCGGCAAATGACGGAGCGTGCTGACCTATCTCCCGTTGCTGAATCAGGCAACGTTCACTCTGGTACATAAATTCCACCGGATCTTCGAGCGTCAGAATATGCCCGTCAGTATGATGGTTGAGAAAATCGACCATCGCCGCGAGCGTGGTGGATTTACCGCTTCCGGTCGCCCCTGTGACCAAAATCAGTCCGCTGTCATTGGATAGCAGCTCCGGGATCGCCCGCGGCACACCCAGCGTGGAGAGTTGCGGGCAGGAAAGCGGCAACAGCCGAAGCACGACTGAAATCCCCTTCATGTGGTTAAACGCACTACCGCGCAGGCGCTGATTGCCTGCGAGCGTGACGGCAAAATCTACCTGCCCGTTTGCCCACCACGCCCCCTGCTGCTCATCGCTGAGCCACGTTTTTAATAGCGCTTCCACGTCAGGCGAGGGAAACGGCGCAGGCTCAAGACGCCCTAATCTGCGCCAGCGCGGGGGGGAATCACTGCACAGGTGTAGATCGGAGACGTTATGCTTTACACTAAGGGCCACAATTTCTTCCATATCCATACATTACTCCTCGGAAAATGAACGACATTGCGCATAACCTGGCACAGGTCCGGGACAAAATCTCAGCCGCTGCAACACGTTGCGGCCGTGCTTCAGAAGAAGTTACGTTACTTGCAGTCAGTAAAACGAAGCCTGCGAGCGCTATCGCAGAAGCGATTGATGCGGGCCACCGGGCGTTTGGTGAAAACTATGTGCAGGAAGGCGTGGATAAAATTCGCCACTTCCGGGAACGGGGAAATACGGATCTGCAATGGCACTTTATTGGCCCGCTGCAGTCGAACAAAAGCCGTCTGGTGGCGGAGCATTTCGACTGGTGCCATACCATTGACCGTCTGCGCATTGCGACGCGTCTGAGCGAGCAGCGTCCGGCAGAGATGCCTGCACTTAACGTGCTGATTCAAATCAATATCAGTGATGAAAACAGCAAGTCCGGCATTGCCCTGAGCGAGCTGGATGCGCTGGCCGCAGAGGTGGCCGCCCTGCCGCGCTTAACCCTGCGCGGGCTGATGGCAATCCCGGCACCTGAGTCAAGTTATGAAAGGCAGTTTGCCGTGGCACAGCAAATGGCTGTAGCATTTGAAGCGCTAAAGGCGCGCTATGACACGGTAGACACGCTTTCTCTGGGCATGTCGGATGATATGGAAGCCGCCATCGCGGCAGGCAGCACTATGGTTCGCATCGGCACGGCAATTTTTGGTGCGCGCGATTACACAAAAAAATAAGGAAACCTGAGGAACGCCATGAAGACGTTGACTTTCCTGCTTTCAACGGTCATTGAGCTGTATACGATGGCGCTTTTACTGCGCGTCTGGATGCAGTGGGCCCGTGTTGATTTTTACAATCCGTTCTCGCAGTTTGTCGTGAAAATCACGCAACCTGTTGTCGGGCCTTTACGCCGCATTATTCCGGCGATGGGTCCGATTGACAGTTCATCTCTGCTGATGGCGTTTATTCTGAGCGTTATCAAAGCGATCGTGCTGTTTATGGTCATCACCTTCCAGCCGATTATCTGGATTGCTGCCGTCCTGATTCTGGTCAAAACCGTCGGGCTGCTGATCTTCTGGGTACTGCTGGTGATGGCAATCATGAGCTGGGTAAGCCAGGGGCGTAGTCCGGTGGAATATGCGCTGATCCAGCTGGCAGAGCCGCTGCTGCGTCCAATTCGTAATCTGCTGCCTTCAATGGGCGGCATCGATTTTTCGCCAATGATCCTTGTTCTGCTGCTGTATGTGGTCAATATGGGGATCGCTGAGCTGTTACAGTCAACTGGCAACATGCTGCTGCCGGGGCTGTGGATGGCGCTATGAGTGCAGTAAGCACCTGCGCTGACGGGCTGGTTTTACGGCTGTATATTCAGCCGAAAGCCAGTCGCGACAGTATTGTTGGGCTGCATGGCGACGAGTTAAAAGTCGCCATTACTGCCCCGCCCGTGGACGGCCAGGCGAACGCGCACCTGACCAAATATCTGGCAAAACAGTTTCGCGTCGCTAAAAGCCAGGTCATCATTGAAAAAGGTGAGCTTGGGCGGCATAAACAGGTAAAAATCCTCAATCCGCAATCTATCCCGACGAAAGTCGCGGCTCTGACAGAACAGGACTAAACCATGCAGAAAGTTGTTCTCGCTACCGGCAATGCCGGTAAAGTGCGCGAGCTGGCCTCGCTTTTAAATGATTTTGGGCTGGATGTGGTGGCGCAGACCGAGCTTGGCGTGGAGTCCGCCGACGAGACGGGCCTGACGTTTATCGAAAACGCGATCCTGAAAGCGCGCCATGCCGCGCAGGTTACCGGCCTGCCCGCGATTGCCGACGACTCCGGGCTGGCCGTTGATTTTCTCGGCGGTGCGCCGGGGATTTACTCTGCACGCTATTCCGGCGTGGACGCGACCGACCAGCAGAATCTGGAAAAGCTACTTGTTGCCCTGAAAGACGTACCTGACGCACAGCGTACCGCGCAGTTCCACTGCGTGCTGGTCTATATGCGTCATGCGGAAGACCCGACGCCGATCGTCTGCCACGGCAGCTGGCCAGGCGTGATTACCCGTGAAGCGGCTGGCAACGGCGGCTTCGGCTACGACCCGATCTTCTTTGTCCCGACCGAGGGCAAAACCGCTGCGGAACTGACCCGCGAAGAAAAAAGCGCGATTTCCCACCGTGGACGCGCCCTGAAATTGTTACTGGAAGCATTACGTAATGGCTAATTTGCCACCTCTGAGTCTTTATATTCACATCCCGTGGTGCGTGCAGAAATGCCCGTACTGCGATTTCAACTCGCACGCGCTGAAGGGCGAAGTGCCGCATGATGACTACGTTGCGCATCTGCTGGCCGACCTGGACGCTGATGTACCTTACGCACAGGGACGTGAAGTTAAGACCATTTTCATTGGTGGCGGTACGCCGAGCCTGCTTTCTGGCCCGGCGATGCAAACGCTGCTGGATGGCGTGCGTGCGCGCCTGAAGCTGGCTGCGGATGCTGAAATTACGATGGAAGCCAACCCCGGCACCGTTGAGGCCGACCGGTTTGTCGAGTACCAGCGTGCGGGCGTAAACCGTATCTCCATCGGCGTGCAGAGCTTTAGCGAGCCGAAGCTGAAACGTCTGGGGCGCATTCACGGCCCGGAAGAGGCGAAGCGTGCGGCAAATCTGGCGACGGGGCTTGGCCTGCGCAGTTTCAACCTCGATTTGATGCACGGCCTGCCAGATCAGTCGCTCGAAGAAGCGCTGGATGATTTACGCCAGGCGATTGAACTGAATCCGCCGCATCTGTCGTGGTATCAGCTCACCATTGAGCCGAACACGCTGTTTGGCTCTCGCCCGCCGGTGCTGCCGGATGACGATGCGCTGTGGGATATCTTTGAGCAGGGCCACCAGTTGTTAACCGCTGCGGGCTATCAGCAGTACGAAACGTCCGCCTACGCGAAGCCGGGTTATCAGTGTCAGCACAACCTGAACTACTGGCGCTTTGGTGATTATCTGGGCATTGGCTGCGGCGCGCATGGCAAAGTGACTTTCCCGGACGGGCGCATTCTGCGTACCGCCAAAACACGTCATCCGCGTGGGTATATGGAAGGCCGCTACCTGGAGCGTCAGCACGATGTCGAAGCAGTAGATAAGCCGTTTGAATTCTTTATGAACCGCTTTCGCCTGCTGGAAGCCGCGCCGCGTAAGGAGTTTACGCTCTATACCGGGTTGCCGGAGTCAGTGATTCGTCCACAGATTGACGAAGCGCTGGCGCAAGGGTATCTCACGGAATGTGAGGAATACTGGCAGATCACCGAGCACGGCAAACTGTTCTTAAACTCCCTTCTTGAGCTGTTCCTCGCGGAAGATTCCTGAAGGCTGATTCAGGATTTTGCATCCCGTTCTGCCGGCTGAGGAAAAGGCTGGCAGAATGTGGAGATGGAAATTATTCGTTCATACGCAAAGCAGCTCAGATGCGAGCTAACGCAGGAAGAAAGGCGGTTATGGTATGTACTGCGCAGCCGCCGTTTCGAAAATTATAAATTTCGTCGCCAACATCCGGTAGGTCACTACATTCTGGATTTTGCCTGCTGCGCGGCTCGTCTGGCTATAGAACTGGATGGCGGACAACATGAGGAAAATCATGAATATGATCGCCAAAGGACGGTGTGGTTAAACCAAAAGGGCTGGTACGTTATTCGATTCTGGAACAATGAACTAAGGAATAACGAAGAGGCGGTCTTAGAAAAGATCCTTGAAACGCTGCAAATGCTGCAACCCTCACCCCGGCCCTCTCCCTGAAAGGGAGAGGGAGCAAACCATCCCCTCGCCCCTTTGGGGAGAGGGTTAGGGTGAGGGGAAATTACTTCAACGTCCCCACCAGCGCCTTCCGGCTATCTTCTAATGACACCACGCGTTTACACACGTCTTTCCCGAACTGCTGGAAATCCTCTTCCTGGTTCTTCCATTCGTTCTGAATTGAAGTCTGCAAACCGCCCAGGCTGCCCAGCACGCCCTGCAGTGGGTTACCGCCGCCTTTCAGCACGGCTTTTGCCCCCATCTCGTTGATGCTGTCCTGCAGGATGCCGCCCATCGCCTGGTTCACCAGCTGCTGGCCGTCGGCACGCACCTGATCAATCGCTTTATAGTGGAACGTCAGGCCGTCGGTGCGATGCTCGATAATACGGTTCATCTGCTCTTTCAGCTGTTTGTCCAGCTTCGTCAGACGCGTGCGCATGTTGCTGCTTTCACCCACCTCTTTGGTGATGATCTTATCCAGCGCCACGCGGCTTTTCTCCACGCGGGTCAGCGCGCCTTCGTCAATCCACGGCAGTGCGGTGCGCAGCTCGGCCTGATAATCTTTCGCCTGCTCACGCTGCGCGGCGGTGAGGTTTTGCGGTTTGCCGTTAAAGGTCACGTTGCCATCCGGCGTAATCACCAGATCGCCATTCTCACCTTTGACCTGCACGGTTTGCGGGCTTAACACCACGTCATCACGCGGGGTGACGCTACATTTATACTCCGCATGGGCGGTGAATCCGGTTGCCATTAGTGCAACAGCCAGCAACGTTTTGCGCATCATAAACACTCCCTCAGACAAAATGGGCCAGCTAATGCTGGCCCCGTACTGCTTAATTAGTCCCACCAAACGTCGAAAAGTTCGCTGATGCGCACATCTTCGAATTTGCGGTCTTCAAGCCATTTGCGCACGGCGGCCTGATGTTCTTCGGTGCATTTACCCACTTCCTGGGTGCAGATCAGACCTTCCCACGCCAGATAGCCGCTACCGTCGAAGGCCAGCTTGTTTGGCTCGATCACTTCGTTAATGAACGCATCAACGTCCTGATCGATCTGTTCCACACTGGTGCCTTCAGGGAAACGCCAGGCAACGGAGAAGCCCACTTCCTGGAATTCTTCGATGTGCATCTTTTTACGCAGACGACGGCTACGATTCTTTGCCATTATTTCACCCTCTCGAACATTAAGTCCCATACGCCGTGACCAAGTCGATGGCCACGCTGTTCAAATTTTGTCACCGGACGTGAATCCGGACGCGGTACATAGTCGTTGCTCGCTGACTGGTTTTTATAGCCATCCAGCGACGACATCACTTCCAGCATATGTTCCGCATAAGGTTCCCAGTCGGTCGCCATGTGGAAAACGCCGCCCAGTTTTAACTTGCTTTTCAGCAGCTCTGCAAACGGTGCCTGAACGATACGGCGTTTATTATGACGTGCTTTGTGCCACGGGTCAGGGAAAAAGAGCTGAACCATGTTCAAAGAATTGTCAGGAATCATTTTGTGCAGCACTTCTACCGCGTCGTGACACATCACGCGCAGGTTTTCCACGCCCTCTTCATGGGCCGTTGCCAGACACGCGCCGACGCCAGGCGAATGCACCTCAATGCCGAGGAAGTTCTGCTCCGGGCGCGCTTTTGCCATGGTCACCAGCGACGTGCCCATACCGAAGCCAATCTCCAGCGTGACAGGCGCGTCGCGGCCAAACAGCTCAGTAAAGTCGAGTGGCTGCTCGCTGAACTCAACGCCCATCACCGGCCAGTAGTTGTCCAGCGCGTGTTGCTGCCCTTTAGTCAGGCGGCCCTGACGGCGGACAAAGCTGCGAATCCGGCGCAGCGGGCGACCGTTTTCATCAAATTCCGGTGAAATGACGTCGTTTTTCATAAAAGAGTTGTCTGCTTGTGAGAGTGTTCGGGAAACGGGCATTATCCAAAGTTAAGGCTTCTATGCAAGCATGGGAAAGATCCGGTTTACAGCAGATTAACGCTGTGCTGCAATCTGCCTCCCTGATTATGCGAATCGATGACCATGCAAGCCTCTCAATTTTCAGCCCAGGTGCTGGACTGGTACGACAAATACGGGCGCAAAACCCTGCCCTGGCAAATTGAAAAAACGCCGTACAAAGTATGGCTCTCCGAGGTGATGTTGCAACAAACGCAGGTCGCCACGGTCATTCCTTACTTTGAACGTTTTATGGCACGCTTCCCGACGGTGACCGATCTGGCCAACGCGCCGCTGGACGAGGTGCTGCACCTGTGGACCGGTCTGGGCTACTACGCCCGTGCGCGTAATCTGCACAAAGCGGCGCAGCAGGTGGCAACGCGCCATAACGGTCAATTTCCGGAAACGTTCGACGAGGTGGCGGATCTCCCCGGCGTCGGGCGCTCCACTGCAGGCGCAATTCTCTCTCTATCTTTAGGCAAGCACTTTCCCATCCTCGATGGCAACGTGAAACGCGTGCTCGCGCGCTGTTATGCCGTTGACGGCTGGCCGGGTAAGAAAGAGGTCGAAAAACGCCTGTGGGAGATCAGTGACGCGGTTACGCCGGCGAAAGGCGTCGAGCGTTTTAACCAGGCGATGATGGATCTCGGCGCGATGGTCTGCACACGTTCTAAACCGAAGTGCGAACTCTGCCCGGTGAACAACCTGTGCGTCGCCTGTGCCAACCATTCATGGTCACAATATCCCGGTAAAAAACCGAAGCAGACGCTGCCGGAGCGCACCGGCTATATGCTGCTGATGCAACACGGTGATGAGGTCTTTCTGGCGCAGCGTCCACCGAGCGGCCTGTGGGGTGGTCTATACTGCTTCCCACAGTTTGAAAGTGAAGACTTGCTGCGGGAATGGCTTAAACAGCGCGGGATTGCGGCTGATAACCTCACGCAACAGACGGCGTTCCGTCATACCTTCAGCCATTTCCATCTCGATATTGTGCCCATGTGGCTTCCCGTGTCCTCATTCACCTCATGCATGGATGAAGGCACCGGTCTCTGGTATAACTTAGCGCAACCGCCATCAGTCGGGCTGGCGGCTCCCGTGGAGCGCCTGTTACAGCAATTACGTGTCGGTGCAATGGTTTAGCACCGGCAGATAAAAGAGGAATGAGTATGGCCAGAACCATTTTTTGTACTTTCCTGCAGCGTGACGCTGAAGGCCAGGACTTCCAGCTCTACCCAGGTGACCTGGGTAAGCGCATCTATAACGAGATCTCCAAAGAAGCCTGGGCGCAGTGGCAGCATAAGCAAACCATGCTGATTAACGAGAAAAAACTCAGCATGATGAACCCGGAACATCGCAAACTGCTGGAACAGGAGATGATTAACTTCCTGTTCGAAGGCAAAGACGTGCACATCGAAGGCTATACGCCACCGGAAAAATAATATCGCGCTGCTGATGCCCGGCGGCGCTTCGCTTGCACGGGCCTACGGTTTTGTAGGCCAGGTAAGCGCAGCGCCATCCGGCGAAAGCAACGACTAAGCAAACACAACACGCACTCCCGGAATGATGAAAAAATTTTTAGCGCTAGCGCTTGTTGCGCCGTTGCTTGTGTCTTGTTCTTCAAATAAAGGCGATGATTACAACGAAGCCTGGGTTAAGGACACCAACGGTTTTGACATTCTGATGGGGCAATTTGCCCACAACATCGAGAACATTTGGGGATTTAACGAAGTTCTTATTGCCGGACCGAAGGACTACGTTAAGTACACCGACGCTTATCAGACCCGTAGCCACATCAACTTTGATGACGGTACGATCACCATTGAAACCATTGCAGGCACTGAGCCTGCGGCACGTTTACGTCAGGCGATTATCAAAACATTGCTGATGGGTGACGATCCTGGTTCTATCGATCTCTACTCCGATGCCGATGACATCACCATCTCCAAAGAGCCGTTCCTCTACGGGCAGGTGGTCGATCAGACCGGCCAGCCGATCCGCTGGGAAGGCCGCGCGTCTAACTTTGCCGACTACCTGCTGAAAACGCGGCTGAAAAGCCGTTCCAACGGCCTGAAGATTATCTACAGCGTCACCATCAACCTGGTGCCGAACCACCTCGACAAACGTGCGCATAAGTACCTGGGCATGGTGCGTCAGGCCTCGCGTAAATATGGCGTGGATGAGTCACTGATCCTGGCGATTATGCAGACCGAATCATCGTTTAACCCCTACGCGGTGAGCCGTTCCGACGCGCTGGGGCTGATGCAGGTTGTGCAGCACAGCGCCGGTAAAGATGTCTTCCGCGCGCAGGGTAAATCCGGCACGCCGAGCCGCAGCTATCTGTTTGACCCGCAGAGCAATATTGATACCGGCACCGCCTATCTGGCGATGCTGAACAATGTCTATCTGGGCGGAATTGATAACCCGACGTCACGTCGCTATGCGGTAATCACCGCGTATAACGGTGGCGCGGGCAGCGTGCTGCGCGTCTTCTCGAATGACAAAGTGCAGGCCGCGAACATCATTAACAGCATGGCACCGGGAGATGTCTACTCAACGCTCACCACCCGCCATCCGTCGGCGGAATCCCGGCGCTACCTCTACAAGGTAAATACGGCGCAGAAGAACTATCGTCGTCGATGATCGGCTCATACTCTCCCACAGGGAGAGTATGTTCTGCTTCCCCTCTCCCTGTGGGAGAGGGTCAGGGTGAGGTCATCAGGCCGCATCCCCATCCATACGAAAACGTTATTTGCATCACAATCCAGACTGCAAATTAATGTGGATTGCATTTTTTTGCGGGAGGTAACAAAACATAACGTCGCCTGCTGATAGAATTGCATCAAATAACAACCCTGAATGTTCCTATAACAACATATCTTCCGCTCACTTGTGAGGAAAGTAACATGAACCTTAAGCTGCAGCTTAAAATATTGTCGTTTCTGCAGTTCTGCCTGTGGGGTAGCTGGCTGACTACACTCGGCTCCTATATGTTTGTGACGCTCAAGTTCGATGGCGCGTCAATCGGTGCCGTCTACAGCTCGCTCGGTATTGCGGCTGTCTTCATGCCAACGCTGCTCGGTATCGTGGCGGATAAGTGGTTAAGTGCGAAATGGCTGTATATGCTTTGCCACCTTGTGGGTGCGGGGACGCTGTTTATGGCGGCCGAAGTGACCACGCCGGGGGCGATGTTCATGGTGATCCTGCTGAACTCGCTGGCCTATATGCCGACGCTTGGCCTGATCAACACCATCTCCTACTACCGCCTGAAATCGGCCGGTATGGATATCGTTACCGATTTCCCACCCATCCGTATCTGGGGCACCATCGGTTTTATCATGGCGATGTGGGGCGTGAGCTTCGCGGGCTTCGAACTGAGCCATATGCAGCTCTATATCGGTGCTGCGCTCTCCGTGGTACTGGCGGTATTTACCCTGACGCTGCCAACCATCCCGGTTTCTAACCAGCAGAAAAACCAAAGCTGGAGCACCATGCTCGGCCTGGACGCATTCGCGCTGTTCAAAAACAAACGCATGGCGATCTTCTTTATCTTCTCCATGCTGCTGGGTGCGGAACTGCAGATCACCAACATGTTCGGCAACACCTTCCTGCACAGCTTCGATAATAACCCGCTGTTCTCCGGCAGCTTTATCGTTGAACACGCGTCGGTGATGATGTCCATCTCGCAGATCTCGGAGACGCTGTTCATCCTGACCATCCCGTTCTTCCTGAGCCGCTACGGCATCAAGAACGTTATGCTGATCAGTATCGCCGCGTGGATGTTGCGCTTCGGTCTGTTCGCCTACGGCGACCCAAGCCCGTTCGGTACCGTGCTGCTGGTTCTGTCGATGATTGTTTACGGCTGCGCCTTCGACTTCTTCAACATCTCCGGTTCGGTGTTTGTGGAAAAAGAGGTGAAGCCTGAAATCCGCGCCAGTGCGCAGGGCATGTTCCTGATGATGACCAACGGCTTCGGCTGTATTCTGGGCGGTGTGGTGAGCGGTAAAGTGGTTGAGATGTATACCACCAACGGCATCACCGACTGGCAGCCGGTGTGGCTTATCTTCGCGGGGTACTCGCTGGTGCTGTTCTTCGCGTTTATCGCGCTGTTCAAGTACAAGCATGTACGCGAACCGCACGGTGCGCAGCCGATCGCGCATTAATCTGTGCGATGTGTGCCCGGTGGCGGCTTCGCCTTACCGGGCCTACAAAAACACCGTTCACAGGCCGGGTAAGCGTTAGCGCCACCCGGCTATTTTATTGCAGAAAGCACCCACCCCACCGACAGCAAATCCGCGCTGCCGCCCGGACTCAGGTTTCGTTCAATCAATGCGTTATCCATCTTAAGCAACGCCTCGCGATCCCAGCCATTCGCCAGCAGTTCCCGCGCATAACCCTGGACATAGCGCAGCCCTTCAGTGCCGCCGCGCGAAACGAGATTACTGTCCTGATTGATCGCCATCAGGCACAACAGCAGCCTGTGAAGCGATCGTCCTTTCCACATATCCAGCGCCTTACGCACCGTGGCAAAACCGCTCTCTGCCTCGCCGCGCGCGCCGGTTAAACCATATTGCTGATACTGCCTCTCGCCCGCCGTTGCATGCCCGCTGCGTGCTACCAACTCACGCGAAATCAGACCGTTGCAGATGTTACTTATCTCACAACAGAGGCTGTCTGCGGATACATTTTTCACACGCCCGGCAGCGAAGCAAAGCAGACCGAGGGCGAAAATCCCGCCTTTGTGCGTATTCACGCCGTTTGTCGCAACGTACATCGCCTGCTCGCAGGCCATCCCCATCGGGCGGATAATACGTAGCTGCTCAGACGCCGGTTTATCCGCATGGACATTGCCCAGCTCAGCAAAGCGCGCAAACCACGGCGTAATCGCCGTAATACTGCGAACAAACAGCGCGTGGTCCATATCGCGATGGGAACCGTTGTTGAGCTTGTCCACCAGCCCCGGTTTCGGCGTCAGTTCCAGCTCCTGCCACAGCGCCTCTGCGGCAAGTGCGGGCACACTAAGCGTGCACGGTTTAGTCGCGAGCAAACCAGTCATCGATCATCTTCTCCACGCGAGCCACGACCTCATCAACAGGGTGGTTACGCGAACGGGAACAGGCATGCGCAGGCTCGTCGCAAATCAGGCACCGACGCAAATGCGCACCTAAAGACTGACGCCCGACGTGACCGTTTTCAGGGCAAATCACATCCAGATCCCACAGCCTGCCGAGCGGATGCGTCTGCTCCAGCTCTGCGCAGTGCGCTTTAATTTCCGCGGCCGGATGAGCCACGCACCACAGCGCTTCCGGCCCAGTCGGGAGCCACAGCACCTGGCGGTCCAGCACCAGCCAGCGGTTCTCCCACAGCAACTGGTCGCACATCTGCAGCGCCACGCCCATGGTGTTGCGATAGCGCTGGCTGTCTTTAATCTCCCCCGGTGTGACCAGGGTGAGGGAAATCACCGGTTGTTGATAGTGCGTAAGCCAGTCAGTCTGGCGTGCTGCGCGGCGCTCTTTCGCCGCCAGCAGTTCATCCAGGCTGACACCCGCCCGCACGGGTGTCGCTATGTTCATATTTACTCCTTTACCTGCCGGACGGTGTCAATCACGCTGCCATCGCGATAGCGGATCACACCCACGATTTTGTCAGTAAATTCAATCGGTTTTGGCATACCCGTGAGTGAGACAGCCCGCTCATACAGCGCGTTGATATCCACAACGTTAAGGCCAGCCGCCAGCAGCCGCCCGCGGATCTCCGGGCGCGCCGGGTTGACCGCAATCCCATGATCGGTGACCAGCACGTCGATGCTCTCCCCCGGCGTGAGGCACGTAGTAACGCGCTTCACCACCGTCGGAATACGGCTACGCAACAATGGCGCGACCACAATGGTCAGGTTGGCTGCAGCGGCCACGTCGCAGTGCCCGCCGGACGCGCCGCGCATCACGCCATCGGAGCCGGTGATGACGTTGACGTTGAAATCAACGTCGATTTCCAGAGCGCTGAGGATCACCACGTCGAGCTGGTCGCAGCTTGCCGCCTTGCTGCCGGGGTTGGCGTAGACGTTGGTAGAGATCTCCACATGGTTCGGGTTGCGCGCCAGCGAGGCCGCCGCCTGGCCGTCAAAGCACTGGGTGTCGAGCAGCTTTTCAATCAGCCCCTTCTCGTGCAGATCTACCAGGCTGCCGGTGATGCCGCCAAGTGCAAAGCGCGCCTTCACGCCGCTACGCTCCATCTTCTCTTCCATAAACCGCGTGCAGGCGGTCGCCGCCGCGCCGGAGCCGGTCTGCATCGAGAAGCCCGGTTTGAAGTAGCCGGAATGTTCAATCACGTCTGCCGCATAGCGGGCGATCATCAGCTCGCGCGGGTTGCTGGTGACGCGCGCCGCGCCGACGCTGATTTTCGCCGGGTCGCCCACGCTCTCCACCTGCACGATGTAGTCCACCTGGTCCTGTACCAGGCTGGCGGGCATATTGGGGAACGGCACCAGTTCTTCGGTGAGCAGCACCACCTTGCGGGCAAAGTGCGCGTCCACCATGGCATAGCCCAGCGAGCCGCAGCACGATTTGCCGTGCGTGCCGTTGGCATTGCCAAACTCATCGCTGCACGGCACGCCGAGAAACGCCACGTCGATATTCAGCTCGCCGTCCTGCAGCAGTTTGACGCGCCCACCGTGGGAGTGAATTTGCACCGGCTCGTCCATCAGCCCGTGGGAGATAGCGTCCGCCAGCCTGCCGCGCATGCCGGAGGTATAAATCCGGGTGATGACGCCGCTTTCGATATGCTCAATCAGCGCGTCGTTGCAGGTCATCAGCGAGCTGGAGGCCAGCGTCAGGTTTTTGAAGCCCATCCGCGCCAGCAGCGCCACAACGGTGTTGATCACCCGGTCGCCTTCGCGAAACGCATGGTGGAAGGAGATGGTCATCCCGTCCTGCAGGCCGCTTCGCATCACCGCCTCTTCAATGGAGGTGCAGAGCTTGCGGCTGTGCTTCGCCTCGCTGTCCGCCAGCCACGGCGTCGCGCTGTGGGCGGTATCAAAGGGTTTTAAGTCCCGCAGATGGGGGAAATTCACGTGAAGAAGTTCTGTCTGATTCATTCTGTCATCCTTACCGACGCACGCCGGAGGCCGCCGCGCGCTCCAGCACGACCTGCGCGTGGTTAATAATCGGGGCGTCGACCATTTTGCCGTTGAGCGATACCACGCCCAGGCCGTTACGTTCGCCCTCTTCTGCGGCTTCGATCACCCGCTTCGCGTGCTCGACCTCCTGCAGGGTTGGCGCATAGGCGTTATGCAGCAGGTCAATCTGGCGCGGGTTAATCAGCGACTTACCGTTAAAGCCCATCTTGCGGATCAACTCGACCTCGCGCAGGAACCCGGCCTCGTCGTTAACGTCTGACCACACCACGTCGAAGGCATCGATGCCAGCGGCGCGGGCGGCGTGCAGCACAGCACAGCGGGCGTAGAACAGTTCGGTACCGTCGCCGCGCTCGGTCTGCATGTCCATCACGTAGTCAAAGGCGGCCAGCGCGATGCCGATTAAGCGCGGAGAGCTGCGGGCAATCGCCACGGCGTTGATCACGCCCACTGCCGATTCAATCGCGGCCATGACGCGGGTTGATCCCACGTCGCGCCCGCATTCGCGCTCAATGCGCGCCAGGTGACCTTCCAGCTCGTCGATATCATCCGGCGTGTCGGTTTTCGGCAGGCGGATCACGTCCACCCCCGCCCGCACGGCGGCTTCCAGATCCAGCAGGCCAAACGGCGTGCTGAGCGGGTTAATGCGCACCACGGTTTCGATATCCTGATACATCGGATGCTGCAGCGCGTGGAACACCAGCATCCGCGCGGTATCTTTCTCGCGCAGGGCGACGGCGTCTTCAAGATCGAACATGATGGAGTCAGGACGGTAGATAAACGCGGTTGAGAGCATGGCGGCGTTAGCCCCCGGCAGGAACAGCATACTGCGGCGGAGTTTGCTCATTTCAGCGCCCCCCAGTTGATAGCCTGTTCATCGGCGGCACGCATTAGCGCGCTTTGCAGGCGGGCGCGGATCACACAGTCCAGCGCCCCTTTGTCTTCAATAATGATTAATCCCTGGTGCACGTTCATCGTGCGCAATGTCTCGTCAACGACATGGCGGATCTGCTCGCCAAACTGCTTAATCACTTCACTGTGGATGACAATCTCCAGCTCGCCGTCGGCGGGGGCGATTTTCACCATCAGGTCGCTGGACTCCTGCGTACCGGCCAGCGCCTCCCTAACAATTTTCATGATAATTTCCTGATAGTTATGCGACTTCCGCGCTGTAGTGCGCTTCGAGATGCGCGAAAGTGGATTCCGGGACAATCTCCCGAATGCGGGAAAACTGCTGTGTCCTGAGTAAACGGCGCACTTCCGAGGCCGAAATGGCGTTGCCGGTGGCCTTGATGCGCGGCATCTCCACCACGTCAATATGCGAGGCCAAAAGGTCGTGCAGCGTCTGGTTGTACTGGCGGGTGATATCGCAGAACGGCTCCGAGCCGATAAAGCGATGGGTGATCCCCAGCGCCGGGGCGATGAAGTCACGGAAGATCAGCACGTCGATTTCACTCCATGCCTGCTGCACTTTGCCGGTCTCCTTCAGGAAGTAGGCCGGAAAAGTGGCGCGGGAGATGATGTACTGCGAGCCTTCATGCACTGACACATTCGTCAGATGCGCCACGCCCAAACGCACCATCTCCAGACGCGCGCTGAACGGGAAGAACGAGGCATCTTCACGCACCACAAACAGGTGCAGGGCATCGCACTGCCGCGCCGCCTGCTCCACCAGATGTCGGTGGCCGAGGGTGAACGGATTGGCGTTCATTACAATCGCGCCGATTTTCTCCCCACACTTACGCTTCGCGGCAAGCGAGCGGCAGTAACGCGCGATCCCCTGCGGCGTGTTCTCCATCAGCACCGCGTTGTTCCCGCTCTGGGCAATCGGCCAGAAACCGCTGCGGCCAAAGCGCTCCTTGTTGCACGGGCGAGTGCAGAGGAAGAGGTGAAAATGGCCGCGCTCCAGCGCGGCATTCTCTACCTCTGCCAGCAACCGCGCGCTGAGATTCTCGCCGCGCAGCTGCTCGTTGACCGCCACGCATTTGATGACGTTGGTAGCAAGCCCGGCGCAACCCACCAGCTGCGAGCCGGACCAGGCTTCGACAAACAGCTCGATGTCATTGTCGAGGCCCAGGCCGCTGTCTGCCAGCAGGTAACGGATCTGGCTCAGGCGTTCCGGATGTTTCGCCACAAGCGTGTGGCGAAAATCGATAGTGGGTTGACTGTTCATGCCGCGTTTCTCAGTGTGCTGCCGCAAGCCCGGTGGCTGGCGCTTCCATGATCACATTACTCAGATGACCGATATGCTCGATCTCCACCTCAATGCGGTCACCCTCTTTCATAAACAGCGGCGGATTACGTTTTTTACCCACGCCACCAGGGGAGCCGGTAATGATCACATCGCCTGGGCTGAGCCGGGTGAAGGTGCTGATGTACTCGATCAGTTCCGCAACCTTGTGGATCATGCTGCTGGTGTTGTCCTCCTGCACCATGCGCCCGTTCAGCCAGGTACGGATTGCTAACTGATGCGGGTCCGGGATCTCGTCCGCCGTTGCCATCCACGGGCCAAACGCGCCAGTCTGACGCCAGTTTTTCCCGGCGGTAAACCACGTGTGCTGCCAGTCACGGGCGGAGCCGTCCATATAGCAGCTGTAACCTGCCACATGGCGCAGCGCGTCGTCGCGGCTGATGTTCTCGCCACCTTTACCGATGATCACCGCCAGCTCGCCTTCGTAATCGAATTCACTGGAATGGCGTGGTTTCAGTACCGGTTCATTGTGGCCGGTCTGCGAATCCGGGAAGCGGACAAACAGCGTCGGAGCCGGGTTGTGCTGGTCAAACTCCTTGCGCTTGTCGGCATAATTCATGCCCACGCAAAGGATTTTCTCCGGCTGCTCAATCACCGGTAAAAAGGTGATGGCGCTCATCGGCACATCCACCGCATCGTTGAGATAACGGGTGGCCTGCGCCAGCCCGTTGCCCTGCAACAGCGCTTTGAGGTCGCTGTAGCGGTCACCCAGACGGCGACCTAAATCAATCACACCTTCGGCCTGGACGATGCCGTAGCTGCGTTTTCCCTGATATAAAAAACTTGCGAGTTTCATTGTTGTTTCCTGAAGACTTAAACGAGGAAGTTGCCCAGTATCAGCAGTGAGACGGAGACGTTAATCGCGCCGCCAATACGGGTAGCAATCTGGGCGAAGGGCATCAGGCTCATGCGGTTGCCTGCGGTCAGGATCGCCACGTCGCCGGTTCCGCCCTGCCCGCTCTGGCAGCAGGAGACGATGGCGACATCAATCGGGTGCATACCAATTTTTTTGCCGACGAAGAAACCGGTTGCCACCAGCGCGGAGACGGTGCTGACGATAACCAGCAGGTTGCTGACGGTGAACGCCGCCACCAGTTCGTGCCACGGGGTGATCGCCACGCCGACGGCAAAGAGGATGGGATAGGTCACGGAAGTCTGGAAGAATTTGTAAACCACCTGAGAGCCTTCCAGCAGACGCGGAGACGCACCGTTGCAGAGCTTCACCAGCACGGCCATAAACAGCATGCCAACCGGCGCAGGCAGACCAATCAGCTTGTGACCGAGCATCCCCAGCATGTAGAGCAGCACCGCCAGCAGCGCGCCGGAGGCAATAGTGGTGACGTCGGCTTTACCGGAGAACGCAGGCTGAGAGACAGTGGTATCGGCATTCGCGCGGTTTGGCATTAACTGGCCTTCACCGGTCAGGTGCGGGTAGCGCTTACCGAGCTGGTTCAGGCAGCCGGAGATGATGATCGCCGTCAGACCGCCGAGCATCACCATTGGCAGGACACGGCCGAGCGCCACGCCCTGATCCATGTGCAACAGTGTGGCGTAACCGATAGAGAGCGGGATCGCCCCTTCACCCACGCCGCCTGCCATAATTGGCAAAATGATAAAGAAGAAGATCTGGAACGGCTCAAGACCGAGCGCCAGACCAACGCCCATCCCGACAATCATGCCGACAATTTCACCGCACAGCATCGGGAAGAAGATGCGCAGGAAGCCCTGAATCAGCACCGTGCGGTTCATGCTCATGATGCTGCCGACAATGATGCAGCAAATGTAGAGATAGAGAATGTTGGTGGATTTGTAAAACTTCGTCGTGGATTCCACCACCACGTCCGGCAGCAGGCCATAATAGACCAGCGCGGAAGGGATGAAGGTGGCGCAAATCGCCGCCGCGCCGAGCTTGCCGACAATCGGCAGGCGTTTGCCAAACTCACCGCAGGCAAAGCCGAAGAAGGCCAGCGTCGCCACCATCACCACGATGTCGCTCGGCAGTTTTCCGCCCAGACAATCAATGGCGATCAGCGCGCCCGCCAGGACAAACAGCGGCAGAGGAATAATCCCGATTTTCCAGGTATCCATAATATGCCACCAGCGCTCTTTAAGCGAAGGCCGCTGAATATCAATCGGGTCGTGGGTAACAGAGAATGAATCGTCAGTTGTGCTCATAATAAGCCCCTTAGTTATTTTGTGGGTTCAGCTTAGAGTCACAAAGGCTTACTTTATGTGAGGAAAGGCATATTAAAAGCGAAGTTTTAATGGCAGCTATGGTTTTAATGGTTTCTTTTATTTAATGTGATTTACGCCTTATTTATTGGCGTGGTTTTTATGGTTTCTTTTCTTAATTGAACATACAAATAACATTTATTAATTTCGCCTTAAGATGATAAGCCTTTCGGAAAAATCTTTTACAGAGCGGGCTGTGCAAAGGATCACAAGTTTTCGGCAAAGCAGGCGTCCGCGCCGAAAAAGATGATATATTAGCCTGCCTTGTTGATACCCTGCGTGATAGTTATGAAAGTATCATTTCAGATCAAGCTGTTTATTTCACTGGTAGCCTTTTTCTCGGTACTGTTTGCGCTACTGGGTGGATATTATTATGTCGACGTCGGCAGACAGCTTTATCAGGAAATGAGTGCGCGAGCCAAAATACAGGCCGAAGAGATTGCGCTTATTCCATCTCTGCGCAATGAAGTCGCACAGAAAGATATCAAAGGCATTCACGACTTTATGCAGAAAATAGCAGCCCACAGCGACGCCAGTTTTATTGTAATTGGCGATAATAAAGGGCTGCATCTGTTCCATTCGGTGTTTGCTGACCGGGTAGGCAAAACGCTGGTCGGCGGGGATAACGACGAGGTGTTGCACGGTAAAAGCACCACCACCATTCGCAAGGGTGGTTTAGGCATTTCGCTGCGCAGCAAAGCCCCCATTTTTAACGATGCGGGACAGGTGGTCGGGATTGTCTCGGTGGGCTATCTCACCAGCTATCTTGATACCATCACCGTCAATAAAGTCGTCAATATTCTAATAGCCGCCGTACTGTTGTTAATCGCCCTGTTTGTCTTTTCCTGGTTTTTCACCCGCAGTATTAAAAAACAGATATTCTCTCTTGAGCCACGTGAAATCGGCCTGCTGGTGCGCCAGCAAAAGGCGATGATGGAGTCGATCTATGAAGGCGTGATCGCGATCGACGACGACCTGCGGATAGAAGTGATCAACCAGGCGGCGCGTAAGCTGCTGGGCCTGAGCCAGCCTGCACGCGAGCTGCGTGGTCAGCTGATTAGCCAGGTGATTGCCCCCGTTCCGTTCTTCAACACGCAGACCATGCTGGTGAAAGATACCCATGACGAAATCTGCCGCTTTAACGATCTCACGGTGATTGCCAGCCGGGTACGGATCATGCTGGAAAATTCGCTGCAGGGCTGGGTGATCACCTTTCGCGATCGCAATGAGATCGACTCCCTCAGCGCCCAGCTCAGCCAGGTGAAACGTTATGTCGATAACCTGCGCATCATGCGTCATGAGCAGTTGAACCGCATGACCACGCTCTCCGGCCTGCTGCATATGGGTCGCTACGAAGAGGCGATTGGCTACATTCAGGCGCAGTCGGAACACGCGCAGGAACTGCTGGACTTTGTCTCTGCACGCTTTAGCTCCCCGACGCTGTGCGGCCTGCTGTTAGGTAAAGCTGCGCGCGCACGGGAAAAAGGCGTTGAGCTGATTTTCGACCCGGCCTGCCGGATGGATAAACCGTTCCAGCCCCTGCTCGAATCAGAACTGATCTCGATTATCGGGAACCTGCTGGATAACGCCATTGAAGCGACGCAACGCGCTCCACTTCCGCATGAGCCGGTCGAAGTGCTGATAAAACTGAACGAACAGGAACTCATCATAGAAGTGGCCGACCAGGGCGTCGGTATCAAACCGGAGATCCGCGAACAGATATTTGAACGCGGCATCACCACCAAAACACGCGGGGATCACGGTATTGGCCTGTATCTGATCGAAAGTTATGTCACACAGGCTGGCGGGGCGATTGAAGTTGCCGATAACACGCCACGCGGTGCCATTTTCTCTCTGTTTATTCCCGCCACGGGAACCGCACGGCGTCCCGCACAGGAAATGGAAGATACTGATTATGCAACATGAACTTATCGACGTACTGATTGTTGAAGACGAGAACGAACTGGCGCAATTGCACGCGGAGCTTATCAGTAAACACCCGCGTCTGAGGCTGGCAGGGATTGCCTCATCGCTTTCAGACGCGCAGGCACAGCTGGAAAGCAAGCGACCACAGCTAATGTTACTGGATAACTACCTGCCGGACGGCAAGGGCATCACGCTTATCAGCAACCCAATGCTGGCTCGCGCCAACTGCTCGGTGATTTTCATTACCGCCGCCAGTGACATGGACACCTGCAGCCAGGCTATTCGTAACGGCGCGTTTGACTACATCCTGAAGCCGGTTTCCTGGAAGCGGCTCAGCCAGTCGCTGGAGCGCTTTGTGCAGTTCGCTGAGCAGCAGCGCGTCTGGAAGATTGTCGACCAGCAGAACGTGGACTCGTTGTATCAGCTACAGGCAAAAAACTACCGCCTGGATAACGGCAGCAAAGGCATTGAGGAGAACACGCTGGCGCGGGTGCAGACGCTGTTTAACGACAAGGCGACGCACTATTTTTCCGTGGATGAGGTGGTGAGCGAAACGGGGCTGAGCAAAACCACCACCCGGCGCTATCTGGAGCACTGCGTAGAGGTCGGGTTCCTGAGCGTGGAGATGCTGTACGGGAAGATTGGGCATCCGAGAAGGATGTACCGAAGGGCAGAGGCCTAAAAGATTTTTGTAGGCCCGGTAAGCCTGCGCCACCGGGCAAATCGCCGGGTGGCGCTAGTGCTTACCCGGCCTACGTTCGGGCAGAGGTCTACTTCAACACATACCCATACAACCGCTTAATCCCGTCCGCATCTTTTTCGCTGTAAACGCCCTGCAGTTCCGGCGAGAACCCCGGCAGCAGATTGACGCCCTCTTCCAGCGCCAGGAAGTACCGTTGCACCGCACCGCCCCAGATTTCACCCGGCACCACACACAGCACGCCTGGCGGGTAAGGCAGTGCGCCTTCAGCGGCGATACGGCCTTCAGCATCACGAATACGCACTAACTCCACGTTCCCGCGAATATATTCCTGATTCGCATCCTGCGGGTTCATCGCGACCGCAGGCAGACTCTCCTGACGGAACATCGCCTTTTGCAGATCCTTCACGTTAAAGCTCACGTAGAGATCGTGCATCTCCTGGCACAGCTGGCGAAGGGTGTAGTCGCGATAGCGCACCGGATACTTCTGGTAAATGGTCGGCAGCACGTCCGCGAGTGGCGTGTCGTCTTCAATATGCTGTTCAAACTGGCCGAGCATCGCCACCAGTTGCGCCATCTTCTCGTCGCTTTCGGCAGGCGTCAGCAGGAACAGGATCGAGTTCAGATCGCACTTCTCCGGCACGATGCCGTTCTCACGCAGATAATGCGCGAGGATGGTTGCCGGAATGCCGAAGCCAGTATAGTTACCGGTTTCCGCATCAATGCCCGGCGTGGTCAGCAGCAGCTTGCACGGGTCGACAACATACTGTTCGCTGGCATAGCCTTCAAAACCGTGCCATTTCGCACCCGGCTCAAAGCTGAAGAAGCGACGCTCGCTGGCAATGGCGTGAGTGGGATGATCCTGCCACGGACGCCCCGCCACCACTGGCGGAATAAAGGGTTTGATCATACGGCAATTGGCAATGATCGCCTTGCGCGCCTCAATGCCAAGCTCGACACACTCCGCCCAGAGCCTGCGCCCGCTTTCGCCTTCGTGGATTTTGGCGTTCACGTCCAGCGCAGCAAACAGCGGATAAAACGGACTGGTGGAGGCGTGAAGCATAAACGCATTGTTGAGGCGCTTGTGCGGGCAAAAACGTGCCTGGCCACGGATGTGGTTATCTTTTTTATGGATCTGCGAGGTTTGCGAGAACCCGGCCTGTTGTTTATGCACCGACTGAGTCACAAAAATGCCCGGATCGTTCTCATTCAGTTCCAGCAGCAGCGGCGAGCTGTCCGCCATCATCGGGATAAACTGCTCGTAGCCCACCCACGCGGAGTCAAAAAGGATGTAATCGCACAGATGGCCGATCTTGTCGATCACCTGACGGGCGTTGTAGATCGTACCATCGTAGGTGCCAAGCTGGATCACCGCCAGACGAAACGGCCGTTTCTCTGTGGCCTTTTCCGGCGCGACATCACGGATCAGATTTCGCAGAAAGGCGTCGTCAAAACAATGCGCGTCGATGCCACCGATAAAACCAAACGGGTTACGTGCCGCCTCCAGATAAACCGGCGTAGCACCCGCCTGGATCAGCGCACCATGGTGGTTAGATTTATGGTTGTTGCGGTCGAACAGCACCAGGTCACCGCGGGTCAATAGCGCGTTGGTCACCACTTTGTTGGCGGCCGACGTGCCGTTCAGAACAAAATAGGTTTTGTCTGCGTTAAAGACTTTTGCCGCGAACTTTTGTGCATGTTTGGCGGAACCTTCGTGGATCAATAAATCACCAAGTTTCACATCGGCATTGCACATATCGGCGCGAAAAATGTTCTCACCAAAGAAATCATAGAACTGCCGCCCTGCCGGGTGCTTTTTGAAAAACGCGCCGTGCTGGTGACCAGGGCAGGCAAAAGTGCTGTTTCCCATCGCCACATACTGACTCAGGGTGTCAAAAAAAGGCGGCAGCAGGTTCTCTTCATATTGGCTGGCGGCAGATTCCAGTTCCAGAAACTCCTGTGCTTTACCCGAGATCACGGCCGTGACACCATCAGGAACATCCGTCGGCTCTTGTGAGAACATAAATACCGGAAGCTGGAAGCCTGTGCGTTTCAGTAACGCCAGAATGCCGCTACAGCTTTCAGCGACCGTAATGACGACAGCCGCCACATCGGTGAAGTCGGTATTATCCAGCGTCACCTTTTCACGGTGCGTAGACACGGAGGACACCAGCGCGCGGCTGACGGCAATTTTCATGGATTTCATAGGCGCAGTTACCCTCACCGAATGGTGAGACAGGGAGGAGAAAATTCGCGCAATCATGTCACTTTTTATTTTTAGGTGCAACAAGGAATCAGTATGCACTAAAACTTCCAAAGCTAAGCGTAATGCAGTGTTGACGTGTCATAATCATGCAATACCAATGATTAAGTAACAGGAGTTAACGGTGGTAATTGGACCCTTTATCAACGCCAGTGCGGTATTACTGGGCGGCATACTTGGCGCAGTGTTAAGCCAGCGGTTACCGGAGCGTATTCGCTCATCCATGCCCTCCATATTTGGCCTGGCCTCGTTAGGCATTGGTATCCTGCTGGTGATCAAGTGCGCCAACCTGCCGGTGATGGTGCTGGCAACCCTGCTCGGCGCACTGATTGGTGAATTTTGCTATCTGGAAAAAGGCATCAACAACGCGGTAAGCAAAGCCAAAAACCTGATTTCACGCCCCGGCAAGGCGAAGAATGGCAGCCACGAGTCGTTTATTCAGAACTACGTTGCGATAATTATTCTGTTTTGCGCCAGCGGCACGGGGATTTTCGGCTCGATGCAGGAAGGGATGACCGGCGACCCCAGTATATTGATTGCCAAAGCATTCCTCGATTTCTTCACCGCCACCATTTTCGCCACCACGCTCGGCATTGCTGTAGCGGCGATTTGTGTACCGATGCTGATCATCCAGCTGGCACTTGCCACCTGCGCCACGCTAATTCTGCCGCTGACAACGCCCGCCATGATGGCGGATTTTACCGCCGTCGGTGGCCTGCTGTTGCTGGCAACGGGGCTGCGCATCTGCGGAATTAAAATGTTCGCGGTGGTGAATATGCTACCCGCGCTGTTGCTCGCCATGCCGCTTTCCGCGCTCTGGACGCACTTTTTCGCTTAAGTTTGCGGCGAACTGGCGAGGGATTGTGCAGTCTGTAACGAAAACAACAAATTTCGTTGACGGCGGAAGGCGGATCGGGTTTAATGCGCCCCGTTGCCCGGATAGCTCAGTCGGTAGAGCAGGGGATTGAAAATCCCCGTGTCCTTGGTTCGATTCCGAGTCCGGGCACCACTATTTAAAGAACCCGCCCAAAAGGCGGGTTTTTGCTTTTCTGTTACCGGATCGTCACCCACCACCACCCTGCCACCATCGTTCCGATGACAATCGTCACTCCCGCCGCCACATGCAGCAAAAAATCGACCGGATGTACTTCAACCGGATGGCAAAACGACAGCAGCGTTAACGCCATACAAGCCACGCCTGCCCCTGCCGTTGCAAGCGTACGCAGCGGATACAGTGCCCGTGTACGTCGCAGATAACCGATTACGATCGCCACCATTGGCGCACTGACCGCCATCATAAAGACATAGCAGTTCACCTCATCCGGGTGGTGATCCTGAACGTGCGTCTGTCCGAGGCTTAACATCACGCTCCCCAGCCAGATCGCAATCAGCGGTATAAACCCTCTCCAGCCAAGCGGTTTTCGCCCGGCAATGCTCAGCAGAAACGCATTGCGGATAGCCAGCGTCCCCGTGACAAATGCCACGATCAGCTGAAGCGCCGCCAGCAGTGCGCCCGACTGCGTCCAGTCCGTCGCCACACGCTGGAACACCAGGCTGCTTAACCAGCCGCACGGCAGAGCCATCAGTAACCAGGCGGCGACCCGTCGGTTACTTGCCCAGGTCCGTCGTATCGGCCTGGCATTCTGGCTCAGTTGCTCAATTAAAAGATCATGATCGGCCATGGTTTGCTCCCATCCGGCGAAGGTTGGTTAATGCTCTGTGTAATAACGATTTCACTGCCGCTACGCTTAAGTTGTTGCGTACAGCCGCCTCAGCGAGACTCATCTCTTGCAGATGGATATGCTCTACAATCTGGCGCTGACGTGCCGGAAGCTGGTCCAGTATCAGCGCCAGTTGCTCCTCTTTTTCATGATGGTCGGTGGTATCCGCGTAAACATCATCATCGACACGCTCTTCATCGGTTTCGCGCTGCCAGTGACGCCCGCGCTTGCGTAACGCATCGACGGTGCGGGCCTGGGCTATCGCCATCAGCCACGGCAGAAACGGACAGGCGGGATCGTAGGTATGACGCACCCGGTGAACCGTCAGCAGAACATCCTGGATAACATCGTCAACCAGTACGCTGTCGGTAATCTGCTTGCGGACAATCGCCCGAATAACCGGAACAATGGCCCGCAACAGCTGTGTATACGCGTTGCGATCGCCCGTCTGCGCTTGAGCCATCAGCGCGGGCCACGCATCACGCGGAGCCAGGCCGTTATCCATATTCCGCCACAATGGTTACCTCATGCTTTTTTATCGGCTGCCTGATTGAGGGCATTGACCACGATGGAGGGTGTCAGCACCTGCGGCAGCACTTTTGGCGCGCTACCGTCCGCCGGGTAGACCACATACAACGGCAACCCACCCTGCCCAAACGTATTCATAGCGTCGTCGATATCGGCGTTAAATTTGGTTGAGTCCGCCACCATATAAACGGTGCCCGTGCGCGAAAGCGCCTGTTTGACCGCTTCCGTCGACAGCGACGTTTTGTCGTTCACCTGGCAGGTAATGCACCACGATGCCGTAAAGTTCACAAAGATCGCTTTGCCCTGCCCGCGCATCTCTGCCACCGTCTGCGGCGACCATTTCACAGGTGTGATGTTTTTGGCGCTCTGCACTTCCGGCTGCGAAGGCTGCGTGTGCATCACACCCGGCAGCGGGCCGATGGCGGCAATCAACAGCACCATCGTGACGGCCAGCAGCGTTTTATACGGCTTGCCGGTATAGCGCCTGCGCTGAGCCATGCCGTACAGCCATGCCGCAAAGCTCACCACCACGGCGCAGGCAAGCATAGCCGCCAGCGCCGTGGTGCCTGCCTGTTGTGTCAGTACCCACACCAGCCAGGCGAAGGCTCCCAGCATCGGGAAAGCAAGCCCGCGTTTGAGAATGTCCATCCAGGCTCCTGGCCGCGGCAGGCGTTCGGCAATGGCCGGAAAGAGCGAAATCAGAGTAAACGGCGCAGCAAACCCGAGCGCCAGCGCCAGAAAAATCCCCAGTGAAACGGCCGGAGGCTGCACCAGTGCATATCCCACCGCGCCAGCCATAAACGGCGCTGAGCATGGCGTGGCAACCACAATCGCCAGCGCGCCGGTTAATGCCGAGCGCGTAAACGCGCCACGTCCAACCTGGATTTCACCCGCCCGCTGCAACGACAAGCCCACTTCAAACACGCCAAGCAGGTTGAGCGCCGCCCCAAGAATAATCAACGCCAGCGCGGCAATCACCAGCGGCGACTGAAGCTGGAACCCCCAGCCGACGGCCGTTCCCCCCGCACGTAGCGCCAGCAGAATGGCGGCCAGTACCAGCATGGTAAAGATCACCCCAAGCAGAAAGCCCAGCCCTTCGGTGCGCGCGCTTTTGGTGTCGCCCTGATGACGCAGAACACCCAGCGCCTTCAGGGAAATGACCGGGAACACGCAGGGCATAAAGTTGAGAATAATGCCACCCACAAAGGCGGCGAGAATGGCAGTGAGCATAGCGAACCCCGGTGGCTGAATTACGAATGCGAATTTGCGTACTTTTTCACAGCATCCATGGTTTTCTGGATATGCTCGTCAGGGTTACGGTCCGTGTAGCTCAGCAAAATTTTGCCATCCGGCGCGATGACGAACGAAGTACGGTCAGAAAGGGTTTTACCGTTCATCTGCATCAGGGTCTGGTACTCCGACGCCACTTTCGCACCAGGGTCGGCTGCGACGGCAAATTTATCCCGGCACTCCAGTTTCGAGAATTCGTCCACCTGATCCACATTCCCGGCGGTAACACCCACGACGGTTGCGCCCAGCTTTTTGAAATCATCGGTCGCTTCAGCGAAGGCGTGCGCCTCAAGGGTACAACCTTTGGTAAAAGCCGCCGGGAAGAAATAGAGCACCACCGGGCCTTTCTGCAGCGCCTGCTGGAGCGAGAAAGTCAGCGGTTTACCGCCGAGCGCACCTTGCAGGCTGAAGTCCGGCGCTTTCGCACCGGCTTCAAGCGCGGCGTGAGCGCTCATCGCGAAAAGGGAAAAACTCAGTACGGCAGCGGCTGACAAGGTTTTTAAACGTTTCATGGTCGGCTCCATCAGGGAAAAAGGTGCTGTATGAATAATAGTTCGCACGCTAACGCCCAAAGGTTTCGCTCGCCGATAAAAAAAATCCGCAAGGGTTACTTGCGGATCGGCGTTTAACCCTGGTGAAGGTTATTTGTCTTTCAGCACAATCAGCGGTTCAATATCGCTCTCTTTCTTCACCACCAGCGATTCATCCCCGCGCAGGCACGTTCCGCCGTAGTTCCCGCCCACGGTAAAGGTACAGACCTGAATGTACTTACCGTCAACCTTCGGCAGGCACCACAACTGCTGGTAGATGTTTTTGCGATCGACAAACTTACCGCTGGATTTATCCAGCAGTTCATCCTGGGCGCTGATCAGGTCAATATTGCTTCCGCAGCGTCCGGCAATCGGTTTGACGGCATAACCGGTCTGTTTCAGCAGATCGTTAACCTCGAAGTCGGTATCGAGCAGATAACGATGGTTCGGGAACAGTTGCCAGAGCACCGGCAAAATGGCCTTATTGCCGGGAATCACCGTCCATAGCGGTTCGAAGACCAGCACTTCCGGGCGCAGCAGGACATCAATCAGGCGCACTTCTCCTTCAGGGTGCCCGGTGCGGATCGGCACCGCAGCGTATTCGGTCTCACTCACCTCACGGATCTGCTCAATCGCCGTCTCCCACGCCCAGGTTTTCCACACGCAATTAACATGACGGCCTTCGTCGTCAATCAGCTGTCCGGCGGTATCCCAGCTCAGCGCCCCCAGCCCGTGCAGGATTTTAGTGTCGAACCCGGCCTGCATCAGCGAACGCTGGATAAAGAGCGCGTGGTAATCCTCTTCGACATCGTTGTCCTGCATGATGTGAACAAATGGACGCGCGTGGCTGTGTTTCCATGCACCGGTAAGTTCTTCCAGCAACCCTTCCGCCGGGTTGTGTCCGGTGCCGCGATAGCCGTTTTTCACCCACTCTTCGAGAATTAACCCGCCCTCAGTGTGGCATGAGGCAGAGTCGGCGTTGTACTCGTACACTTTGATGCCGCGCTCATCCATACAGAAATCCATACGACCGGTGATCATATGGTGGCGACGCCACTGCCAGGAGAGGCGCAGGCGCGGCCAGAGGATTTTCGGTATGTCAAAAAGTGCCAGTAAGTTGTCGTCTTTCAGCACTTTGTCGGTCGCGTGCAGGTACATCAGGTGCAGTTCGTTGGTGGCCTTGATCAGCTCCTGCTCGGCGCTTTCGGTGATAGTGAAATACTGGCAGGGATCTTTATTGATCACGTGACCGTTCGCGCGAACATACGCCTGCTGCAGGGCATCGTTTTCGTTGAGCCATTTCCCGTCGAACTGGCGTTTGTTCTTCAGCCGTGCACCGCTGATTTTCAACTGCTCGCCGTCGGGTTCCGGCTGCGGCAGACTATGTTCGGTGTCATCCGTCTGGATCATCCAGCCCAGAATTTCGGTGTCGTTGAAGGTGTCATGCAGCGTGTAGCAGCCGTTTTCCACGGTCATTCTCAGCTCACGCGTCCACTGCTGGCCCAGCGGGAGGGGAGAATGGATAACGTTCTGCTCGGCGATACGCACTTTATCGTTCAACAATTGGGTGATCACCGCAACGTGGCCGGTTTCGTGAAACTCACCGCCCTTTTGCCAGATCAACAGCGCCCCGGCCTGCGGTGTGCGTTTCGAGCCATTCGCAAACGCCTGAAGCGGCAGAATATTGTCGTTCACGACTTCACGTAAAAAGCGCAGGGAAAAAATCTCCCACGCCATGCCGACGTCAGTGAAGACACAACCGTAGTTGAGGAACAGGAAACGGCGCGCAAACTCAACACACTGCCATTTATGGCCCATGTATTCATTGCTGATATAGCTTCGGAAATCCGCATCTTCCGGGTAATGACGCGGATCGAGGCTGCCGTAATTTGAAGAGTAAATCGCCACGCCACCCGGCGCATAGCCTAACAACGTCCCAAACGGAGCGTCACTGCTTAACTTTCCTTTACGCATCTTTCCAACCTAAAACAGGCAGGCGGCAATTTTTTGAAGGGTTGTCGTCGTCTGCACGTTGTAATTAACCTGACAGAGGTGGATTCATCATACACCTACCCTATCCATTACGCTCACATCGTTAAACGGTTCATGCATCTCCTGCTACACTGCCTCAACACATCACATAAAAAGGCAGGCCAACATGTCAGACAACACTTATCAGCCACCGAAAGTGTGGGAATGGAAAAAGAATAACGGCGGCGCATTCGCCAATATCAACCGCCCGATTTCCGGCGCGACGCATGAGAAAGATCTGCCCGTCGGTTCGCATCCGCTACAGCTCTACTCCCTGGGCACGCCGAACGGCCAGAAAGTGACCATCATGCTTGAGGAGTTACTGGCGTTGGGCGTGACGGGGGCAGAGTACGACGCGTGGTTAATTCGCATTGGTGAGGGCGATCAGTTCTCCAGCGGTTTTGTGGACGTGAACCCGAACTCGAAAATACCGGCACTGCGTGACCACTCCACCACCCCGCCAACGCGCGTGTTTGAATCCGGCAGCATCCTGCTATACCTCGCAGAGAAATTTGGTCACTTCCTGCCAAAAGATCCGGCGGGCCGTACTGAAACGCTCAACTGGCTTTTCTGGCTGCAGGGCGCGGCACCGTTTCTCGGTGGCGGTTTCGGCCACTTCTACAACTATGCGCCGGTGAAGATTGAGTACGCGATCGACCGCTTCACGATGGAAGCCAAACGTCTGCTTGATGTTCTGGATAAGCAGCTGGCGCGCGGGCGTTACGTGGCAGGTGAAGAGTACACCATCGCCGATATGGCCATCTGGCCGTGGTTTGGCAGCGTGGCGCTCGGCAACGTCTATAATGCCGCCGAGTTCCTGGATGCAGAAAAATACACCAACGTGCAGCGCTGGGCGAAAGATGTGGCGAACCGTCCGGCGGTGAAACGCGGCCGTATCGTTAACCGCACCAACGGTGAGCTGAGCGAGCAGCTTCATGAGCGCCATTCGGCGAGCGACTTCGATACCCATACCGAAGATAAACGTCAGGGCTGATAAATTGCCCGGTGGCGCTGCGCTTACCGGGCGATCTGGTTTTACAGGCCGGGTAAGCGCAGCGCCGCCCGGCTGAATTACACGCCGAACCCTGCTTTGAGCAAGATCGTTTTTGCCTTTTCCGATACCAGATAATCCGCCAGGTCTTTCCCCTGTGCCGTCATCACCGCGCAGGCATACTCCGCGCGCGGGTTAAACGGTGCGGGGATGTCGATAACCGTCAGCCCATCAATCTGGCACAGTTTCTGAGCGTAGCTCGCATAACCGATAAACACCTCAGCCTGCCCGCTCCCGATGATCCACTCCGCCGCCAGCTTACCCGCAGGAATGGGGGGTGAATCACGTCCCCCTACCCGCGCCCTTGCCCGCGCTCTCACTGCCTTACCAGCCTCACCCATGCGGGTAAACAGTGCTTGCGTGTAGTCACCCGACGGATCGGCTCCGGCCGTTGAGGTGGCGATCCGTAACTCACTACGTGTGAGCAGCGATAACCAGTCATCACCCTCGCGCAGCGCATCGCTGCGCACCGTCAGGCAGAGTGTGTTGCTGGCAAACGGTACAACCGCTATCGCCCGGCCAGCGGCCAGCAGCGTCTGTGGATGTGCCCTGTTCGCTGACGCGAAGAGGTCGCACCGCTCACCTGCTTCAATACGTTCACGTAACAAACCAGCCGGACCAAACGCTGTTTCAACGGGTTCCTGAAAGTGCGCCATTAACGGCTGCCAGACCGCCCTCAGGCTCCCCGCCGCCAGCACGCGCATCAGTCGATGCCCTGGTAGGTGGTGCGGTAGAAGCGCTGATACCAGTCGTTTGCCACTTTGCGCATATCCACGTCCTTGAATTTTTCCGGGTAGAGTTTTTTCGCCATCCACAGTTCACCAATGCCCATTGCTTCCGGCATCGGGTAGCCCCAGGCTTTGGCGTAGTCCGGCATCAGGTAAACGCGCTTATTTTTCACCGCATCGATGACCTGCCACTGCGGGCTGGTGTTGATCTCATTGACCACGGACGGGTAGCGATCCTGCACGAAGATCACCTGCGGGTTCCAGGCGATCACCTGCTCCATCGCCACGGTTTTAAAGCCCTGGATGGTCGACGCAGCCACGTTAACTGCGCCCGCATGTGCCATCATCAAACCGGTGTATTTCCCGGAACCGTAGGTGGTGAGTTCCGGGTTAGCCATATACGCGCGAACGCGTTTTTCTGCCGGGATATCCTTAAGGCGCTCGCTGACCATCTTGCGGCCGTTATCCGTAGCATCAATCAACGCTTTGGCTTCTGACTGTTTATTGACGATCTCGCCAATCAGGGTGATCCCCTCGCGCAGCCCCAGATCATAGGCTTGTTCTTCATCGGCCATGGTCGGGTTCATTTTGGCTTTTTCACCGACGGCATCGTGACGCAGGGAGATCGCCACGACCGGAATACCAAGACGGCCGATCGCGTCGATCATCTCCTGCGGCGCATAGTTGGTGACAAACACCACCTGCGGCTTCAGAGCCACCAGTTTTTCCGGGTCGACGTGGGTGAGATCGCCCAGTGCCGCTTTCTGGTTCAGCTCAGGAGCCAGACGCGCATAGCCATCGCCAAGCTGCTGTTTCCAGTTCGCCATCACGCCGACGATTTTGTCGGTGGCGTTCATCTGCACCAGCAGGTTAAGAGTCTGATGCTGGAGTACCACCACGCGGTCGACCTCATCAGGAAGGGTGACGGTACGGCCAATTTGATCGGTTATCTGACGGGATGCCTGGGAAGATAACGGAAGTAAAATCAGTGCGCTAAAGACGACTGCCTGCCAGAAACGTTGCTTCATAATGCCCTCATATTTTCGTTATGCAATAGATTATACAACGATTAACCTGGTCAGTCGTGGTGTGCTTAGGGGGTAGAAGCGACAAGTATGATGACCCCGCAGGCTGGGTCAGGCACAACCGCTATCCGACAGCATGTCAGTCCTTAACGCAAATCACTCTCTTTTTTCAACATCATATTTACAAGCCCCCATAATCTGGCAAGAATCATTCTTATTTCCCCTAAGATTCTACGCATGTCAGAACAGGCGCTAAAACAGCAGATTCAAAATCTGAAAAAGCACAACGCCCGGCTTGTCAGGCTGGCGCGTGACGCCCGCAGCAAACTCAGCGCGGCGCTTGATGGCACAGGCCTGTGCCTGTGGCAGCTCGACGTGCCGACAGGGAAATTGATCATCTATAACCGCCGCTGGGGTTCGATGTTGGGCTATCAGCCAAAAGAGCTGAGCGCCCAGTTTGAGGTCTGGCGCGATCATCTGCACCCGGACGATAAACAGCAGGTGCTGGATGCGTTCTACGATCACCTGCACGGTAAAACGCCCTTTTATGAAGCGCTGCATCGTATGCAGCATAAAAACGGTACTATTACCTGGGTGCTGGATCGCGGACGCGTGAGCGAATGGGACGAGAACGGTAAGCCGCTGAAGGTTACCGGCACCCACATTGATATGACCAAAGAGAAGCAGTACGAGGAACAGCTTGCACAGCTTGCCAACCATGACCCGCTCACCGGGCTCGCCAACCGTCATGCCTTGATTAAGCACTTCGAAGCATTAAAAGACGCGGGGCCGTTGTGCGTGGCGTTTATCGACCTGGACAACTTTAAAACCGTTAACGATACCTTCGGTCATCGCTGCGGTGATGAACTGTTAATCCACCTCAGCCAGCGTCTGCGAGAAAATTGCCCGCAAGGCACCATCGTGGGCCGTCTCGGCGGGGATGAATTTGTCCTGCTGCTGCCCTTTCCGCTCTCCAGTTTGCTGGTTAACAGTACGGCACACAGCTGCCTGCGCGCAGCGCTGACGCCGTTTGAACTGGATAACGGCCAGGCGCAGGTTGGCGCATCGATTGGTATCGACGAAGTGCGCAGACAGGATGATTTTGTTAATGCGCTGAGGCGGGCAGATCGTTCGATGTATCAGATTAAACATACCGGGAAGAATGGTGTGGCGATCGGCACCACGTTGATCTCAATTTCCCGCACGGGGGCAGACGCATGAAACAGAACCGGCAGCAGCGCATTACCGAACTGCTGAGCGGCTGTGACTGGCTGACCACGGATGTACTCGCCGCACAGCTTGCCGTCAGCAAAGAGACGATCCGCCGCGATCTGAACGGACTCCAGCAGCAGGGGAAAATTTTACGTCAGCATGGCCGCGCACGGCTGATCCACCCGGACAGCCGTGATAACGGGGAGCCGTTCGGTGCACGGTTAAAAAGCCACTATGCCGATAAAGCCGATATCGCCCGCCACGCGCTGGACTGGATCAGCGCAGGAATGACGCTTGCGCTTGATGCCAGCTCCACCTGTTTTCACCTGGCGCGTCAGTTGCCGGATATCGAACTCACCGTTTTCACCAACAGTCTGCCTGTCTGCCTTGAGATGGCAAAACGCGAGAATATTACGCTGATTTCGTCCGGCGGTACGCTTGAGCGCAAATATCGCTGCTATGTGAATCCGGCGCTGGCCACTCAGCTTAAAGGGCTGGAAATCGATCTGTTTATCTTCTCCTGCGAAGGCGTCGATGAGCAGGGCACCCTGTGGGACCCGGTCGAACACAACGCCCGCTTTAAAGCACACCTGCTACACCGCGCCAGCCAGTCACTGCTGTTGATCGACAGAAGCAAATTTCAGCGCTCAAGCGAAGTGAAAATCGGCCAGCTTGCGCAGGTCACCCACGTGATTACGGATGCTCACCCTTCCAGGCGGTAACCTGCCATAAAATAGCGCAACGCAGCATTCGAGTGACTCTCTCTGAAGAAGTCCATCACCATGTCCCGATCCAGGCCG
The DNA here is from genome assembly GCF_009176645.1 of Enterobacter oligotrophicus. NCBI lineage: Bacteria > Pseudomonadati > Pseudomonadota > Gammaproteobacteria > Enterobacterales > Enterobacteriaceae > Enterobacter > Enterobacter oligotrophicus. The sequence goes on from NZ_AP019007.1 coordinate 1,676,805, forward strand.
TAACGACGCGTCAAAATACCCGCCTCCCAGGCGCTAAGCTGACGATCGCCGGTTTTCTCGAACATCCGGTGTGAAAACCCCAGCACGAAACCACGTTTATAGTCCGAACAGAAATGTGCCACGTTCTTTGCCGTATCAGCCTGTGCGGCGCGCATGCCTGCCATCAGCCCTTTACCAAAATGATTATCCATCGCTATGCCCTCAATCGTTATATATAAAATTATATAGCGATATTTTGAGCGATAGCCAGTGAAAATTAAGGCCGCACAAAGCGGCCTTACGGGGCAGAAATTAAGCGGTGAGGCGGAATTTTTGCACCGAACGTTGAAGCTCTTCGGTCTGACGTTCAAGCGCGGACGCCGCAGCGGAAACTTGCTCCACCAGCGAGGCGTTCTGCTGAGTGACGCCATCCATCTGAGTTATGGCAATCCCTACCTGAGAAATGCCCTTACTCTGCTCCTCAGACGCGGAGGCGATTTGCTTCATGATGGTGGTCACTTCGGTCACATCGCGCAGAATCGCTTCCATAGTGGTGCCAGTGTCGTTCACCAGTTTTGCCCCCTGCTCCACGCGGGAAACAGAATCAGCGATCAGTCCTTCAATCTCTTTTGCCGCGTTGGCGCTGCGGCTTGCCAGGTTGCGGACTTCACCCGCCACCACAGCGAACCCGCGTCCCTGCTCACCCGCACGCGCGGCTTCCACCGCGGCGTTGAGTGCCAGGATATTGGTCTGGAAGGCGATACTGTTGATCACGGTGGTGATTTCGGCAATTTTCTTCGAGCTGTCAGAAATACCGCTCATGGTCGTGACCACATCGTCCACCAGCGAACCACCGCGGCTCGCTGTCGTCGATGCTATATCCGCCAGTTCGCTGGCCTGACGCGCGCTTTCAGCGTTCAGTTTTACCGTCGCAGTGAGCTGTTCCATGCTGGCCGCCGTCTCTTCCAGCGCAGCAGCCTGCTCTTCAGTACGTGAGGAGAGATCGTTGTTACCGCTGGAGATCTCAGTCGCCCCGCGCCAGATATTTTCACTGCCGGAGCGAATAGTGCTGACCGCTTCACGCAGGCTGTCCTGCATTGCGCTCAGCAGCGGCACCAGTTGTCCCACGCAGTTACGGCCGAAAGGTTCAATCGACTGGCTGAGGTCGCCCTGCGCAATCTGGCGGAACTGCTGGCGAATGCGGGCCAGCGGTTTCACCAGCATCGCCGCCAGGTAGCGGTCGGTAAAAAGCAGGATCAGCAGGCCGATAACCGTCGCCGTGATAATGACTGTGCGGGTCATGCTGGTGAGTCTGTCAACCACCACGCGGGTACTGTCGAGCGCCTTTGCCGCGGCGTTATTAAAGTTCTCCGCTGCCGCACCGAATGCCCGGCTCAGCGGCGGCGTGACATTGTTCGCCTGCTGGCGGTAACCATCCAGTGAAGCCTGTTTTGCCTGCTGCATCTGCGGAGTTACGCCCTGGTCGAGAAGCGCCTGCCAGGCCCCAATGACCTGCGCAGAAACCTGTTCGTCCATCGGACCCGGAGAGATGGCCTTCATCTCAGCCAGTTTTTTGCTCATGTTATCGAGCGCCTGCTGGGCAGAAGCCAGATCCGGCGTGCCGCCCGCCGCTTTGGCCTCCATCGCACGGCTCAGGCGAGTGACGAAGCGAAAATATTGATCGTTGCCCTGGCTGAGCACCGTCATTTGTTTAACCAGCAGACGATCGACATCATTACCGTCGGATACCCTGGACAGTGACCAGGTACTGTACAGGCCAACGCCTGCCCACATTAAACAAAAGATCCCCAGTATCGTCAGCATGACGAAGCGGATGGTGAAATTACGAAGCATCTGCATAGAACTTTCCTTGCCGTGAGGGTGAATTCGCCCAGAGACGAGACTTACCCTCGTTATCGGCAGGAACAGAGGAAAATATAACCTTTTGTGATTATTTTTAAGTTCAGATATCTGTCAACTGAGGTACTTTTCAAACCAGCTTAACGTTCGCTTCCAGGCCAGCTCCGCTGCGGGCTCATCGTATCTTAGGGTAGAATCGTTGTGAAATCCGTGGTTTACGCCCGGATAGATATACGCCTCATAGACCTTATTATTCGATTTAAGCGCTGCTTCATAGGTAGGCCAGCCTTCGTTAATATTTTTATCGAGTTCGGCATAATGAAGCAAAAGCGGCGCTTTTATTTTCGGCACATCTGTGGCGGCAGGCTGGCGACCATAAAACGGCACCGCGCAGTCCAGCTCCGGATACGCGACGGCTGCCGCATTCGAGACGCCCCCGCCATAACAGAAACCGGTGATCCCCACCTTGCCTGTTGCATCGGGGTGCTTCTTCATAAATTCGACGGCAGCGAAGAAGTCGTTCATCAGCTTTGTCGGGTCCACTTTCTGCTGCAACACCTTCCCCTCTTCATCGTTTCCGGGATAGCCGCCAACCGAACTTAAGCCGTCCGGTGCCAGCGCAATGTACCCGGCTTTTGCTACACGCCGCGCCACATCTTCGATATACGGGTTCAGGCCACGGTTCTCATGCACCACCACCACGGCAGGCACTTTGCCGTTGGCTTTAGTCGGTTTGACCAGATAGCCGCGCACTTCACCATGCCCGTTGGGTGACGGGTAGGTAATGTACTCCGGGAGGATATCGGGGTCGGTAAATTTGACCTGCTCTGCCAGGGCGTAGTTGGGTTTCAGCATATTGAACAGCGCCAGCGCCGTCACGCCGCCAACAGCATAGCGAGCTGCGAGATTCAGGAACTCACGTTTGGTGATTTTTCCGTGAGCGTAATAGTCGTAGTAATCGAGTAATTCCTGCGGAAAATCTTTAGCTGTCAGGCGCGTCATCGCTTATCTCCACAATTTGTGATTTGATAAGCATAGAATGAAAACGTTGTTTCGAAAATTCATCGACAAGAAAGGAGACATCATGTCCTGGCACCCTTACACCGGCCGCTATGAAAGTATGCAGTACCGCCACTGCGGGAAAAGTGGTCTGCGCTTACCGGCGCTGTCCCTCGGTCTGTGGCACAGCTTTGGCCACGTCCAGCCGCTTGATTCCCAGCGTGCGCTGCTGCGTAAAGCGTTCGACCTCGGTATTACCCATTTTGATCTCGCCAATAACTACGGGCCACCGGCGGGCAGTGCCGAAGAGAATTTTGGCCGCCTGCTGCGCGACGATTTTGCCGCGTATCGTGACGAGCTGATTATCTCCACCAAAGCGGGCTACGACATGTGGCCGGGGCCGTATGGTTCGGGCGGCTCACGTAAGTATCTGCTCGCCAGCCTCGACCAGAGCCTGAAGCGCATGGGCGTGGAATATGTTGATATTTTTTATTCCCACCGCGTGGACGAAAACACGCCGATGGAGGAGACCGCCGCTGCGCTGGCACATGCCGTTCAGAGCGGCAAAGCGCTGTACGTGGGGATTTCCTCCTACTCAACGGAACGCACGCAGAAAATGGCCGAACTGCTGCGCGAGTGGAAGATCCCGCTGCTGATCCACCAGCCCTCCTATAACCTGCTTAACCGCTGGGTAGACAAGACCGGGCTGCTGGATACGCTGGAGGCAAACGGCACGGGCTGTATCGCCTTTACACCGCTGGCGCAGGGGTTGTTAACTGGCAAATACCTGAACGGCATTCCTGACGGTTCACGTATGCAGCGCGAAGGCAAAAAGGTGCGCGGTCTTACTGAAAAAATGCTCACTGAAGCCAACCTGAACAGCCTGCGTCTGCTGAATGAGATGGCCCATTCCCGCGGGCAGACGATGGCGCAGATGGCGCTGAGCTGGCTGCTGAAGGACGAGCGCGTCACATCAGTGCTGATTGGCGCGAGCCGTCCGGAACAACTGGAAGAGAACGTGCAGGCACTGGTTAACCTGCGCTTTACTGACGATGAGCTGAAGCGGATTGACCAGCATGTTGCGGATGGAGAGTTGAACCTGTGGCAGGCGTCGTCTGATAAGTAGTGCGGTCTTTTATCCTCTCCCCACAGGGGAGAGGAGTCATTTACTTCTTACTGATTTTATCCAGATATCCCATCACAAACGCCGACAGCACAAACGTCAGGTGAATAATCACATACCACATCAGTTTATTGTCCGGGACATTCTTTGCGTCCATAAACACGCGTAGCAGATGAATAGAAGAGATCGCCACAATCGAGGCGGCCACTTTATTCTTCAGCGACGAGGCATCCATCTTGCCCAGCCAGTTCAGCTTTTCTTTGTGCGCGGCAATATCAAGCTGGGAGACAAAGTTCTCATAGCCGGAGAGCATCACCATGACCAGTAATCCTCCCACCAGCGTCATATCCACCAGCGACAGCAGAACCAGAATCAGATCGGCTTCCGCAATGGAGAAAATATCAGGCAAGACGTGGATAATTTCCTGGAAGAACTTAATCGTCAGTGCGACCAGAGCCAGGGAGAGGCCAAAATAGACGGGGGCCAGTAGCCAGCGAGAGGCGTACATTGCATTTTCAAAGAAGCGTTCCATAAAGTCCTGTCTGCAAACGAAACCAGCATTCAGTATATCTCAACGGCGCTCACTGTTTGCAACAACAAACCTACACAACGCTTACACGTCGTCCGGGTTAACCTCAGGACGCGCATACTCCGGCCAAACCAGCACCACCAGCTCCGGGTAGGCTTCCAGGCTGAACTCACGAAAACACTGGCGCAGGTTTAATACGTCTAAATCGGAATACGATACTTTCTCACCATTCAGACAGCGCTTTTTGATATTGTCATAATATTTATACACCGCCGAATTGAGATCGCTACAGCGGCGCTGTGCTTCAAACAGCCCTGGCGTATCGTTAATTTCCGACATTTTCATACGCTTTATTGTCGCATGCAGAAAGTCGATATATTCGTGGTTCACCCGCCAGTACCAAACCGGTGTTACCGAGTTCATCAAAACGGAGAAATGATCTTCCCCTTCCTCTTTTGTCATCAGCTCGGGTTGTGGCAGTTCGCTGGCATCTTTCGACGCTTTCGTTTTATTGAACTCTTGCATCAATAAAAGAACGCCAGCGGTCAGTAATAGTAATGTAATGACCGTAAAAGAAATGCTGTTCATGGGTAGGCTCCATTTTTTTTGATTTTAAAATTGCCTCATGTTATTGTCAACGAATCTCACGCCTTTACCAACCCCACCCTGTTGAAATTAAAGGACATTAAAATGCTGCCCGACAATCTTGTCCCGGCTAAGTACCACATTACGCCTGTGGAACAGCCTTCGACGGAAGCAGAAAAGGAGGCTAATTTCACTCAGGGAAAAAGAAAACTCTCGGATTTCGAACCTGACATATTAATTGGTGTTTCCCGAACCGGGAAATCCCGTAATATGTTGCTGGAAGAGCACGACCGTCATATTAAAGACCGCTTATTTCGCGCGCTAAAAATTGAAGCCTTTGTGCATCTGCTGGATGACCTGCAGGCCGAAGGTGAAATAGATGCTCAGAAACTAAGTCAAATAATGGCGGAAAAAACCAAAGAAATAAACGAAGCTGGCAATGAAATTTGGCTTAATTTAATTACTCGCGAAAAAAACAACCCTATATTTTATAACCTGGGGGAAGATTAACGTGACAGAAGTTAATGATAATAACGTTTATTTGACTTTAGATGATAAAAAGAGTGACGAATTTATCTTAAAGCAAAATCTTGATGCGCTGAGAAAAACTAAAAACGATGAGATGGCGCGTATTACGCAAGATCTGGTTTCAATCCCGGCGACTCTGGTGCGCCTGAAGTGGCAGCATCGCCGCGAGATATATTCCCTGCAGGTGAAAGAAGAGATTTACGGTGCCGTGATGAACGCCATCATGGAGCAGCGGCCTGAACTGAAGGAGAAGATCCTGGGCCGTCTGGAGGCCAACTACCAGTACCTGCTGGCGAGAGAAACCGCCACCCTGCGACTGACCCGCAAACTGTCCGACGGCAAATACCGCACGCCGAATGTCACCTGTGTCGCACTCGATGAAGGCGTCTTACCCACCGGCCTTGCCGAAACAGAACGCTAACGTTTAACGCGCAAAAAAAAGCTGGCTTTCGCCAGCTCTCCGTTTTATTTCGCGGCCGTTTTTTCTTCGCCGACCAGACCAATTTTCAGATAACCCGCCTGATGCAGCGTGTCCATTACCTTCATCATGGTTTCATAATCCACCGTTTTATCCGCGCGGAAGAAGACGGTGGTGTCTTTCTTACCGCCGGTAAGCTGGTCCAGCGCCGGAATAACAGACGTATCCGTCACCGGATCGTTACCCAGGAACATGGATTTATCCGCTTTCACCGACAGATAGATTGGCTTTTCCGGGCGCGGCTGCGGCTGGCTGGAAGACGCCGGTAGATTCACCTTCACGTCAACCGTCGCCAGCGGCGCTGCCACCATGAAGATAATCAGCAGAACCAGCATGACGTCGATAAACGGCGTCACGTTGATTTCATGCATTTCACCGTTATCGTCCAGATTTTCGTTAAGACGCATTGCCATAGAATCAACCTACACGCAGTTTGGACGCAGAGTGCACCGGTTTAACAGAGCTGGCATTCAGGTCCAGGTCACGGCTTTGCAGCAGCAGAACCTGTGCAGCAACGTCACCCAGCGTGGCTTTGTAGCTGCCAATCATACGCGCGAAGATGTTATAGATAACCACCGCCGGGATAGCGGCAACCAGGCCGATGGCGGTCGCCAGCAGCGCTTCTGCAATACCCGGTGCCACAACGGCAAGGTTGGTGGTCTGCGTCTGGGCAATGCCGATAAAGCTGTTCATGATGCCCCAGACCGTACCGAACAGGCCGACGAACGGGGAGATTGCACCGATAGTGGCCAGATAACCGTTACCGCGGCCCATATGACGGCCAACGGCAGCGACGCGACGTTCCAGGCGGAAACCAGTACGTTCTTTAATGCCTTCGTTATCTTCACTGCCTGCGGAGAGTTCCAGCTCGTTCTGCGCTTCGTTCACTAACAGGGCGGTCAGGCTTTTCGCATGGAAAGATGAGGTCATATCAGATGCCTGATCCAGAGAGCGGGCTTCGGCCAGCTGCTGCTGCTCGCGCTTGAGACGACGCTTCTGCGAGATAAGCTCTGCGCTCTTGCTGAAGAAGATAGCCCAGGTGATCACGGACGCCAGAATCAGGCCGATCATCACAATCTTAACCACGATGTCAGCATGATGATACATGCCCCAAACGGAGAGATCCGTCTGCATCAAATTATTACCCACTCTGTATCTCCAGGACGCAAATCACAAATTCTGAGCGTAATAATATCAAAACGTCGTCGAATTGATAGTAGTTCTCATTAGTATTTACATAGTGCCGTAAATTCCGCTCACTTTCCTTGCGCTTACGCAGTAAAAATTTCTTATGCGTATTTTTCATAACATTTTCTGCTTATTCGATAAGCATCCGGGTGCACATTTTTGCAATCGTGGTAGTCTGGACGTCCAGACGTATAAAAACAGGGTTAGCGAACATGACTAAGAAGCATCTTGAAACCACGCTGGTACAGGCCGGACGCAGCAAAAAATACACGCAGGGATCGGTGAACAGCGTGATTCAACGGGCCTCCTCGCTGGTGTTTGATACCGTTGAAGATAAAAAAACAGCTACGCGTAACCGTGCCAAAGGCGGCTTGTTTTATGGTCGTCGTGGCACGCTAACCCATTTTTCGCTGCAGGAAGCGATGTGCGAACTGGAGGGCGGCGTGGGGTGTGCGCTGTTTCCGTGCGGTGCGGCGGCGGTCGCCAACACCATTCTGGCGTTTGTGGAACAGGGCGATCATATCCTGATGACCAACACGGCTTACGAGCCAAGCCAGGACTTCTGCACCAAAATTCTCAGCAAGCTCGGCGTGACGACCGGCTGGTTTGACCCGCTGATTGGTGAAGGTATTGCAGAACTTATTCAGCCGAACACGCGCCTTGTGTTCCTGGAATCTCCCGGTTCCATCACCATGGAGGTGCACGACGTACCGGCCATCGTAAGGGCCGTGCGCAGCAAAGCGCCAGAGGCGATCATCATGATCGACAATACCTGGGCGGCAGGCGTGCTGTTTAAGGCGCTGGAGTTTGATATTGATATCTCCATTCAGGCGGCGACCAAATACCTGATAGGGCACTCCGACGGTATGATCGGCACGGCTGTGTCTAACGCCCGCTGCTGGGATCAACTGCGCGAGAATGCTTACCTGATGGGCCAGATGGTTGATGCCGACACCGCCTACATGACCAGCCGCGGCATCCGCACGCTCGGTGTGCGTTTGCGTCAGCACCATGAAAGCAGCCTGAAGATAGCCGAATGGCTGGCGCAGCACCCTCAGGTGGAACGCGTTAATCATCCGGCATTACCGGGCAGTAAAGGCCACGAATTCTGGCAACGAGATTTTACGGGCAGCAGTGGGTTGTTCTCGTTTGTTCTCAAAAAACGGCTGAATAACGACGAGCTGGCACACTATCTGGATCATTTTTCCCTCTTCAGCATGGCCTACTCCTGGGGCGGGTTTGAATCGCTGATCCTGCCGAACCAGCCGGAACAGATCGCCGCTCTGCGTCCTGGCGGCGAAGTGGACTTCAGTGGAACCCTGATCCGACTGCATGTTGGTTTAGAAAATGTGGACGATTTAATTGCGGATTTAGCGGCAGGGTTTGCGCGTATCGTGTAAAGTGCTGGCTGAAAATGTACTCCCTGGACGCTTTTGTGAACACTGCGCACGGAAAAGTCTGCATGAGTTGCGTCCGCGATCAAACCCGGTGGGCGAAATAGGGAGTACAATAGCGCTATATCTGCTGTTCCACAGGAAAGTCCATGGCTGTTATTCAAGATATTATCGCTGCGCTCTGGCAACACGATTTTGCTGCGCTGGCGGACCCGCATGTTGTGGGTATTGTCTATTTCGTGATGTTCGCGACACTGTTTCTGGAAAATGGATTACTGCCAGCCTCATTTTTACCCGGTGACAGCCTGCTTCTGCTTGCAGGGGCATTAATCGGCAAGGGCGTCATGGACTTCGCACCAACGATGGTGATCCTTACTTCTGCCGCCAGCCTGGGCTGCTGGCTGAGCTATATGCAGGGCCGCTGGCTCGGCAATACCCGCGTGGTGAAAAGCTGGCTGGCACAGTTGCCGCACAAATATCATCAGCGGGCGACCTGCATGTTTGACCGTCACGGCCTGCTGGCGCTGCTGGCGGGCCGTTTTCTGGCGTTTGTCCGCACCCTGCTGCCAACCATGGCGGGCATCTCCGGCCTCTCAAACCGCCGCTTCCAGTTCTTTAACTGGCTGAGCGCGCTGCTGTGGGTCGGCGTGGTGACAACGCTCGGCTACGCGCTGAATATGATCCCGTTAGTGAAGCGTCATGAAGATCAGGTGATGACGTTCCTGATGGTACTGCCGATTTTCCTGCTGGTTGCAGGGCTGGTGGGGACGATCGCGGTGGTAATTAAGAAAAAGTATTGCAGCGCCTGATCCCCTCACCCTGACCCTCTCCCCATAGGGGAGAGGGGAAAAAACCTAAGCTCCCTGCATGGTTCGGATGCGCGAAGCATCTTCTCCCGGCGTGACGCCGAAATAGCGCTTAAACTCCCGACTAAACTGTGACGCACTTTCATAGCCAACGCGCATCGCCGCTGCGCTGGCCTTCATACCGTCGTGGATCATCAGCATCCGCGCCTTATGCAGCCGGTAGGTTTTGAGGTACTGCAGCGGCGACGTGCTGGTCACCGATTTAAAATTATGGTGAAACGCCGAGACGCTCATGTTCGCTTCCGCCGCCAGTTGGTCAACGCTGAGGTTTTCCGTGTACTGGCTTTCAATGCGTTTCAGCACGCGGCTGATCAGGCTGAAGTGGGTCTGTCGGCTCACCAGCGCCAGCAACGCCCCGCCACCCGGCCCTAACAGCACGTGGTAGAGGATTTCGCGGATAATCTGCCTGCCGAGAATGCGCGCATCCAGTGGCCGCTCCATAACATCCAGCAGGCGTTCAATGGCGCAAAGAATTTCGTCCGATAACGTCGCTGAGTTGATCCCGCTCGCCGCAACAGACGGCTGAAACAGCTCGTCTTCGCCAATCTCCATCAGTAGCTCCTGCAACTGCAGAATATCAACATTTAGCCGAATCCCCGCCAGCGGGACCGCCTCTGTCGCGAAAGTTTCACACTCAAAGGGTAAAGGTACTGTCAGGAGCAGGTATTCATTAGTGTCGTAACGAAACACGCGTTCATTGATATAGCCAATTTTATGGCCGGAAAAGAGAAAAACGATGCCCGGCTGGTACATCACCGGCGTGCGCGTGCCTGGCTGTGTCCCGTAGAGGAGACGGATGTCCGGCAACAACGCGTCAACGTTATTCTTTTTATCTATCAATTGCTTAATCTGAGAGGTTAGCTGCAAACAGATTTCTTCGCGATTCATTTTTTCCTGCTCCGGGTACGGTTTCCGACGCACACAGTGTGCGCATTTTCTCGCGGATTCTCCAGCGCCGTGTAGAAATGGGCAAGACATCGGCAGGAATGTGCATTGAGAGCATAGCCTCAGCCAGCCACAATGTGCAGCATCAGGTAGCCTTCTGCGCCGCCACGGTTTTTCACCCACATAAGGGAACGAGCAATGAACAACTTCAATCTTCACACCCCAACCCGCATCCTGTTTGGCAAAGGCGCTATCGCCGACCTGCGCGAGCAAATCCCGGCTGACGCCCGCGTGCTGATTACCTACGGCGGCGGCAGCGTGAAAAAAACCGGCGTGCTGGATCAGGTTTACAGCGCGCTGGAAGGTCTGGACGTACGTGAGTTCGGCGGCATCGAACCAAACCCGTCTTACGAAACGCTGATGAACGCGGTGAAAATCGCCCGCGAAGAGAACATTACTTTCCTGCTGGCGGTCGGCGGCGGTTCTGTACTGGACGGCACAAAATTCATCGCCGCTGCAGCGCACTACGCGGACGGCATCGATCCGTGGCATATCCTGGAAACCCGCGGCAGCGACATTAAAAGCGCGATCCCGATGGGCTCCGTACTGACTCTGCCCGCTACCGGTTCGGAGTCCAACAAAGGCGCGGTCATCTCGCGTAAAACCACGGGTGATAAGCAGGCCTTTATGAACGAACACGTTCAGCCTGTGTTCGCCATTCTGGACCCGGTTTACACCTACACCCTTCCTGCCCGCCAGGTGGCTAACGGTGTGGTCGACGCCTTTGTTCACACCGTTGAGCAGTACGTTACCTACCCGGTTGATGCCAAAATTCAGGATCGCTTTGCGGAAGGCATTCTGCTGACGCTTATCGAAGAAGGCCCGAAAGCGCTGAAAGAACCGGAAAACTATGACGTGCGTGCCAACGTGATGTGGGCGGCGACTCAGGCACTGAACGGCCTGATTGGGGCGGGTGTGCCGCAGGACTGGGCGACCCACATGCTGGGCCACGAACTGACGGCGATGCATGGTCTGGATCACGCACAGACGCTGGCCATTGTTCTGCCTGCGCTGTGGAACGAAAAACGTGATACCAAACGCGCCAAACTGCTGCAGTACGCTGAGCGCGTGTGGAATATCACCGACGGTTCTGACGATGCGCGCATTGATGCGGCCATCGAAGCGACCCGCAGCTTCTTTGAAGCTCTGGGCGTGCCAACACGTCTCTCCGGCTACGGCCTGGACGGTAGCTCCATCCCTGCCCTGCTGGCAAAACTGGAAGCACACGGAATGACCCAACTGGGCGAGCACGGTGACATCACGCTGGACGTGAGCCGCCGTATCTACGAAGCGGCGCGCTAAGCGTTTTTGTTATCCCGCCTTTCGTTTTTTGACATTTCGTCCAGACTTAATGCACACCACATCGTCGGAGGAACCCTTCGACGATGAGCACCTGAAGGAGGAAAAATGGCAAACCAAACCGTAATTAAGCTGCAGGATGGCAACGTAATGCCCCAACTGGGGCTCGGTGTATGGAAAGCCGGTAACGACGAGGTCGTCTCCGCCATTCATAAAGCACTGGAAGTCGGCTATCGGTCTATTGATACCGCAGCCGCCTACAAAAATGAGGACGGCGTGGGCAAAGCCCTGGCCAGTGCTGGCGTTTCCCGCGACGAGTTATTCATTACCACCAAACTGTGGAACGACGATCAAAAGCGCCCCCGCGAAGCCCTGCAGGAGAGCCTGGATAAACTCCAGCTTGATTTCGTCGACCTGTATCTGATGCACTGGCCGGTTCCGGCAATCGATCATTACGTTGATGCCTGGAAAGGGATGATTGAGCTGCAAAAAGAGGGGCTGGTGAAGAGCATCGGCGTGTGCAACTTCCAGGTGCATCACCTGCAGCGCCTGATTGATGAAACGGGCGTGGCACCGGTGATCAACCAGATCGAGCTGCACCCGCTGATGCAGCAGCGTCAGCTTCATTCATGGAACGCGACGCACAAAATCCAGACTGAGTCCTGGAGCCCGCTGGCACAGGGTGGAGAAGGCGTTTTCGACCAGAAAATTATCCGTGAACTGGCGGATAAGTATGGAAAAACGCCGGCACAGATTGTTATCCGCTGGCATCTGGACAACGGTCTGGTGGTGATCCCGAAATCGGTCACGCCATCGCGTATCGCTGAGAACTTCGACGTCTGGGATTTCCGCCTGGACAAAGACGAACTGGGCGAGATTGCAAAGCTGGATCAGGGCAAACGGCTTGGGCCGGACCCGGATCAGTTTGGCGGGTAATAGTAAAAAAGCCGGGTGGCGGCTCCGCCTTACCCGGCCTACGCTCTGACCTGTAGGCCCGGTAAGCGCAGCGCCACCGGGCATTTTTACAGGTTTAACCGATCTTACGTTTTCCCGTTTTTTTCGTCCCCGTAGCGCCACCGTTCGAACGCTGATGCACAATCGGCGTATGTTTGGTCAGCGCCGGGCGCGTATGGCGATTCTGACGACGCGCTTCGCGCATCTCATCCAGCGTCGGGGCCGGCACCAGGCAGTCGCGGCGCGAGCCGATCAGATGTTTTTTACCCATCTCTTCCAGCGCCTGGCGGATCAGCGGCCAGTTTTTCGGATCGTGGTAACGCAGCAGCGCTTTATGCAGACGGCGCTGTTTATCCCCTTTCGGCACCACCACGTCTTCACTCTTATAGCCAATCTTACTCAGCGGGTTTTTGCCGGTGTAATACATGGTCGTCGAGTTGGCGAGCGGCGACGGGTAGAAGTTCTGCACCTGATCCAGACGGAATCGACGCTGCTTCAGCCACAGCGCCAGGTTCACCATGTCTTCATCACGGGTGCCGGGGTGTGCGGAAATGAAGTAAGGGATCAGATACTGCTCTTTCCCCGCCTGTTTTGAATAGGTATCAAACAGCTGTTTAAAGCGGTCATAGCTGCCCATGCCCGGCTTCATCATTTTGGACAGCGGGCCTTCTTCGGTGTGCTCCGGGGCGATCTTCAGATAACCACCAACGTGGTGCGTCGCCAGCTCTTTGATGTAACGCGGATCTTCCACGGCGATGTCGTAACGCACCCCGGAGGCGATCAGGATCTTCTTGATGCCTTTCAGGTCACGCGCGCGGCGATAGAGATTGATCGTCGGCTCGTGGTTAGTGTCCATATGCTGGCAGATATCAGGGTAAACGCACGACAGGCGGCGGCAGGTCTGCTCCGCACGCGGCGATTTACAACGCAGCATGTACATGTTGGCAGTTGGACCACCCAGATCGGAGATCACGCCGGTAAAGCCCGGCACCGTGTCGCGAATGGCTTCGATCTCGTTAATGATCGAATCTTCAGAGCGGCTCTGAATAATGCGACCTTCGTGCTCGGTAATGGAGCAGAATGAACAGCCGCCAAAACAGCCGCGCATGATGTTGATCGAGAAGCGGATCATCTCATATGCCGGGATACGGGCGTTGCCATAGGCAGGATGCGGAACACGTTTGTACGGCAGGGCAAAAACGCTGTCCATCTCTTCAGTCGAGAGCGGGATCGCCGGAGGGTTAATCCAGATAAACCGCTCGCCGTGCTTTTGCATCAGTGCGCGCGCGCAGCCAGGGTTGGTTTCATGGTGCAGAATACGGGACGCATGGGCGTAAAGCACCTTGTCGCTTTTCACTTTCTCAAAAGACGGCAGCAGCACGTAGGTCTTTTCCCACGGCTTCGGACGCGGTGGCTGTACGACAATGGCTTTCGCTTCGGCTTTTTTCGGTTCCACCGGTTTGTTATCCGCGCACGGCAGATCCTCGCCGTAAGGATGCGGGATCGGGTCGATTTTGCCTGGCATATCGATAATGCGGGAATCCACCCCGCTCCAGCCCGGCAGCGCTTCTTTCACCATAATCGCGGTGTTGCGCACGTCGCGGATGCTGCTCACCGGCTCGCCCTGCGCCAGACGGTGCGCCACTTCCACCAGTGGGCGCTCGCCGTTGCCGTAGATCAGCATGTCGGCTTTGGAATCCACCAGCACTGAACGACGCACGGTATCAGACCAGTAATCATAATGGGCGGTACGGCGCAGGCTCGCTTCGATGCCGCCCAGGATGACCGGCACCTCTTTCCAGGCTTCTTTGCAACGCTGAGTGTAGACCAGCGTCGCGCGGTCCGGACGTTTGCCCGCCACGTTACCGGCGGTGTAGGCGTCATCATGGCGCAGTTTACGATCCGCGGTATAGCGGTTGATCATCGAGTCCATGTTGCCTGCGGTCACACCGAAGAACAGGTTAGGTTTGCCCAGACGCATAAAGTCGTCTTTGCTGTTCCAGTCAGGCTGGGAGATGATCCCCACGCGGAAGCCCTGGGCTTCAAGCATGCGGCCACAGATCGCCATGCCAAAGCTCGGGTGATCGACATACGCATCACCCGTCACCAGAATGATATCGCAGCTATCCCAGCCCAGTTGGTCCATCTCTTCGCGGGACATCGGCAGGAACGGAGCCGGTCCAAAGCAGGCCGCCCAGTGCTGGGGCCAGGAGAAGAGGTCTCGATCCGGCTGGATCAGGGAAATTGCGCTCATAATGCTTCCGAAGAAAAAACAGACAAAAGGAGCGGGATTATACGCTGGATTATTGTGGGAAATGAAGGGGTATTTATTGCCCGGTAGCGCTTCGCTTACCGGGCCTACGGGCCTGTAGGTCGGGTCAGGCGAAGCCGCCACCCGACACGTTTACGGCGCTGGATTGACCAGCATCTGCCCCACGGAACCCCTGTCCATCATCTCCAGCGTCTGGCTGTGGAACAGGAACGGGAAGTGCGGCCACGAAGGCTGGCCATAGTAGACCAGCAGTTCAACCTGCCCATCCACCCAGACGGTATCTTTCCAGCCACGGTCTTCCGGGAACGGCATTGCCCCGTTGACGTTGCGGATCAGGAATGACACCCCTTCAATATGGAACGACTGCGGCATGTCCGAGCGAACCGTCCAGCGCTCCCAGGTGCCTTGCTGGGCAGTGATATCAATGCGATTGACGTCCCACAGCGCACCGTTGATCCCCGGATCGTCGCCCAGGCTGATATCGCGGCTGCGCACGGGCGATCCATTGAGGATCTCCTGCGGCAGTAAACGCATTGGCAGGCTATCGGTGACCAGTGGCAGCAGGCCAGTCGGGCGCAGAGTCAATACCAGCGTGGAGACCAGAATGCTCGATGGTTCGAAGAACCCGCGAATGCGATCCACAATGCTCGCCGCTTCACCGCAGGTAACAGACACTTCATCCCCGTTGGTCATGTCCACGAGAATTTCCCGACGTTCGCCCGGTGCCAGCGCCAGTTGCTTGACGGAAACCGGCGCAGGTAAAAAGCCCTGATCGCCTGAGATCACATGCAACGCGCGGCCATCACTCATCTGAAGCTGGTAGCGGCGCGAGTTGGACGCGTTAAGCAGACGCAGGCGCACCCAACCGCGAGAGACTTCGACATACGGGCTTTGTGCGCCGTTGACCAGCAGCGTGTCACCGACAAAGCCGCCGCTGCCCGGCTCGCTGTACTCCGGCGTGCCGAAGTTATCCAGACGTTTGTCCTGAATAATGACCGGGAAATCATCCACACCGTAGTGGTTCGGGATCGGCAGTGATTTGCTGATTTCATCTTCGATCAGCCACATTCCGGCGAGACCGTTATAAACCTGCTGCGCCGTGCGGTTAGGGGTGTTGGCGTGATACCACAGCGTAGCCGCGCTCTGACGGATCGGCAGCACCGGAGCCCAGTCAGCATTTGGCGACATCATGCGCGCCGCGCCGCCCATCAGCGGGCCAGGAACCTGTAAACCGCTGACGGTCATGGCGACATTTTCAGTCGTGCGGTTACTGTAAATCAGCTTAACGTCATCGCCGTTCCACACGCGGATGGTCGGCCCAAGATAGCGCCCGTTAATTCCCCAGACGGACGCGCGCGTCCCCTGGGTAAAGGACCAGTGGCTGCGCTGCAGGGTCAGGAAAAGTGGCTGCCCGCGACGGGATTCAATCAACGGCGGAATGGGCAGCGGCTGCTGCTGCCCGGCGGCGCTGGCTCTCAGCGGCATCGCACCCGCACAGAGGGCGATCCCCGAAGCCTGAATAAACTGACGCCGACTGAGTGACATATAAGCTCCATCTGAAACGACTAACAACGCGGGAATTCGTTTTCCCTGTAACGCCGGATTAAATTTTCCCGGCGGCTTCTCTCTCTGCGACTTCTTTGTCGAGCTGCGCAATATGCTGAGCCATCAGCTCACGGCAGTGTGCTGCCAGCTCGCGCACCTGATCTTTACCGTACTTACTGGTGTCCACCGGCGGCAGCATTTCGACAATAACCAGCCCGTTATTCAGACGGTTGAGATTAATCTTATTAGAAGTATTGGAAACACACACAGGAATAATTGGAACGCCTGCCGCAATTGCAGCATGAAACGCACCGGTTTTGAACGGCAGCAGGCCGCGACCACGGCTGCGCGTCCCTTCCGGGAACATCCAGATGGAGATTTTGCGTTTCTTAAAGTGATTCACCACTTCCGCAATGGTGCCGTGCGCTTTCGCGCGATTGTTACGGTCGATCAGCAGGTTACCGGTGAGCCAGTACAGTTGACCGAAAAACGGTATCCACAACAGGCTCTTTTTCCCTACGGTCACGGTCGGCGGCAGTACGATGTTTGAGGCCGTCACCATATCGTAGTTGTTCTGATGATTTGCGATATAAATGGCGTTCCCGAAATGCTCAGCTCCTTCAGGCAGGCGTTTTTCAACCTTCAGACCAAACAGTGGCGCAAGACGACCAAACATATGCCCAAAGGTGGCAACATGCTTTGGATTACGCGGGCTGAACAGGCAATAGATGCAGCCGAAAACACAGACCAGAATGCAGTAGATAACGGTAAGAATGAGACGAACAATGTATAGCATAGCGACCTCTGAAGCCCCAACAGCGACAATTATACTTCACCTGTGGCCAGGTAAGGACTTTATTACGAGCGCGTATTGTTAATCGCAACGCACGAATTAACAACGTTTTTACGGGAAATTTTCCTGAAATACCCCCTCCGGAACAGAGGGGGCTAAATCTGGTTACGCTTCGCTGTCGTCCGCTTTTGGACGAACCGGAGAATCAACATCTATCCGGTCGATACGCTGCAGGCCACGCATCAGTGAACCGCGGCGACCGCGCTCACCGACTACCTTCTGCAACTCTTCCGGACGAAGTTTGATTTTACGTTTGCCGACATGAATGGTCAGCGTGCTCTGCGGCGGCAGAAGGAAGAGGTGCGCCAGGCCATCTTCGCCTTTTGCTGCTTCCGCCGACGGAATGTTAATGATCTTGTTGCCTTTCCCTTTCGACAGCTCCGGCAGATCGCTGACCGGGAACATCAGCATACGTCCGGCAGCGGTGATCGCCAGCAGCATGTCGCTCTCGTTCTCAATCACCAGCGGCGTCATGACGTGCGCGTTATCCGGCAGGCTGATCAGCGCCTTACCGGCACGGTTGCGCGACACGAGATCATTGAAAGTACAGATAAAGCCGTAACCAGCGTCAGAGGCCATCAGCAGTTTTTGGTCGTCGGCTTCCATCAGCATATGCTCAACGGTCGCACCCGGCGGCAGCGTCAGCTTGCCGGTGAGGGGCTCGCCCTGCCCACGCGCAGATGGCAGCGTGATTGGGTCGATGGCGTAGCTGCGGCCCGTGGAGTCGATAAACGCCACCGGCTGGTTACTCTTCCCTTTCACCGCCGCTTTGAAGCTGTCGCCGGATTTATAACTCAGCCCCGGCGCGTCGATATCGTGACCTTTGGCGCTACGCACCCAGCCGCTTTGCGACAGCACAATGGTCACCGGCTCGGACGGCTGCATGTCGTGCTCGTTCATCGCCTTCGCTTCTTCGCGCTCGTGCAGCGGAGAACGACGGTCGTCGCCGAAGGCATCGGCATCGGCCTGCAGCTCTTTCTTCAGCAGGTTATTCATCTTGCGCTCGGAGGCGAGGATCGCCTGCAGCTGATCGCGCTCTTTTTCCAGCTCGTTCTGCTCACCGCGGATCTTCATCTCTTCCAGTTTGGCGAGATGGCGCAGCTTCAGTTCGAGGATCGCTTCGGCCTGGGTTTCGCTGATACCAAAGCGCGACATCAGCGCGGGCTTCGGCTCGTCCTCGGTACGAATGATCTCTATCACTTCGTCAATATTGAGGAACGCCACCAGCAAACCTTCAAGGATATGCAGGCGCTTAAGCACTTTTTCCAGACGATGATTCAGACGGCGACGCACCGTATCGCGGCGGAACGTCAGCCATTCGGTGAGGATCTCCAGCAGGTTTTTCACCGCCGGGCGACCATCAAGGCCGATCATGTTCAGGTTGATGCGGTAACTTTTTTCCAGATCGGTGGTGGCAAACAGGTGGTTCATCACCTGCTCCATGTCCACGCGGTTAGAACGCGGCACAATCACCAGACGAGTCGGGTTCTCGTGATCGGATTCGTCACGCAGGTCGTCCACCATCGGCAGCTTTTTATTGCGCATCTGGGAGGCGATCTGTTCCAGCACTTTCGCGCCAGAAACCTGGTGCGGCAGCGCGGTGATCACCACCGCACCATCTTCTTTTGTCCATACCGCGCGCATACGCACGGAGCCGCGACCGTTCTGGTAGATTTTGCGGATTTCCGCGCGCGAGGTGATGATCTCTGCTTCGGTCGGGTAGTCCGGCCCCTGCACGATATCCAGCAGATCGTCCAGCGAGGTTTTCGGCTGTTCAATCAGGGTGATGGCGGCTTTCGCCACTTCACGCAGGTTATGCGGCGGAATGTCCGTCGCCATACCGACCGCAATACCGGTAGTACCGTTCAGCAGGATGTTCGGCAGACGCGCAGGCAGCATCTTCGGCTCCTGCATCGTACCGTCGAAGTTTGGCACCCAGTCGACGGTGCCCTGCCCCAGCTCGCCCAGCAGCACTTCGGCATATTTAGACAAACGGGATTCGGTATAACGCATCGCCGCGAAGGATTTCGGATCGTCCGGCGCACCCCAGTTCCCCTGCCCGTCCACCAGCGGATAGCGGTAAGAGAACGGCTGCGCCATTAACACCATCGCTTCATAACAGGCGCTGTCACCGTGCGGATGGTATTTACCCAGTACGTCACCGACGGTACGGGCGGATTTTTTGAACTTGGCGGTGGCGTTCAGCCCCAGTTCGGACATCGCATAGACGATGCGGCGCTGAACGGGCTTCAGGCCATCCCCGATAAACGGCAACGCCCTGTCCATGATGACGTACATGGAGTAGTTCAGGTAGGCGTTTTCCGTGAATTCATGTAGCGCGAGGCGCTCTGCCATATCGCTCATTACGTGTGATTCCTCAACTCAGAAACCGATGGGTTTCAGGCAATATTGCCGCAGATACTACCTTATCTGACGAGTTGAGTCACAAAGAAAAAGGGCCGGATGAGCGGCCCTTTTCTGCATTATTTGTTCAGCCTGATAACCTGCTTCACGTCGATTTCGAATTCGTTCCAGTCTTTGTCGACTTTCCCCTGCAGTTCCACTTTATCCTGCGGCGTCACGGTCACGCCGTTCCAGCGCTTGTGGTCAATCTCGACCACTACCGTGCCGGTTTCATCGCGGAAGGTGTAGCGGTCATCGGACAGGCGCTCGGTGATGTTCCCGCGCAGCTTCACCCAGGCATCGTCCTTCAGATCTTTCACTTTTGCCGCCGTCGTCAGGTTAGCGTTGTTATCGACAAAACCGCCCTGCTGGGTTTGCGTCTGGGTTGCGGTTGCAGACGGGCCGTTAAAACCACCCTGTGCAGCAAAGACCGGCGCGGTGGTCATCATCATGATGGCCGCAATAGCAGCGAATTTTTTCATATTAATCTCTCCCTTTAATGTCGTTTCGCAGTCCATTAAACAGGGTAAACCTTAACAACTTCTTAAGGGGAAAATTTATTTATTTTTACTGTACAGCAGGCAGATGCAGAGGGTTTACTGACGGCATCAAGGAGGGAATATGCGCATTTTACTGGTTGAAGACGACAAGTTAATCGGCGATGGCATCAAAGCGGGCTTAAGCAAAATGGGGTTTAGCGTGGACTGGTTTACCGACGGGAAAACCGGCCAGACTGCACTGTACAGCGCCCCCTATGATGCCGTGGTGCTCGACCTGACGCTGCCGGAAATCGACGGGCTGGAGATCCTGCGCGCCTGGCGCGAAAGCGGACGCAGTGAGCCGGTACTGATCCTGACCGCGCGGGATGCGCTTAACCAGCGCGTCGAAGGGCTGCGTCTGGGCGCAGATGATTACCTGTGCAAGCCGTTCGCGCTGCTTGAAGTGGCTGCCCGCCTTGAAGCGCTGGTGCGCCGCAGCCACGGCCAGACGCGCAGCGAACTACGTCACGGCAACGTCACGCTCGATCCGACAAGTCTTGTCGCCATGCGGGATGGCGAAACGCTGGCGCTCAAACCGAAAGAGTTCGCCCTGCTGGAACTGCTGATGCGCAATGCAGGCCGCGTATTGCCGCGTAAACATATCGAAGAAAAACTTTATAACTGGGATGACGATGTCTCCAGTAACGCCGTGGAGGTTCACGTTCATCACCTGCGCCGCAAGCTCGGCAGCGGGTTTATCCGCACCGTCCACGGCATCGGCTATACCCTGGGTGACGCATGAAACTGACCCAACGCCTGAGCCTGAAGCTGCGTCTGACGCTTCTTTTCCTGTTGCTGTCGCTGGCGGCCTGGTTTGCCGCAAGCGTGGTGGCCTGGCAACAGACCACCCATAAGCTCGATAAACTGTTCGATACCCAACAAATGCTGTTCGCCAAACGGCTGCTGACGATGGAACTTAACGAGCTTCGCGCGCCAGAACGCATGCGCGAGGTGCCGAAAAAAGCCAGACACGGGCATCTGGACGACGACGCGCTGGCCTTCGCCATCTTCACGACTGACGGCAAAATGGTGCTTAACGACGGCGAGAACGGGCGCGATATTCCGTACCACTATCGTCGGGATGGGTTCGATGACGGACGGCTTCAGGACGATAACGACGAATGGCGCTTTTTATGGCTGACGTCGCCAGACGGTAAATACCGCGTGGTGGTCGGCCAGGAGTGGGAGTATCGGCAGGAGATGGCGCTGGACGTGGTCAGTTCCCAGCTGACGCCGTGGCTGGTGGCGCTGCCCGTGATGCTGCTGTTGCTTATCGTCCTGTTAAGCCGCGAACTGAAGCCGTTGAAAAAGCTGGCGCAGACGCTGCGTTCACGCTCACCTGACGCCACCGATTCACTGCCGACGCAAGGCGTGCCCACAGAGGTTCGTCCACTGCTCGACGCGCTGAATCATCTGTTTGCTCGCACCCAGGAGATGATGACTCGCGAGCGCCGCTTCACCTCCGATGCCGCCCACGAATTGCGCAGCCCGTTAGCCGCGCTGAAGGTGCAAACCGACGTGGCGCAGCTCTATCTGGACGATCCTGAGGCACAATCTAAAGCCCTGTCGCAGCTTCATGCGGGTATCGACCGCGCCTCACGTCTGGTGGATCAGCTCCTCACGCTGTCGCGCCTGGATTCGCTGGACAACCTGGACGATGTCGAACCGGTGACGATGGCTGATTTACTGCAGTCTGCGGTGATGGATATTTATCATCCGGCACAACAGGCAGGTATCGACGTTCGGCTCAACGTCAACGCACCGCAGGCCACGCGCAACGGGCAGCCACTGCTGCTGAGCCTGCTGGTGCGCAACCTGCTGGATAATGCCGTGCGTTACAGCCCGCGCGGCAGCGTGGTGGACGTTACGCTGGACGCGCGCAGCTTTACCGTGCGCGACAATGGCACCGGTATTTCACCGGACGCGCTGGCCCGGATCGGTGAGCGCTTTTATCGCCCGCCAGGGCAGGATGAAACGGGCAGCGGGCTGGGATTGTCGATTGTGAAGCGCATTGCTGCGCTTCACGGTATGCGTGTGTCGCTGGCGAATGCCGCAGACGGTGGATTTGAGGTTAACGTCAACTGGTGAGGGATTATTGCTGCTCAGGCAAAAGACTTTGCACATTTTGCTCATTTTACCGTTACGCCCTCGCGCGTAGAATACCCGGCATACTCTCTTCTCCGAGGACAAATAATGAGCAACATTCTGATTATCAACGGCGCGAAAGAATTTGCGCACTCTAAAGGCCAGCTGAATGACACCCTGACCGAGGTCGCGGACGGTTTCCTGCGCGACGCCGGACATGATGTTAAGGTCGTGCGCGCGGACAGCGATTATGACGTAAAAGCCGAAGTGCAGAATTTCCTGTGGGCGGACGTGGTGATCTGGCAGATGCCGGGCTGGTGGATGGGCGCGCCGTGGACGGTAAAAAAATACATGGATGACGTGTTCACCGAAGGTCACGGCTCACTGTATGCCAGCGATGGCCGTACCCGTTCAGACGCGTCCAAAAAATACGGTTCCGGCGGCCTGATTCAGGGCAAAAAATATATGCTGTCCCTGACCTGGAATGCCCCGATGGAAGCCTTCACCGAGAAAGATCAGTTCTTCGAAGGCGTGGGCGTCGACGGCGCGTATCTGCCGTTCCACAAGGCGAATCAGTTCCTGGGCATGGAGCCGCTGCCGACCTTTATCGTCAACGACGTGATTAAAATGCCGGATGTCCCGCGCTATATCGCAGAATATCGCAAGCATCTCGCAGAAATTTTTGCTTAACTGGTAGCCTGGAATTAGAAGGAGTTAACCATGCTTACCGTTATTGCTGAAATCCGTACTCGTCCAGGCCAACATCATCGCCAGGCGGTGCTGGATCAGTTCGCGAAGATTATCCCGACCGTACTGAAAGAAGAAGGCTGCCATGGCTATGCGCCGATGGTGGATGCTGCCACAGACGCGAGCTTCCAGGCGACCGCGCCAGACTCCATCATCATGGTTGAGCAGTGGGAAACCGTAGCGCATCTTGAGGCGCATCTGCAAACCGCACACATGAAAGCCTGGAGCGACGCGGTGAAGGGTGACGTTCTCGAAACCCATATCCGTATTCTGGAGCAGGGAGTTTAAGTTTCCCCTCACCCCGCCCTCTCCCACTGGGAGAGGGAGAACCCATCCAGACCCGGTAAGCGTTAGCGCCGCCGGGCTTTTTTTATCACCTTAAAACCCAACTGCTATGCTTATTCTGACTTCATGATTAACAGGAGGATGGAATGGGTCTTTTTAACTTTGTAAAAGAAGCAGGCGAAAAGCTGTGGGATAACCTGACCGACCACAAAGGTCAGGGCGACAAAATCACCGAGCACCTCAAAAAACTCAATATTCCCGGCTCAGATAAAGTTCAGGTTAACGTTACCGACGGCAAAGCCAGCGTGACGGGCGACGGGCTGACTCAGGAGCAGAAAGAGAAAATCCAGGTCGCCGTCGGGAACATCGCGGGCGTCAGCGAGGTTGAGAACAACATCACCGCGACCGACGCCAAAGATGAAGCCACTTACTATACGGTGAAATCAGGCGATACCCTGAGCGCCATCTCCAAAACCGTGTACGGCGATGCCAACCAGTACAACAAGATTTTTGAGGCTAACCGCCCGATGCTCTCCAGCCCGGACAAAATTTATCCCGGCCAGACGCTGCGTATTCCTAAGGCGTAACCCGGCAGTCGGGGGTCGCCCCCCGACTGTTTTTACCAGTACAGTTTCCAGCTCTGCGTAAAACGCACCAGTGCCTCAACGTAGAAGTAATCGCCCCAGCTCGCACACTCATCCACGCCTTTATTGCTCGCCAGATGATACACCGAGTGCTTAAGCAGCCCGTTGCCCTTTTCGTCTTTGCCCATCAGATAGTGCTTTGTCAGCGAGGACATAATCCCTTTCGCCCATTCGAGGTAACGTTCGCGATCCGGATCTGTGACCGGCAGATGTTTCACCAGCTCCAGCAGCCCACACACCGCAATCGCCGCCGAGGAAGAATCACGCAACGCATCGGTGCCCACCAGCGCCAGATCCCAGTGGCAGACGTTGTCTTCCGGCAGACGGTTGAGGAAGTAGTTCGCCAGCCGTTTTGACAGGGCAATCATTGTCTCATCGCCGGTATAGATATAGCTCAGCAGGAAGCCGTAAATCCCCCACGCCTGCCCGCGCGACCAGCAGGAGTCATCGGCATAACCTTGCTGCGTGTTGCCGTAGCGCGGCGCACCGGTTTCCACATCCATATAGTAGGTGTGGAACGTCGAGGCATCTTCACGAATGAGATACGTCGCCGCCTGCATCACGTGCGCTTTTGCGGCGTCAGCAAAGCGCGGATCGCCCGTTTGTTCGGTCGCCCAGTAGAGCAGCGGCAGGTTCATGTTGCAGTCGATGATCATGCGTCCGGCCTGCTCCGGATCGGCCAGATCCCCCCACGCCTGAATGATCTTCGCCTTCTCATGGAAGCGTTCCAGTAAGGCTTCCGCCGCCAGCAACGAGAAGCCACGCGCCTCCCGGTTACCCGTCAGCCGCCAGGCCGCCACGCAGGAGAGTGTGTAGAGGAAGCCCAGATCGTGAGTGTTGGTGTCGTTGCGCCCGGCGATGCGCAGGCCAAACGAACGCACATGTTTTTCCGCCATCGCGCGGAATTTCTCCTCGCCGCTCATCTCCCACGCCAGCCACAACTGACCGGTCCAGAAGCTGGTGGTCCACTCCACGTTGTCAGTCAGCGGATAAAACCCCTCTTTGCAGGTTTCCGCCGGGAATTGCTCACCGAATTCCGTTAAATGACGGCTAATCAGGTCGAGGACATGGCTGCGCGCCGAGCTAAGTTCATCGCTAAATGCACGTGGATCAACAGGCTCAGAAATCGCGGGCAGGCGTTCCTCTTTGATACGACTTAACATATTTCGGTTCCTTCTTTGACGGCGTAATTATCGGGTTGGATTGTGTTCTGCAATATTCATCGTTTGTGCGCCGCGCCATTTACTCTGGCAGGCGGATAACGTAAAGACAGAAATAAGGGTAAAGGTCAGCGCGGTAGCGCCCATGATGATATATGTCTGCTCAAAGCCGATGCGGTCATAGAGATATCCGGCCGGGGAAGAGACCACCACATTGCCGACATACAGCATCGCCTGATAGCCCAGCAAATACATCGTGGCGTTTACGCGTTTATCGAAATGCTCGGCGATATATTTAAAGACAGAGACCAGCAGCAGACAAATTTCCAGGCCGTACAGCGGTTTAAGAATCGAGATTAATAGATGCGAATCGCACAGACCGGAAATAATCAGACGCGCACCCACCACCAGCCCGACAATTAACAGCCCGCGCTTGGCACCAATAAAGTTTACAAACAGCGGGATCACCATATACATGACGAACTCCATCCCCGACTGGACGGTTCCCAGATAACCAAACACCGCATTGCCCTGGTGGATATCATCGAAGAAGGTGACGAAATAACGCGAGAACTGCTGTTCAGCAATAAACATCATCCACGCCACACCCGCCACATACAGGCAGAACGCCCAGAATTTACGGTTCCGCAGCAGGGCATACACATCTGACGGGGCGATTTTCTCTTTGGTTAACACCTCACCTGCATGAGCGGAGTTAGTGTTCACTTTCAGGCTCAGCAGGACAATCAGCATCACCACTGAGGCCACGCTGCCCATAATGAAGTTATATGCCGGAGAGAGATTAAACAGCAGCCCGGAGAAGGACGACGCCACCGCCCAGCCGAGCGATCCCCACATACGGATTTGACCAAACTCCATGCCGTTTAAGCGACTGAAACGATCGGAATAGGATTCGCATGCCGCCACGCCCGCATACCAGGCAAAACTTAAATAGAGCGCACCGATAATAATCCCGAGCATGGTGTTGGACATCAGCAGAGGCTGGTAAACGTAAATAAAGAACGGTGCCATCAGAGCAGACATCGCCACTACAAAATAGAGCAGATATTTGCTCATGCCGATTTTATCGAGAATATAGCCGTAAATCGGTTTAAGAATAACGGAGAAGACGCCGTTAACCGCGAATACCGTGCCAATCACCGAACCGCTGAGATTCGCTTTCTGGCCGAGCCAGATGGCCAGCAAGCCAATACTGGCTGACCAGGTAAAGAAGTAGAGAAAAATAAAACTGCTGATTTTGTAATATTCGGTTTTGTTCGTTGTAGATGTGTTTTTCATACCATCCTCGCCGACGTGTAGGGGCCAGAGTTTTTATAAGGTGAACGACAGCTGGCGTTCGCTTCCGGGTTCGCGAATAACGACCTGATTATGGGTAATATTCAGCTGCGGCGTGACCGCAAAATATTTTTGTTTTTCACTGGCCGTAACGGCACAGCACAGCCAGCTCTCTCCTTGCGGAATGTCAGTTTTGAGCAGCGGAATGGCGGCACACTCCGGGAACATCACGCTGCTGTTGGGTGGCGTGACCATGCTGTCCGGTTCGCGCGTAATTACCGGCGAGAGATCGACAATCGCGCTGCTGCCATTTTCTGCGGCCAGGTAACAGCCACGATCGCGGATCTGGTGTTCGGTTTTCATCACCGCAAAGCCGCCTTCCGCCGTTTGCAGGGTTCGCCCACTGTTAATGCGGTGCAGGCGCAGATGCCACTCCCCAAACGGCACTTGCCAGGTTTCGATATGCACGTCATGCCACGGCGACCAGCGAGAGAAAATGTAATTTTCCTCGACTCGCACCGCTTCACACTCGCGGCGTCCGCGGAAATAGTTGTCCCCGTCCGCCAGCAGCAGCATGGAGTCGCAGGCGGCATGTTTCAGGCCAAAGCGTCCGCGCTCAATGGTGAAACCAAAGCGGCTGGAGTAGGCAAATTTGGTGTATTTCGCTTCGGTGTTGACGTAGTTGTTCAGCTCAAGCTGTCCGGCAGTGAGCATTGTGACGTGCTGTGAGCCATTTGAATGCATCAGGATCTGCTGCGCATGCGGGATCACATGTTTTTCTGCAAGCGCGGGTAACGGTTGTTCTTCCGCCTGCCAGAACGGGTGTTCTTCCGGCAGTGCCAGGATCAGAAAGGTTTTCAGCGCCCAGTATGGCGATCCGGGGGAGTTGTAATCTTCGCACATGGCCAGGTTCGGATACGCAAACCCGAGGGTCAGAATACCGTCGCGATCGGTAATGGGTTGCTGTTGCCACCAGCGCAGATGACGCAGCACAATGCCCTTCACAACGCCTGGTGTGAATACCTCCAGCCCGGAAAAGGCCACCGCGCTCCAGAAGGCGACCATCGCAAAGCGGTAGGTCAGGCTACGGCCAAACGGCACCGATGCACCATCGGCAGCGGACCAGTAGATAAAGTCTTCAGCAAACAGACGAGAACGCTCGCGTAAGACCATCGCCCTCTCTTCATCACCGCTTAGCGTGGCGTAAATCAGGCCATAGAAGTGAAACGCCATTGAGATGTAATAGTCTTTCGGGCGGCCCGCACCGTCGGAATACCAGCCGTCGCCCAGGTAATAGGCATCCATCATTGCAAAACGGCGGTCAACCGCGGCCTGGTCATACGGCAGCCCGGCGCGTTTGAAACCAAGCTGCACCATAATGGCAAAATAGTTCCAGTTACTGTCCGGCATCTGCGCATCGGTGATCTGGTTGAGCCACGCGTGCAGATTCATCACTTCACGCTCAGTGAAGCGTTCGGTGAGTTTATCTCCCAACAGAGAAAGCCCCAGACCGTAAGCAGCCATCTCCACCAGGCGCTGATCGTATGGCCCGGTATCGCCCCAGTAGCCTGCGTTTTGCGGATCGGTTCCTTGCTTAATCGCCGTGATGTATTTCTCGCTGAACGGCGTGGACTCGCCGGATGCCATCAGCGGAAACAGCCCCCACAACGCGCGGGAAAGCCCTTCCATCTGCGCAATATCCGTCGCGTAATGCGCGCAGGTATCACCCAGCGAGAAACGCGAACTTTCTGCCGGAAACTGTTTATCCAGCGCGCCCAGCATCGCGTTTAATGACGCCACCACATCCTGGCGTGAAGACAACGGATTTGATTTTTCTTTGTTTGCCGCCCACATAGGTTCACCCTCGTAATCAACTGCGGCAAAGCATAGTGAATCCGCAAGGTGCAGAAATGTTAGCCATGTCACAGGTGTGAACGATGAATAAACCCACAGTTGAGAAAATTTAAAAAGGTGGTTTATAAATACATTCCAGTGGGGAAAAATTGAGTTTTATTGCACTATGCGCGATACGCCGACGTCCGATCATCTGGAGCTGATCACGCTGAACGATACCGTGGTGTCGTTCAGTCGCCTCTTTGCGAACACCGTTCGCTATCATCACTGGCACCAGTGTCTGGAAATTCTTTATGTAGAAGAAGGGTTTGGCGTGGCGATTGTCGATAACCGTCACTACACCATGCGTCCCGGACGCCTATTTTTCTTCCCGCCTTTTACCCTGCATAAGGTGATGGTCGACGAGCAGGCAGAGTCCCTTTATCGGCGCACGATTATTCATCTTGACCAGCACGCCGTGCTGAAAGCCCTTCGCGATTTCCCACATACTCAGCAGCGACTGCAAGTGCTTTCACGCCGGGGCGGAGAGGCATGGGTGGCGGATCTGGCGCACTGTCATAGCCATATTGACCATCTGTTTAGCTGCTATCAGACGCCCATGAACAGCGAGGGCATTGCGGGGCTGCTGATCAGCCTGTTTGCCATGCTGCCTGATGACAACGACGGAGCGCCGGGCAACAGCCAGGGGATCGCCAGTCAGGTGATGTTCTGGCTGGATGAGCATTATCAGGAGAAATTTCGGCTGGATACGCTGGCAGAAGAACTGGGTAAATCGCGAAGCTATGTGTCACGAAAATTCCATGCGGAAACGGGCGAGAAAATTCATGATTATCTGAATACGCTACGGCTGCGTAAGGCGTGTGAATGCCTGCTTCACTCGGATGCGAGCGTGCGTGAGATCGCCACGCGGGTCGGGTTTTCTGACGTCACGTGGTTTATCAGCGCGTTTAAAAAGGGGATTGGGGAGACGCCGCTGCAGTACCGGAAAAATCATTCTGGCCACTGAGCGGCTGTTTTGAATCCCCTCTCCTGCTCAGGAGAGGGTCAGGGCATCAGGCTTCAATATCCGCCATATCGCCTTTCTCCTGCAGCCAGTTACGTCGGTCTTCCGAACGTTTCTTGGCAAGCAGCATATCCATTACGGCATTGGTTTGCTGTTCGTCTTCGTCGCTGATCGTCAGTTGCACCAGACGGCGGGTATTCGGGTCCAGCGTGGTTTCACGCAGTTGCATCGGGTTCATCTCGCCCAGCCCTTTAAAGCGCTGCACGTTCGGTTTGCCCTTCTTACGCTTCAACTGCTCCAGCACGCCCGCTTTCTCTTCTTCCGTCAGCGCATAATAAACCTCTTTGCCGAGGTCGATACGGTACAGCGGCGGCAGCGCCACGTGGACGTGACCGTTTTTCACAAGCGTTCTGAAGTGCTTCACGAACAGCGCGCACAGCAGCGTGGCAATGTGCAGACCATCGGAGTCCGCATCCGCGAGGATACAGATTTTGCCGTAGCGCAGCTGGCTCAGATCGTCGCTGTCCGGATCGATACCGATCGCCACCGAAATATCATGCACTTCCTGCGAGGCCAGCACTTCATCAGAAGAGACTTCCCAGGTGTTCAGGATCTTCCCCTTGAGCGGCATGATCGCCTGATATTCACGATCGCGTGCCTGCTTGGCCGATCCGCCTGCCGAGTCCCCTTCCACGAGGAAAAGTTCGGTACGGTTGAGATCCTGTGCGGTGCAGTCAGCCAGCTTGCCCGGCAGCGCAGGGCCGCTGGTCAGCTTTTTACGCACCACTTTCTTCGCCGCGCGCAGACGACGCTGGGCGCTGGAGATAGCCATTTCAGCCAGCATCTCTGCCGCCTGAACGTTCTGGTTCAGCCACAGGGTGAATGCATCTTTCACCACACCGGAGACGAACGCCGCACACTGGCGTGAAGAGAGACGCTCTTTAGTCTGGCCAGCAAACTGCGGGTCCTGCATCTTCACGGAGAGCACGTAGGCGCAGCGATCCCAGATATCCTCTGCCGACAGCTTCACGCCGCGCGGCAGAATGTTGCGGTATTCGCAGAACTCGCGCATCGCGTCCAGCAACCCCTGACGCAGGCCGTTAACGTGCGTCCCGCCGAGCATGGTCGGGATCAGGTTGACGTAGCTTTCTGTGAGCAGCTCACCGCCTTCCGGCAGCCACAGCAACGCCCAGTCCACCGCTTCGGTATCACCGGTAAAATTACCGACAAACGGTTTTTCCGGCAGCGTCGGCAGGCCGTTGACCGCTTCGCACAGATAGTCGTTCAGACCATCTTCGTAGCGCCAGGTCTGCTCGGTGTTGTTGACGTTGTCTTTAAAGGTAATTTCCACGCCGGGGCACAGCACTGCTTTCGCTTTCAGCAGATGCGTCAGGCGGGAAACGGAAAAACGCGGGCTGTCGAAGAAACTTTCGTCAGGCCAGAAGTGAACGCTGGTGCCGGTGTTGCGTTTGCCGCATGTCCCGACGACCTGCAAATCCTGGACTTTTTCGCCATTTTCAAACGCAATATTGTAGATCTGGCCGTCGCGACGGACATTCACTTCCACGCGTTTAGACAAGGCGTTAACAACGGAGATCCCCACGCCGTGCAAACCACCTGAGAACTGGTAGTTTTTGTTGGAGAACTTACCGCCCGCATGCAGACGGCAGAGGATCAGCTCAACGGCTGGCACACCCTCTTCCGGGTGGATGTCTACCGGCATGCCGCGCCCGTCGTCGATGACTTCCAGCGACTGATCGGCATGCAGGATAACGTCGACGCGTTTGGCATGGCCTGCCAGCGCTTCGTCCACACTGTTATCAATCACTTCCTGGCCCAGGTGGTTTGGGCGCGTCGTATCAGTGTACATCCCCGGACGGCGGCGAACCGGCTCAAGCCCGGTGAGTACCTCAATGGCATCAGCGTTATAGGTTTGCGTCATGATTTAAGCTAGCAATTCGCATTGATTGTCAGAGGCTGTGCAGTCCAAGAAAATCGACAATCTGGGTGAAATGATCTTCAAAGCCCGTGAAAGCATGGTTTCCGCCCTCTTCTATAGTCTGGCGGCAGGATGCGTAATACGCCACTGCCTGGCGGTAATCCAGCACTTCATCACCCGTCTGTTGCAGCAGCCAGATGAGATCGGGCGCTTCAAGCGGGTCTACCTGCATAACTTTGAGATCGTAAATATGGCGTGACTCTAGCACATATTGCTGCCCGGTGTAGGGGTTCTCGTTTTCACCAAGAAAGTCCCGCAACAGCTCAAAGGGCCGTACCGCCGGATTAACAACGACAGCGGGCAGCATAAAGCATTGTGACAGCCAGGTCGCGTAGTAACCCCCAAGCGACGACCCGACAATGCCAAAGGACTCCCCGCCGTGTTCAAGCACCACAGATTCCAGCATTTCCGCCGCATCCGCCGGGTAAGGCGGCAGTTGCGGAACAATCATCTCAATGTGTGGATGATGCTCGCTCAGCCACTGGCGAAATTGTGTCGCTTTCGCAGAACGTGGCGAACTGTTGAACCCGTGCAGATAGAGGAGCGTAGACATCAATAGCCTTCTGAAGCGGTATCAGGACGGAATTTTGTCCCTGATAAACGGCTGACTTCGGTTGTCAGCGAGCCATCCGCATGCAATTCCAGCCATCTCCAGCCCGGCGCGATGGTATCCAGGGTAAAGTTGGCGCAGTGCGGCTTAAACTGAACGCAGGTGGACGGTGTCGCCAGCAGTCGGCGGCCATTCCAGTCGAGATCCTGTTCCTGGTGAATGTGTCCGCACAGCAGATTTTTCACCCGCGGGAATTTCACCAGCACGCTGTCCAGCGCCGCAGAGTTGCGCAAGCTGTGCTGGTCAAGCCAGCTACAACCCGCAGGCAGCGGGTGATGATGAAGCAACAGCAGCGTATTACGCTCCGGTTCGGCGGCCAGCTTTTTCTCCAGCCATTCAAGCTGAAAATCGCTCAGCTCACCGTGCGGGACGCCAAACACCTGGCTGTCGAGCAGCAGGATTTGCCAATGGTCACCTGTAAATACACACTTTGCCGGCGATATCCCTGCCTCCTGAAGCGAGCTGTACATCGCAGGCTGGAAATCGTGATTGCCCGGTAGCCAGACGCAAGGCACGCTGAAGCTCGCGATCCCTTCAGCGAAATGCTGATAGGCTGCGGAGGATTGATCCTGCGCCAGATCGCCCGTTGCGACGATCAAATCGCATGCGCGGTTTTCGGCATGGATCGCGCTAAGTACGGCCTGATAACTCTCCCAGGTGTTTACGCCCAGCAGAGTCTCATGCTTTTCGGCAAAAAGGTGGGTATCGGTGATTTGTAATATCCTGACTGGCGTCCCACCAGCAACAGTCAGGTTCAACAGGCTTTCCAAATGGTGTCCTTAGGTAGGTTTATGACGCTAACAAACCGGAATCGCCATTGCTCCATGTGCTAAACAATATCTTAGCCAGTCAGCTAAAAACTGGTTAATTTGATGCTTTTCGTCGCGTTGATGCAACTTTTTATTCGGATAATCATACCGCGCTTTGAAGCGAAAGATCTGCTGGCTTGAACACACTTCAGCGACCATCGCATCGTGGTAGAGGCGCACCGTCATCGACGGCAGGCTCCAGTAGCTAATACTGGGAGCCGTTTGCTCAATTTCCACCAGCGTAGTGTAGCGCGTTGATTCTGTTATCGTTAACCGATACTGCGCGTTGCTCACCTGATAGCTTACCGTTTCGCCGGGTGCGTCATTTCGTGGCAACAGGCGGCGCAACTGCGCGAAATTGGTTTCGCACAGGCGCATCATTTCTGGGAAGTCAGGTGTATAACGCTTCATTTTTTCCACTCGTGTCGTAATGTCTGATGATGCAGTTGCAGCCATTGCAGGGCGATGACAGACGCTGCGTTGTCGATTGTCCCCTCTTCTACCCACTGGTAAGCCTGTTCCCGGCTCACCACATGAACCCGAATATCTTCGTTTTCATCGACCAGACCGTGAATACCTTCCGCGGTCGTGGCATCCACTTCGCCCACCATAATGGACAAACGCTCGCTCGTGCCGCCAGGGCTTGCCAGATAGCTCAGCACCGGTTTCGTGCGGCCAACCACCAGACCTGCTTCTTCCAGCGCCTCGCGGCGGGCGACGTCTTCAACCGATTCACCCTCTTCGATCATCCCGGCCACCATCTCCAGCAACCACGGGCTTTCACTGGTGTCGTAAGCGGCAATGCGGATCTGTTCAACCAGCACCACTTCATCACGCACTGGGTCAAAGGGTAGCAAGACTGCCGCATGCCCGCGCTCAAAAATTTCGCGTTTAATTTCGCCGCTCATCTCACCGTTAAACAGGCGATGCCTGAAACGGTAAAGATCCATTGAAAAAAAACCGCTATATAGCGTTTCTCGTGCAATAATTTCTACATCGTTTTTGGCGAATGTCACGGGCAACTTTTCTGGTTTTTGCATGAGTCGAGTCCTGGTAGCAATGGTGATGAAATTGTGAATTTCAAGGCTGTTTGGCTGCCGTTTGTAAGGCTATATGGTAGATTGGTGCAAATTACCGCCAGATGGCACGTAACGCCAACCTTTTGGTGTGGATGATTCTGTTAGAATCGGCAATTATTTTTAATTAGATCAGCGCTAATACTGCTTCACAACAAGGAATGCAAATGAAGAAATTGCTCCCCATCCTTATCGGCCTGAGCCTGACGGGCTTCAGTGCAATGAGCCAGGCAGAGAACCTGCTACAGGTCTACCAGCAGGCACGTCTGGGCAACCCTGATTTACGTAAATCAGCGGCCGATCGTGATGCTGCGTTTGAAAAGATTAACGAAGCACGTAGTCCGCTGCTGCCGCAGTTGGGCCTAGGTGCAGATTATACCTACAGTAACGGTTTCCGCGATAACAACGGCATTAACTCCAATGCCACCAGTGCGTCGCTGCAGTTAACCCAGACGCTGTTTGATATGTCCAAATGGCGTGCCCTGACCCTGCAGGAAAAAAGCGCAGGTATCCAGGATGTGACGTATCAGACCGATCAGCAAACGCTGATCCTGAACACCGCCACCGCGTATTTCAACGTGCTGAGCGCCATTGACGCGCTCTCCTACACCGAAGCGCAGAAACAGGCCATTTACCGTCAGTTGGATCAAACCACTCAACGCTTCAACGTGGGTCTGGTCGCGATCACCGACGTGCAGAACGCCCGTTCACAGTACGACACCGTGCTGGCTAACGAAGTGACCGCGCGTAACAACCTTGATAATGCGCTGGAATCACTGCGTCAGGTCACCGGTAACTACTACCCTGAGCTGGCCTCTCTGAACGTGGACAGCTTCAAAACGGACAAACCGCAAGCCGTCAATGCGCTGCTTAAAGAAGCGGAAAACCGCAACCTGACCTTGCTTCAGGCGCGTCTGAGCCAGGATCTGGCGCGCGAGCAGATTCGTCAGGCGCAGGATGGTCATTTGCCAACGCTGAGCCTGAGCGCCTCGACCGGGGTATCTGATACCACCTATAACGGTTCTAAAACCAACACGGCGCAATATGACGACAGCAACGCGGGCCAGAATAAAGTCGGCCTGAGCTTCTCCCTGCCGCTGTACCAGGGCGGAATGGTAAACTCCCAGGTGAAACAGGCGCAGTACAACTTTGTTGGCGCAAGCGAGCAACTGGAAAGCGCCCATCGCAACGTGGTGCAGACGGTTCGTTCTTCCTTCAACAACGTGAACGCTTCGATCAGCAGCATTAACGCCTACAAACAGGCCGTTGTCTCGGCCCAAAGTTCACTGGATGCGATGGAAGCGGGCTACTCCGTTGGTACGCGTACCATTGTTGACGTTCTGGATGCAACAACCACGCTGTACAACGCCAAACAGCAACTTTCCAGCGCACGTTACCAGTACCTGATTAACCAGCTGAACATTAAACAAGCACTGGGTACGCTGAACGAGCAGGATCTGCAGATGCTGAACAGCACGCTGGGCAAACCGGTTTCAACGTCGCCAGAAAGCGTCGCGCCGGAGAACCCTGATCAGGTTGCCGCCGTTGATAACTTTAACGGTAACGGTAGCGCGCCAGCCGCACAGCCAGCGGCAGCGCGTAGCACAACGCCTGCCAGCAACGGTAGCAATCCGTTCCGTAACTAAGCCTTGCCCGATGGCGCTTCGCTTATTGGGCCTACTTAATCGTAGGCCGGGTAAGCGCAGCGCCACCTGGCGCAAAATCACATCCGAACGTAAGCCAACGTAAAGATCCCCCTGATTCCGCCCCTCTTCGCTTCATTTTCAACCACTCATCCTCTATCCTGAGCGTTATTACCACTGGGTCCTGGAAGACAAAGATGAAACGGACAAAAACGATTAACCACGCTTCGTTCCGCAAGAGCTGGAACGCGCGTCATCTCACCCCTGTTGCGCTGGCGATCACCGCCGTCTTTATGCTGGCGGGTTGTGAGAAAAGCGACGAAACGGTTTCGCTGTATCAGAACGCGGACGACTGCTCGACCGCTACCGGCAAAACAGCAGAATGTACCACGGCTTATAACAACGCCCTGAAAGAAGCGGAACGAACCGCGCCGAAGTACGCCTCACGCGAAGACTGTGTGGCTGAATTTGGTGAAGGTCAGTGCCAGCAGGCACCGGCGCAGGCGGGAATGGCACCGGAAAACCAGGCACAGGCGCAGTCCAGCGGCAGCTTCTGGATGCCGTTAATGGCCGGTTACATGATGGGCCGACTGATGAGCGGCGGTGCAGGCTACCAGCAGCAGCCGCTGTTTAGCTCTAAAAATCCTAACAGCCCGGCTTACGGTAAATACACCGATGCCAGCGGCAAGAACTACGGTGCAGCAACGCCTGGCCGTACTATGACCGTACCGAAAACGGCGATGGCACCAAAACCGGCGACCACCAGCACCATTACCCGTGGTGGTTTCGGGGAGTCTGTGGTGAAACAAACCACCATGCAGCGTAGCGCGACCGGCACCTCAACTCGCTCAATGGGCGGCTGATCATGGAACGAGTGAGTATTGTTGAGCGCCCGGACTGGCGCGAAAAAGCCACTGAGTACGGTTTTAACTTTCACACCATGTATGGCGAGCCGTACTGGTGTGAAGACGCCTACTACACGCTCACGCTCGCCCAGGTCGAGAAACTGGAAGAGGTGACCGCTGAGCTGCACCAGATGTGCCTGAAGGTGGTGGAAAAGGTTATCGATAGCGATGAGCTGATGGCCAAATTCCGTATCCCGAAGCATACCTGGAGCTTTGTTCGTCAGTCATGGAAAACCAGCCAGCCGTCGCTTTACTCTCGCCTTGACCTGGCCTGGGACGGTGTGGGTGAACCTAAGCTGCTGGAAAACAACGCCGATACCCCGACCTCGCTGTATGAAGCCGCGTTCTTCCAGTGGATCTGGCTGGAAGATCAGGTCAATGCAGGGAACCTGCCGGAAGGGAGCGATCAGTTCAACAGCCTGCAGGAGAAGCTGATTGAACGTTTCGCAGAACTGCGTGAACAGCATGGTTTCAACCTGCTCCATCTCGCCTGCTGTCGCGACACGGTAGAGGATCGCGGGACGGTTCAGTATCTGCAGGATTGTGCGGCTGAAGCGGAAGTCGCGACCGAATTCCTTTATATCGAGGACATCGGTCTGGGCGAGAAAGGTCAGTTCACCGATCTGCAGGATCAGGTGATCAGTAACCTGTTCAAGCTCTATCCGTGGGAATATATGCTGCGCGAGATGTTCTCCACCAAGCTGGAAGACGCTGGCGTGCGCTGGCTGGAACCGGCGTGGAAAAGCATTATTTCCAATAAAGCCCTGCTGCCGATGCTGTGGGAGATGTTCCCGGACCATCCTAACCTGCTGCCAGCATACTTTGCCGAAGACGACTTCCCGCCAATGGAAAAATACGTCGTTAAGCCGATCTTCTCCCGCGAAGGGGCGAACGTGTCGATTATCGAAAACGGCAAAACGCTGGAAGCGGTTGAAGGGCCATACGGTGAGGAAGGGATGATCGTCCAGGAATTCTATCAACTGCCGAAATTTGGCGACAGCTATACGCTGATTGGTAGCTGGCTCATCAACGATCAGCCCGCCGGGATTGGCATCCGTGAAGATCGCGCGCTGATCACGCAGGATCTGTCACGGTTCTATCCGCATATTTTTGTGGAGTAAGTCCTGCCGGGTGGCGGTTTCGCCTGACCCGGCCTACGGTTTTGTAGGACCGGTAAGCATCGCGCCACCGGGCATGTTTTTACCCCACCTGCACCGACAGCATACTCAAACTGCCCATCTCAATACCGTCTACCGGGACGGTAATCGGCTCCTCACCATCCCATGCGCCCAATATATACAACAGCGGCAGGAAGTGTTCCGGCGTCGGGTTAGAGAGCGAGCCACCTTCGTGATCCAGATAGTTCACCAGCGGGTGCTGCTCCGCCGGGCCTTTCCAGGTGAGGTTTTCTTTGACAAAGCCGTTGAAGGAGGTCGCCCACGGGTAGGGTGTATTTTCGCCGTGCCAGCGCGCTGTGCGCAGGTTATGCACCACGTTACCACTCGCCACCAGCATGATGCCTTCATCACGCAGCGTCGCCAGCTTGCGGCCAATCTCCAGATGCCAGGCTGCCGGTTTGGTACTGTCGATGCTCAGTTGCACCATCGGGATATCGGCATCAGGATACATTTTAATAAGCACGCCCCATGAACCGTGGTCAAAACCCCAGGCCTCTTTATCCAGCGCGACAGGAACAGGTGCCAGTAAATCGACAAGTTGCTGTGCCAGCTCAGGCGATCCGGGTGCCGGGTAATGTGTGTCATACAGCGCCTGCGGGAAGCCGCCAAAATCATGGATAGTTTTCGGCGCTTCCATCGCGGTGACGCCTGTACCACGGGTAAACCAGTGTGCAGACACCACCACAATGGCTTTCGGACGCGGCAACGTCTCACCCAGATGACGCCATGCGCGGGTATAGACGTTATCTTCCAGCACGTTCATTGGGCTGCCGTGGCCTAAAAACAGTGCTGGCATACGGGGAGAAGTCATGATGATATCCTTACAGAAGATGTCAATTTGATGGTGTCAGATTACGCGCAATGTGGGAAAGATGAACGCAGATAACCATGACGATCATCATCAGGAAATTTGAATATCAGGAACAGATACAGGAGAGGTGAATGTCAGTACCCTTGATTTTGACCCTACTTGCGGGTGCCGCTACCTTCATAGGCGCGATACTCGGCGTACTCGGCCAAAAGCCGTCTAACCGCGTGCTGGCTTTTTCTCTGGGTTTTGCCGCCGGGATCATGCTGCTCATCTCCCTGATGGAGATGCTGCCCGCAGCGCTTCACACCGAGGGAATGTCTCCGGTTCTGGGCTACGGCATGTTTGTATTAGGCCTGCTGGGTTACTTTGCCCTCGACCGCATGCTGCCGCACGCGCACCCTCAGGACTTGATGCAAAAAAGCGTTACCCCCATTCCGGGTAATATCAAACGAACGGCCATTCTGCTGACGCTCGGTATCAGCCTGCATAACTTCCCGGAAGGCGTCGCCACGTATGTCACGGCCAGCAGCAACCTGGAGATGGGTTTTGGGGTGGCGCTGGCGGTGGCCTTACACAATATTCCTGAAGGACTGGCCGTTGCCGGACCGGTTTATGCTGCGACAGGTTCAAAACGCACCGCCGTTTTCTGGGCGGGAATTTCCGGTATGGCTGAAATTCTTGGCGGCGTGCTGGCGTGGTTGATACTCGGCAGCCTGGTTTCCCCTGTTGTGATGGCCGCTATTATGGCAGCCGTTGCAGGAATTATGGTTGCGCTGTCGGTTGATGAACTCATGCCCCTGGCGAAAGAGATAGACCCTAATAATAATCCGAGTTACGGCGTGCTGTGTGGGATGTCTGTAATGGGATTAAGCCTGGTTTTACTCCAGACATCCGGCATTGGTTGATGCCATCTGCGCTTTCGGAAAAACGAAAGCGCACATTTTTATGCGAACAGCATACTATTATTAAGATGAATAATTTCCACTATCATCCTCGCCTGCCTGATCTATAATAATCAAGTTTTTTATAAGATATTTTCATCCATTATAAGACGCGCATTAAAAGTCAGGCATTATCTCTACAATTTTCGAAAATCATCCACTTACAATTATTATTATTTATATTTTAACCCTAACTACAATTATTTTTAAGTCATATTAATCGCATTGCGTTACTGTCGACAGTTATACTTTTATGGCATTATTCTGAAAATAGCATTCAGGATGTGAATTAATTTGGAAAAGGATATTTTCATGCATAAAGGTAAAAAGGTATTGTTAGCTGCTGTAATGGCGACCATTTTCTCTGGTTCCGCTTTTGCTGACGACCAGGGCTCAGGTAAGATCACATTCAAAGGCGTTATTATCGACGCACCATGCAGTATTGCTCCAGACAGCGTGGATAAAGAAATTGATCTTGGCCAGGTTACGACAGACGTTATCAATGCCAATAAAAAATCCGCGCCAGTTCCAGTGGATATCAATCTGAAAAACTGCCAGCTTGACGATCCAGGCGATGAAACCGCCGATCCGGTAACGAAAGTCGATGTCACATTCACCAGCGCAGCAACAGACGCTACGGATACCAACCTGATGAGCAACACCTATGCAAGCGGTGCTCAGAATGTCGGCGTTCGTCTGCTGGATAATGCTGAAGCCAACATCACCCTCGGCAGCGCTACGGAAGTGGCATTACTGGAAGGTTCAGACACTCAAACGCTGCATTTTAAAGCACAGATGGAAGTGCTGAGCGGTAAAACGGCTACTGCAGGCCAGGTTGAATCGACTGCTAACTACGTGTTGGCGTATAAATAAGTATACCCACCTCGCTATCTACCGACTGGTATTTATGCCAGTCGGCATTTTTTATTTACATTGAGCAATATGATGATGAAATACAAATTAGAAAAGATAATCATCATTACTATTCTGCTATTATCAAAAGTCGCCTCTGGTACTGAATTCAATATTAATGCCATAGATAAAGATCAGCGTGACAGTGTAGATTTAACCCAATTCAAAGACCAAACGTCTATTGTGCCAGGACGTTATTTCGTCACCGTCTCAATTAATGACACTCCGCTGGCCAATGGCTGGCAACTCACCTGGAAACAGGTCGGCAACACTGTTCAGGTTTGTATTCCAACAGAGCTTGCCGATTCGTTTGGCTTGCAGGATAAAATACGTAATAGCTTGCCCGAAAAAGACGGTTGCGTTGATTTTACATCATTGCCTGATATCAAATTTACCTTTGAACAGGCAAGCCAGACCTTAAAAATTACTGTCCCCCAGGCCTGGTTACAGTACCGCTCGGTCGACTGGATGCCGCCCTCAACCTGGGACAACGGCGTCGCTGGCGTACTTCTGGATTACAACCTCTTTGCCAGCCATTACCAACCTACGAGTGGCGGCAGCTCTGATAATGCCAATACCTACGGTACTGCTGGTGCGAATATGGGCCCATGGCGGCTACGCAGTGATTACCAGTACAACCAGACGCATACCGAAAGCGGTTCAGACCACGACGGACGCTTCTCTCGTGTTTATATGTTCCGCCCGCTCCCTTCAATTGGAGCAAAGCTGACGCTCGGAGAGACGGATTTTCAGTCCGCTATTTTCGATGGATTTACCTATACCGGAGCCTCACTGATCAGCGATGAGCGCATGTTGCCATGGTCACTACGCGGCTACGCCCCACAAATATCGGGAATCGCCCAAACAAACGCTACGGTAACGGTGAGCCTTGCTGACCGCGTGATTTATCAAACGAAAGTTCCGCCGGGACCGTTTGTTATCCAGGATCTCAACCAGTCGGTGCAAGGGACGCTGGATGTCAAAGTTACAGAAGAGGATGGGCGGGTCAGTACGTTTCAGGTTTCCGCCGAATCCGTCCCTTTTTTGACACGTAAAGGGCAGGTTCGCTACAAAATCGCGACAGGTAAAGCGCGCAAAGACGCCTCGCATGATGTTGAGGATAATGCGTTTATGAGCGGCGAGTTTTCCTGGGGCATGCTGTCTCAAACGTCCTTGTATGGTGGAACCCTTGCCGATGGCGATCATTACCGCTCAATCGCCGCCGGGCTTGGACAAAATATGGCGTATCTGGGTGCGCTCTCGTTTGATGTCACTCAGGCCACAAGCCAGCTACCGGGTCAAAACGCTCAGACAGGTTATAGCTACCGCTTCAACTACAGCAAACGGTTCGAC
The DNA here is from genome assembly GCF_009176645.1 of Enterobacter oligotrophicus. NCBI lineage: Bacteria > Pseudomonadati > Pseudomonadota > Gammaproteobacteria > Enterobacterales > Enterobacteriaceae > Enterobacter > Enterobacter oligotrophicus. The sequence goes on from NZ_AP019007.1 coordinate 1,718,455, forward strand.
ACCACAGGCAGCCAGCTTACGCTCGCCAGCTATCGCTACTCTGATCGGCGTTTCCTCAGCTACGCGCGCTTTCTGGATTATGACGACAACGACAACCAGACAGAAAAACAGACGCTGAGCGTCACGGCCAGTCAGTACATTTCAGCGCTCTCACTCAACCTTTATTTGAGCATGTTGCGACAAACCTGGTGGGATGATTCACCGTCAACGACGGGTAGCCTCACGGCGGGCTACAACTTCGATATCGGCCGCTGGAAGAACCTCGGTATTACGGTATCGTTGAGCAGAACGCATTATGAAGATGAAGACGAGGGCGATGACAATCAGTTCTACCTCTCTCTCAGCGTACCGCTCGACCCTGATCATCGCCTGAACTACGACCTTCGCAACAGCGACAGTCTGAGCCAGAACGTCTCCTGGTATGACACCTCTGATCGGGACAATACCTGGGGTGTCTCCGCAGGGACGGAGAACGAAAAAGCCGATGCTGGCGCGCAGTTCAGCGGCAACTATCAACATTACTCTTCGTTGGGCGATCTCAACGTGTCGGGTAGCTATAAAGCGAATGAATACAACTCGATGAGCGCGAGCTGGAATGGCTCCTTTACTGGCACGGCAAAAGGGCTTGCTCTCCATCGCCGCAGCTATGGTAATGAGCCACGCGTCATGGTGAGTACAGACGGCATTGGTCACATTCCGCTGAATGTCTCTCGGGATGAAACCAATGCGGCGGGTATTGGCGTACTTCCCTCGTTTTCCAGCTATACCCCGGCCAGCGTGCAGGTCAACATGAACAACCTGCCTGAGGGTGTTGACGTCGATAACCGGGTGATGACCTCAACATGGACAGAAGGCGCGATTGGTTACCGCCAAATTGCTACCCGAGCGGGTAGCGATATTGCTGGCATTTTGCGGACGACGTCCGGCACTCCTCCTCTCGGTGCCCTGGTTCGCCTGCAGGAAACCGGCCAGCAGATCGGCATGGTGGCCGACGACGGTCACGTCTGGCTGGGAGCGGTAGAGCCGGATCAACAATTCCTGGTAACCTGGGGAGACAACCAGCAGTGTCGCTTCTCGTTACCTTCACACCTTGAAAACAGTATGCAGCTGATGCTGCCATGTCAGTAAGAAATCATGATGAAATTAACCCCCTTGAAAACCCTGTGCCTGATGTTGCTCGGCACAGCCCTGAACGCCCACGCCGCCATTAACCTGGATCGCACGCGTATCGTTTTTCCGGAAAACGACAAGGCGAGCAGCCTGAAAGTCGACAACCAGAGCAAAGCCTTGCCATATCTGGCGCTCTCCTGGATTGAAGACGAAAACGGGCGTAAAGAGGACAACCATTTTATGGCCCTGCCACCGATCCAGCGTATTGAAGCGGGTGCTTCATCGCAGGTGAGGATTGTCAAACAAGCGGCAGCCAGCCAGTTACCGAAAGACAGGGAATCTCTGTTTTACTTTAACCTGCGCGAGGTTCCGCCCAGGAGCAGCAGTGCCGGCGATGAACACAGTGTGATGCAGGTGGCGATGCAAAGCCGCATCAAACTGTTCTGGCGTCCTAAAGCCATTACCAAAAAATCGGGCGAACAAGCCGAAATGCGCATGGAAATTACCGCCACACCAAAAGGTCTGACCGTACATAACCCAACGCCGTATTACATCACCATCGCCTGGCTCAGCAAAAACGCGAAAAACCTGCTGCCAGGCTTCGACAGCCTGATGATTGCCCCCTTTGCGACAGCATCAACATCCACAGGCGGCTACCACGGGGACTACTACAGCGTGGGTTACATTGATGATTACGGCGCACTTAAAAAAGTGTATGTAAAGTGCGCAGGAGCGGCAACGTGCCAGTTGAAGGAGCGGAAGGTAGAAAAAGATGCCAAAGCTCATTAATTATCTGTTTCTGTTGTTACTGGCGCTCTTGCCACTCAAAGAGGCGCTGGCACTTGACTGCTATCTTGGTGGTTCGGGAGGCCCCGTCGAAGAGACGAAAACAATCTCTCCTTTTGCCATTCCCAGTAATGCTCAGGTGGGTCAAAAAATTTGGGAATCAAATGACATAAAAATCCCGGTAACCTGCGACCACAACGTTACCAGCGACTTTGAAAAAGAGGATATCTATGCCTGGGTTAACCCCTATCCCGCGCCTTCAGATCCCTACTACGAGCTCGGCGTAACTTACGAAGGAATGGATTACGACGCTACAGGGCAACCTAACGGCGTGGATACGACTCAGTGCCTTGATAATAATAAAATTACGATTTATACCCCAGCACAAATTCAGCAGATGGGCTGGGAGAATCGTATCTGTTCTGGCAACGCGAACGACATTCATATATCACGCACGTTCATTGTGCGTATTCGTCTGTATGTCAAAATAAAGGCCATGCCCCCGCACGGTTACGTCAGCACGCTTGGGGACTATATCGTGGTGCAGTTTGATGGGAAAGGCGGCGTGAACCAGATGTCCGATGCGAAAAACCTCAAGTATCACATCAATGGTCTGAACAACATCACCGTGCTGGATTGCGGTGCCACCTTCAGCATCTATCCTGAAAATCAGGAGATCGACTTTGGTACGTTTAGCGCACGCGATATAGTCAACCAGGGCACACGAAAGCGTACTTTCTCGGTCAGAACGACCAAAATACAAGACGCCGAATGTTCCGATGGTTTTAAAATGGACTCATCGTTCTACACTAACGAAACGCTCAGCGATGATGACACCGCCCTGCTCATCGGCAACGGGTTAAAGCTGCGAATACTGGACGGTACCCAGCCTTACACCTACAACCAGTACAAAGAGTATGCCGATTTCACAGGCAGTACCTTGCAATACGAACAAACCTACACCGCCGAGCTGTCGCCCGTACCAGGAAAAGCCATTCAGTCCGGTCCGTTCGAAACCGTAGTGCTGTTTAAAATTAACTACCACTAGAGACAAAAAAGCCGGGTTTCCCCGGCTTTTTCACATCAGTCACTTCAACTGGCTTTGCGCTCATGCGCCTGGCGGTATTCAACCAGATCTTCAATGGTCACCACCGGCATGTTGTGCAGACGTGCAAAGGTGATGCACTCTGGCGCGCGCGCCATGGTGCCATCATCGTTGGTCAGTTCGCACAGTACGCCCGCAGGTTTGAAGCCTGCCAGCGTTACCAGGTCGATCGTCGCTTCGGTGTGGCCGCCACGGGTCAGCACGCCGCCCGCCTGCGCACGCAGTGGGAAGACGTGGCCAGGACGGTGCAGGTCTGAAGGCTTCGCACCATCAGCAATCGCGGCACGTACAGTGGTCAGGCGGTCAGCCGCAGACACACCGGTGGTCACACCATGCGCGGCTTCGATGGTCACGGTAAAACCCGTCCCAAAGGCGCTGGTGTTGTTCTCAACCATCATTGGCAGTTCGAGCTGCTTACGACGGTCTTCGGTAATACACAGGCATACGATGCCGCTGCCGTGACGGATGGTCAGCGCCATCTGCTCAACGGTCATGTTTTCGGCGGCGAAAATCATATCGCCTTCGTTTTCACGGTTTTCATCGTCAAGCACCATTACACCGCGGCCTTCGCGCAGTGCATCCAGTGCATGTTCAACACGTTGAGTTGAAGTGCCAAAAGAGGAAAGTAGCGTCTGATTCATGGTAAAAAAAACCTCATTAAAAATATGGTTACCAGAATCAGGGCAGTCTTAGGAGCGCCGTATAAGCGGCAAAAAAATAACGTGAGCGGGCCGATGCCCGACTGGATCGTTACTCTCTCCCATCCGGACTCTAACCGTCGGCCCCGGAATTACACCGGATCTGCTGACCTTTGAGTGTTAACTCAAAGCGCTCGCGGGCTTTCAGCGTTAAGCTGATTTACCGCCGGTGGGGAATTTCGCCCCGCCCTGAGAATAAGCGAGATAACTATAACGCTATTGATTACCCTGGGCAATGCATAAGCATCAAACAATTTTGTTTAACCCACAGCATGACGCGCTACAATGGACACTAATACCTTTTCATCAAGGGAAACGACAATGATTGACCCGAAAAAAATTGAACAAATCGCGCGTCAGGTTCATGAATCCATGCCGAAAGGCATTCGTGAGTTTGGCGATGACGTAGAAAAGAAAATCCGCCAGACGCTGCAGGCGCAGTTGGTTCGCCTTGATTTAGTGAGCCGTGAAGAGTTCGATGTACAGACGCAGGTTCTGCTGCGCACCCGCGAAAAGCTGGCCCTGCTGGAACAGCGTCTGACCGAGCTGGAAAACCGCAATGCGCCGGAACAAGTTAAACCGGCACCGGCCATTCCGCCGGTGGACGAGCAGGAGTAAGTGCGGCCTGATGCCCTCACCCCAGCCCTCTCCCACAGGGAGAGGGTGAAAAACGAACGGGCCAATCGGCCCGTTTTTTTTACTGACTGTCTTTCTGGATCTTCTTGATGATGTTGGTGGTTGAACACCCGTCCTCAAAATTGAGCACCATCACCTCACCGCCGTTGGCCCAGACCTCTTCGCTGCCCGCGATTTGCTCCGGTTTGTAATCGCCGCCTTTCACCAGCAGATCCGGCAGAATACCGGCAATCAGGCGCTGCGGCGTGTCTTCTTCAAACGACACCACCCAGTCCACCGCTTCCAGCGCGCCGAGCACAATCATTCGCTGCTCCAGCGGGTTCACCGGCCGCGTTTCGCCTTTAAGACGTTTCGTTGACGCATCACTGTTCACCGCCACAATCAGGCGATCGCCGAGCTTGCGCGCATTCGCCAGGTACGAAACGTGGCCCGCGTGCAGAATGTCGAACACACCGTTGGTCATCACCACTTTCTCACCGCGCTTACGCGCCGCGGCAACGGCCACTTTCAGTTCGTCTTCGCTCATGACGCCAAAACCGGTATCCGCGCGACCGCGCACGGCATTTTCCAGCTCGATTGGTGAAACGGTAGATGTCCCCAGCTTGCCGACCACCACGCCCGCTGCCGCGTTAGCGAAGTAGCACGCTTCTTCAAGGGAGTTGCCCGCCGCCAGCGTTGCCGCCAGCACGCCGATCACCGTATCACCGGCACCGGTCACGTCGTACACTTCCTGCGCCTGAGTCGGCATATGCAGCGGCGCTTTGCCCGGCTGCAGCAGTGTCATCCCCTGCTCGGAGCGGGTCACCAGCAGCGCAGAGAGTTCGAAATCAGCGATGATTTTCATGCCGCGCTCAACCAGCTCTTCTTCGGTTTTGCACTTGCCCGCCACCGCTTCAAACTCAGAAAGGTTTGGCGTCAGCAGCGTCGCGCCACGATAGCGCTCAAAATCGGTGCCTTTCGGGTCGATCAGCACCGGCACACTGGCTTTACGCGCCAGTTGGATCATCGTCTGCACGCTCGCCAGCGCGCCTTTGGCGTAGTCGGACAATACCAGCGCGCCGATATTGCCCAGCGCCTGGTTAATGCGCTCGTGCAACGGCTCAGGATCAACGCCTTCAAACCCTTCTTCAAAATCGAGGCGGATCAGTTGCTGGTTACGCGACAACACGCGCAGCTTGGTAATGGTCGGGTGTGTCGGAACAGAAACGAAGTCACACTTCACGTTCACGTCCGCCAGCGACTTGCTCAGCGCGCGCGCCGCATCGTCGATGCCGGTTAACCCGACCAGACGCGAATGCGCGCCCAGAGAGGCAATGTTCATCGCCACGTTTGCCGCGCCGCCAGGACGCTCCTCAATGGTATCGACTTTAACCACCGGAACGGGTGCTTCCGGGGAGATGCGGCTGGTCGGCCCATACCAGTAGCGATCCAGCATCACATCACCGACAACCATAACTCCAGCACGTTCAAACTCTGGCAGTGTTACTTTCATTCCTGACTCCAGAAAGATTCACAATTTGCGCGCGATAATATCACACTTGTTTTGTTACGCACGGTTCCACCAGCCACTTCTGCCAGCTTGCCGTCACCTGTGCGCGTTCACTGACAAAACAGTCCAGCGGCACGTGGCCCGGCTGCTCCTGCAGGGCGAGGTGATGCAGTTCATCGCGCAGCGTCGTGTAGGCGCGCGTTAAGGCCAGCGCTTCCTGCTCATCCATAATGTCGTTTTGCGCCAGCAGTTCCAGAATGCGCACATTATCAGACCAGCGCGTCAGCTTAGGCTTATCGTGCGCGTGGCGCAGCACCAGGTATTGGGTAATAAACTCAATATCGGTAATCCCGCCTTCATCAGCTTTGATATCAAAGCGATCGCGATGTTTATTGCCTAAATGCGCGCGCATTTTTTCCCGCATTTCTCGCACGTCGGTTTGTAACGTGCTGCCATCACGCACGGTGGTCATGACATCCTTACGAATGGCATCGAACTGCGTTTTAAGCTGCGGATCGCCATACACCACGCGGGCACGCACCAGCGCCTGGTGCTCCCACGTCCAGGCTTCATTTTTCTGATAATCAGCAAAAGATTCCGTTGAGGTCACCAGCATGCCCGCCGCGCCGGACGGACGCAGACGCGCATCCACTTCGTACAAAATACCCGACGAGGTACGGGTACTGAACAGGTGCATGATGCGCTGCGCCAGCCGCAGGTAGAACTGGCGTCCGTCGATTTCACGCTCGCCGTCGGTCATCACATCCACCGGGCAATCATGAAGGAAAATAAGATCCAGATCGGAGCTATACCCCAACTCCCAGCCACCGAGCTTGCCGTAACCCACAACCGCAAAACCGCGCCCTTCACGATCGGTAAGGTGTTTCGGCTGGCCGTAACGCGCCACCATCTGCATCCATGCCTGCTGCACCACGGCGTCGAGGATCGCTTCCGCCAGCCAGGTTAAGTGATCGCTCACTTTCATCACTGGCAGCGTACCGGCGATATCCGCCGCCGCCACGCGCAGCATCTGCGCCTGCTTAAACTGACGCAGCGCTTCAAGCTGTTGCTCTTCATCTTCTTCCGGCACGCGCAGCAGATACTGACGCAACTCGTCGCGGTAGGCATCCGTCGCCGTTGGCTGATAGAGCGTATTGGGATCAAGCAGTTCGTCCAGCAGCAGCGGGTAACGCGCCAGCTTGTTGGCTACCATCGGCGAAGCGGCGCAGAGCGTGATCAGGTGCTTGAGCGCGCCGGGGAACTCACTCAGCAGTTCAAGGTAGGTGGTTCGGGTAATGATCCCGCTCAGCAGCGGCATCATGCGCGACAGTGGCACCGGCGCATCCGCGCGCGAGCAGACATCGCTCAACAGGTGTGGCATCAGGTGATCCAGCACCTGGCGACCGCGTGGGCCAATGGCGCGTTTGTTCAGTTCAAGACGGAAATCGGCGATCAGCGCCACCACGCGGTGACGATCGTCGTCACTTAAATGCGCCAGCACCGGCGTGGTGTCATCTTCCTGAAGCGCATCCTGCCACAGCTCGCGCCAGTGTTCAGAAAGCACATCGTCCTGCGATTCGCTTTCGTCGTCGCCAATCAGATCGTTAAAGATGCGGCGCACGCCCGCCATATGGGCATCCAGCCGTTCGGTCAACGTTGACCAGTCGTCCACGCGCATCCCCCAGGCCAGACGCGCCCGGTTTAGCTCATCGCCTGGCAGAGTCTGGGTCTGCTCGTCATTAATACTTTGCAGCAGGTTTTCCAGACGACGCAGGAACAGGTAGGCGTCCCGCAGCGTTTGCGCATCGCCTTCCGGCAGCAGGTGGAGCTGCTCAATGGCGGCCAGCGTTGGCAGCAGCGAGCGGGACTGCAGCGACGGCTCGCGGCCGCCGCGGATCAGTTGAAAGACCTGGACGATAAATTCGATTTCGCGGATGCCGCCCGCGCCGAGCTTGATGTTGTCTTTCAGACCACGCCGACGGACCTCACGGGCGATCATCCCCTTCATGTTGCGCAGGGACTGAATCACGCTGAAATCGATGTAGCGGCGGAACACGAACGGGCGCAGCATCGCGCGCAGCTCGTTGGCGTAAGCATCATCGCTGTCGCCCATGATCCGCGCTTTGACCATCGCGTAACGCTCCCAGTCGCGCCCCTGCTCCTGGTAATAATCTTCCAGCGCCGCAAAGCTCAGCACCAGCGGGCCGCTGTCGCCAAACGGACGCAGACGCATGTCCACGCGGTAGACGAAACCATCCTGCGTCGGTTGATCCAGCGCTTTAATCAGACGCTGGCCGAGACGGGTAAAGAACTGCGCGTTATCCAGCTCGCGACGACCACCGCGCGTGGAGCCGTTCTCAGGCCAGGCAAAAATCAGGTCGATATCGGAGGAGAAGTTCAGCTCGCAGCCGCCCAGCTTTCCCATCCCCAGAATCAACAGCGGTTGCGGAACCCCATTTTCATTGCACGGCGTGCCCCACTCTTTACAGCAGGCGGCGTAGAGCCAGTCCCGCGCGGCGACAATCAGCGTCTGTGCCAGCTCGCTCAACTGCTGCAGCGTGCTTTCTTCACCGACCAGTTCAAGCGCCTGAGCCCAGGCGATACGTACCATCACCCGGCGACGGAACTGGCGCAAAACGCGCATCAGCGTCGCCTCATCCGTGACCTCTTCCAGCGCGGTTTGCAACCAGCCCGCATAATGCCGCCCCTCATCCGCCTGAGGCGGTGAGCTTTCAAGCTCTGCCAGCCAGTCCGGATTCGCGGTAATACTTTCCTGCACAAAATCACTGAACGTGAGCACGCTTTTCGCCTGCTCGCTGAACGATGACGCCGGTAATGACTCAGGCAGACGTTCGCAAACGGTCTGCCATTGCTGCTGTAACTGTGAAGAAAGCGGCATTATAGGGTTCCTTGCCAGTATTAACGTTTTCCGCTGTGCAGCCAGAACGGCTCCTGCGAAATGGCCTCATTACGGAAATGCTCAATCTCAATATGCTGACGGGTTTCGATGGCATGTTTCAGCCCCTGCCAGTTCTCCAGCCAGGCCTGCGCTTTGACTTCATCATACGCACCGGACAACAGCAGCATGCTGTCGATATTGCGAGCAAGACGGGGAAGCTGGTCGCTATACTGATCGCCCAGCGGATGGGCAAAGGTCGTTCTCAGCTCCGCCGCATGGCGTGAAAGATGGATGTCGGCGAAACGTTTGAAGTTATCCGCAATTTTGGTCTGCGCTTTCGCATCCAGGAACGTGCGCCAGCCGCGCGTTACCAGAAACTCGGTCAAGGCCAGTTTTGCCGTGGCGGTTTGCGGGCTGTAGATTGCCGTCTGAGCCGATACATCAGAGAGCATCAGCGTCTCGGTCTGCGTCAGCAGATCACGTAAGTGAGCGCTTGCTTTGCGAGGAACGATACCGCCGAACAGCGCCAGGGTATGGCGCACCAGGCCAATCGCCGCCAGCACGTGGGTTTTCGCATTTTTTACGTTACGCGCCCACAGCTCTTCATGGTATTGCCACTGAGAGAGCGCCAGCTCCAGCGCGGCTTCCATACCCTGCTCGATGGTGGCTTTCGGTGCAACGTGCAAGATCGTCGTCTCTTTCAGCACACGTGGCGTATTTCCAGCGGCCAGGTGATACCCGCGCGCCGCCTTGCTCAGGCTGCCCTGGCGCAAACCAGACTGATTCACCAGCTTGCGAGCCAGCTTCAGCACGTCATTTGCCTCGCCTTCCAGCAGCTCAAGCTCCAGCTCACAAATCGGCTCCTGGTATTCACCCGCTTTCACATCGCCCAGGTCGAGCGCAATTTCAATACGGCTTTTCCCTTCTGTCACCAGCCATTTCTCACGCCAGAAATCGGTGCTGAACAGCGGCTGCACCTCTGCAGACAAGGTTTCCGGCAGCTTACCCTCAGGCCAGACGTCTGCCGGGAAACGGTCCAGCTCAAGTTCTGGCTTACTGATGTCGATATTATATTCCGGACGCTGGTGCAAACCACCGACCACGCGGCCGGCGATTTTCATCGTCATCTCGTAACGCCCGCTGGCCCCCCGGATGCGCAGCCCCCTGTCGTGACGGCGCAGCCAGTTGTCTGGCGTTTCGTAATAGATGTTGAGAAGCTGTACCGGTTCATGGTGCTCGCTGGAAAGCGTGTGCAGATGCTGACGGAGTGCGTCAACGCTGTCTTTTTCGACGATAAATTTTAATTCGATTTCTTGAGCCATAGCCTTGTACTTTTGCGTGCGTCACAGACGCGTCGATGAAGGCGAACTTCCTCGCCATTTATTTGTCAGTACATAGTATTTTGCGCCAAATTGCCACGCAATGAGCAATTTGACGGGCGTAAAAGTTTAAAGCAGTGGAAACCAGGACACAGATGATTCCGATTGATGATGAATCCTTTGCGTAGAGACACTGTTGCCACTACTATCGTTCCACTTTTTATGAAAATAACGACTGATATGCTTAAATTACGCCTGATTGGACTTACTTTACTCGCTTTTAGCGCCGCAACCGCGGTCCACGCTGAAGAGAAACGTTACGTTTCTGACGAACTGAACACCTGGGTACGCAGCGGTCCCGGAGATAATTATCGCCTCGTGGGTACGGTTAATGCCGGCGAGGAAGTCACGCTGTTACAGACCAATGCAGACACCAACTATGGCCAGGTTCGCGACAGCACCGGCCGCACCTCCTGGATACCCCTGAAAGAGCTGAGCAACGTGCCCAGCCTGCGCACCCGCGTGCCGGATCTGGAAAACCAGGTCAAAACCCTGACCGACAAGCTGAACAATATTGACGGTACATGGAATCAGCGCACTGCAGAAATGCAGCAGAAAGTGGCGCAGAGCGACAGCGTGATCAGTGGTCTGAAGGACGAAAACCAGAAGCTGAAAAACGAGCTGATTGTCGCGCAGAAGAAAGTGAATGCCGCTAACCTGCAGCTTGATGACAAGCAGCGCACCATCATCATGCAGTGGTTTATGTATGGCGGCGGCGTGCTGGGCGTAGGCCTGGTGCTGGGTCTGGTGCTTCCTCACCTCATTCCAAGCCGCAAGCGTAAAGACCGCTGGATGAACTAACTCGTCTTCTCTGCCACACTTACGTATTATCCTGGAAAAGAGAAAAGGGAGTGTTGGTGTGAAGAGTTATCTGGTCGGTGGTGCGGTACGTGATGCGTTGTTAGGTCTGCCGGTCAAAGATAAGGACTGGGTTGTGGTGGGTGCCACGCCCGAAGCGATGCTTGACGCGGGCTACCAGCAGGTAGGCCGCGATTTTCCTGTGTTTCTTCACCCGAAAAGCCGTGAAGAGTACGCCCTGGCGCGCACCGAACGAAAATCCGGTTCAGGTTATACCGGCTTTACCTGCTATGCCGCGCCAGACGTGACGCTGGAGCAAGATCTCCTGCGCCGCGATCTCACCATTAACGCGCTGGCGCAAGACGAAGACGGCCAGATTATCGACGCCTACGGTGGCCAGGACGATCTGCGCAACCGTCTTTTACGTCACGTCTCGCCTGCTTTTTCTGAAGATCCGCTCCGCGTGCTGCGCGTGGCGCGTTTCGCTGCCCGTTACGCACACCTTAGCTTCCGCATTGCCGATGAGACGATGGCGCTGATGACGGCGATGACCGAAGCGGGTGAACTGGCGCACCTGACGCCAGAACGCGTCTGGAAAGAGACGGAAAACGCGCTTACCACACGCAATCCGCAGGTCTATTTCCAGGTATTGCGCGACTGCGGTGCGCTGAAGGTGCTGTTCCCGGAAGTGGATAAACTGTTTGGCGTTCCGGCTCCGGCGAAATGGCACCCGGAAATTGACACCGGTATTCATACCCTGATGACGCTGAGCATGGCCGCCATGCTCAGCCCGGACGTGGACGTGCGTTTTGCGACCCTCTGCCACGATCTCGGTAAGGGATTAACCCCGAAAGAATTCTGGCCCCGCCATCACGGGCACGGTCCGGCAGGCGTGAAGCTGGTCGAAGGGCTTTGCCAGCGTCTGCGCGTACCGAACGAGATCCGTGACCTGGCAAAACTGGTGGCGGAATTCCACGACCTGATCCATACCTTCCCGATCCTGAAACCGGCCACCATCGTGAAGCTGTTCGATAACATCGACGCCTGGCGCAAGCCTCAGCGCGTAGAGCAGATTGCGCTGACCAGCGAGGCGGACGTGCGCGGACGCACCGGATTTGAAGCCAGTGATTACCCGCAGGGACGTTTGCTGCGCGAAGCGTGGAAAGTGGCAAAAGCGGTGCCAACGAAAGACGTGGTCGACGCTGGATTTAAAGGGCCGGAGATTCGGGAAGAGCTGACGAAACGGCGGATTGATGCGGTAGCGGCGTGGAAGGAACAGCGTTGCCCTCAGCCGAAAGACTGAGGGCTGGTTGGTCAGAAGAAGACCACGTAGACGGCTGCCGCCACAATAAAGCGGTAGATCGCGAACGGAATAAACGAGATACGCTTAATCAACTGCAGGAAGGTTTTAATCGCAATCAGCGCCACGATAAAGGCGGTGACAAAGCCCACGGCGAACATCGGGATATCGCCCACGGTCAGGAAGCCAATGCTTTTGTAGAGATCCAGCGCGGTGGCCCCCATCATCATCGGCACCGCCAGCAGGAACGAAAACTCCGAGGCCGCATAACGGCTCACGCCCATCAGCATCCCGCCAGAGATTGTTGCCCCTGAGCGCGAGAAGCCCGGCCACAGAGCCAGACACTGGAAGCAGCCAATCATAAACGCCTGGCGATACGTCATATCGTCCAGACCTTCCGCACGCGGCGTTTTCGGCTTCAGCATTTCCGCAGCGATCAGCAGGAAGCCACCGACCACCAGCGCGTACATCACGTTGATTGGGTTAAACAGCGATTTGATGGTGTCATGGAAAATCAGCCCCAGCACTACCGCCGGGATCATCCCAAGCAGAATATGGATAAGCGTCAGACGGCCTTTGCTTTCCCCTTCGCGCTGCGGCAGACGACCAAAGTGAATGCCAATCAGACCAAACAGACGACGCCAGAACATCACCACGACGGCCAGAATAGAACCCAACTGAATCACCACTTCGAATGTTTTTGCCGTGTCGCCCTCAAACCCCAACAGATGGCCAACAATAATCATATGGCCCGTACTGGAAACCGGCAAAAACTCCGTCAATCCTTCGACCACACCCAGTATTGCCGCCACCAGCAGCGAGTGCATATCGCTCATCTATAAACCCCTAAAAAAATATAAAAAAACGGTGTCCACCAGGGCTACCGTGAAAGATACAGCTTTAAGACCGGTATAACAGAAAATGGTTTAGCGATTATGACGTTAAATCTTTGCTTTCAGATTTTTGCCACGCTCAATAATCACACCCACATTGGCCGCGCGCGCCACCGCCCCCGGCTTGCTCAGCTTGATGCGCACCCACGGTGAGTTGAACTTGCTCAGCAGCAGTTCAGCCACTTCTTCTGCCACACGCTCCACCAGCGCAAAACGTTGCCCTTCTACGTGGCCGATGACCGTTTCACTGATATCGGCATAGCTCAGACAGTCATTCACGTCATCGCTTTTTGCGGACTTACGGTTATCCCAGCCCATTTCGATATCGAACACCAGCTTTTGCTCGATGGTCTGTTCCCAGTCGTAAACACCGATAGTGGTGATTACCGAAAGTTGCTCTATAAATACAATATCCATCACGACCTGCCTGCTTTTTGGCTAAACCGGATACCACTTCCGGCGAATTATGCGTATTATCCACAGATGCTGAGAATACAGATACATTTTCAAAACGGAACAGCGTTATGAGTGCAATCGCGCCTGGAATGATCCTCCTTGCCTACCTTTGCGGCTCAATCTCCAGCGCCATTCTGGTCTGCCGCATCGCCGGATTGCCTGACCCACGCGAAAGTGGCTCCGGGAACCCAGGGGCGACCAATGTACTACGAATTGGCGGCAAGGGAGCAGCCGTAGCGGTTTTGATTTTTGATGTTCTGAAAGGGATGCTTCCCGTCTGGGGCGCGTATGCACTGGGCGTCACGCCATTCTGGCTGGGGCTGATTGCTATCGCGGCCTGCGTCGGTCATATCTGGCCGGTATTCTTCGGTTTTAAAGGTGGTAAAGGCGTGGCCACCGCCTTTGGTGCCATAGCGCCTATCGGCTGGGACCTCACCGGCGTGATGGCCGGGACCTGGCTGCTGACGATTCTTCTGAGTGGCTACTCGTCGCTGGGTGCGATTGTCAGCGCGCTGATCGCGCCGTTCTACGTGTGGTGGTTCAAACCCCAGTTCACTTTCCCGGTGTCGATGCTCTCCTGCCTGATCCTGCTGCGTCATCACGACAACATCCAGCGCTTGTGGCGTCGCCAGGAAACCAGGATCTGGACAAAACTCAAGCGAAAGAAGAAAGACGCTAAATAAATAGTTATGCCTTATAACCAAATGTGATTTTGGTCACCTTCTGCCTGTGGTAACTGTTAGGTACACAACACAACCACATAAAAAAGAAAATGGCAGAAATCACAGACACTACTCCCCTTTCAACGGCAGGAAATACCCCGGATGGCGACATCAAGTGGGTACGCAGCGCATCGGATGTCTCACGTCTCGTTAATGACGGTTCTCAGGGTCGGGCCAATGCCCGTATCGTGGTCGGTATCGCATTAGGCGGTATTTTCCTTGATGCATACGACCTCGGCGCGCTGGCCTTCGGCATCAAAGACATTACCCGCGAATTTAACCTGACACCGGCAGGTACCGGCATGGTGGCCTCGGCGATTACGTTTGGTGCCATTGTCGGGGCGCTGCTGGGCGGCTATCTCACCGACAAAATCGGGCGCTACCGCGTCTTTATGGCTGACATGGTGTTCTTCGTCGTAGCGGCCATCGCCTGTGCGCTGGCTCCGAATGAATATGTCCTGGCGGGCGCGCGTTTTGTGATGGGCCTCGGTGTAGGGATCGACCTTCCCGTGGCAATGGCGTTTCTGAGCGAATTCGCCAGGCTGAAAGGCCCAGGCAACAAAGCCTCAAGCGTCGCAATGTGGTGCCCCACCTGGTATGCGGCAATCAGTATCTCTTATCTGCTGGTGCTCTTCTTCTATGCCGTGCTCCCCGAAAGCCACAGCGACTGGCTCTGGCGCTTGATCCTCGGTTTCGGTGCGGTACCGGCGCTGGTGATTATCGCCATCCGTAGCCGCTACATGAGTGAGTCCCCGGTCTGGGCGGCGAATCAGGGGAACCTGAAAGAGGCAGCGTCCATCTTGCGGCAGTCATATAACATCAACGCCCACGTGCCGCAGGATGCGCTCAGCCAGCCAGCACCTGTCGTCAACAAGGCAAAATGGTCAAACTACCTGAATCTGTTCCGCGGCATCTATTTACGGCGCACGACGCTGGCTACCTTGCTGTCGGTTGTCTCCTCATTCGCCTATAACGCCGTTGCCTTTGGTCTGCCGGTGATCATCTCCAGCTTTTTTGTGCAGTCGATGCTGACCACCATTCTGATCTCGCTGGCGCTTAACCTGCTGTTTGCGTTTGTCGGTGGCCTGCTGGCGGTGCGCTATGTTCCGCGCTTCGGTGCGTGGCGGATGTCGCTTGCGGGTTATGCCTGCCAGCTTGTTGCCCTGCTCGGGCTGGCGCTCATTGGCCGCCCGGAAGGATCAACCGAAGGCGTTCTCGCCGTCGCGATGCTGGCGCTGTTCCTGTTTGGTCAGGGCTTTGGGCCGGGGGCGCACACCATGACGTTTGCCTCTCTGAGCTACCCGACCTCGCTACGCGGCGTGGGCGTCGGCTTAAACCAGACGCTGATGCGCAGCAGTTCAACGCTCTCACTGTTCCTGTTCCCGCTGCTGGTCGCCTCGCTGGATACCGCCGTGTTCTGGGTGATCGCCCTGGCACCGTTTATCGGCCTGGCGTCACTGCTGGCGATCCGCTGGGAGCCGTCCGGCTATGACGTGGATGCGGAGGATTATCGCTAGCCTTTCTTGCCGGGTGGCGCTGCGCTTACCCGGCCTACAATACACCACGATAACAATAAATTGCGTATCCCCTGTAGGCCCGTGCAAGCGTAGCGCCGCCGGGCGAAACTCACAAAATGCACATTATCAACAGTCTGAAACTGGCTCACATGAGCCGGTTTTTTTATCCATAAGCGACTCATATGACAGCCTTCATTTCCTCCAGGGCATACTGAAACGACCCCGATGATGCGCAGATGGATGCAGCATGTTAGCAGCTCAGGTCACTGATAATACGTATAAAGGCTGGCAGGCCTCGCTTGCCCTGCAGTTTTGTCACACCCCTGAGAAAACCCTCCTGCACTCTGCTCACCACGTCGGGCCTCTTACCGTCCAGCGTCCGTTTTATCCCGAAGGCGAAACCTGCCACCTCTATCTGCTGCACCCACCAGGCGGGATTGTCGGCGGCGATACGCTGGATATTTCTGTTCGGCTGGATGGCAAAAGCCACGCGCTTGTCACCATGCCCGGTGCCAGTAAGTTCTATCGCAGCAGCGGCCCGCTGGCTTGTCTGACCCAGCATTTTTACCTCGACGAAGATGCCACGCTGGAGTGGCTGCCGCAGGACACCATTATCTTTCCCGGCGCGAATGCCGCGCTGCGTTCCGTCTTTCACCTGCGCGCCTCCAGCACATTGCTGGCGTGGGAGCTTTACTGCCTCGGTCGCCCGGTGATTAACGAAACTTTCAGTCACGGCACGCTTGAGAGCCGCCTTGAAGTCTGGCTTGAGGATGAACCCTTACTGATTGAGCGCCAGCATCTCAGCGGTGGCGATCTGACGTCCGTCGCCGGGCACCCGTGGGTCGGCACGCTGTTGTTCTATCCGGCGACGGAAAACCATCTTGACACAGTGCGAGAGTGGCTCACTCCGCTGGACAAATTTTCCGGCGCTACCCTCACCGACGGCCTGCTGTCGGTGCGATTTCTCTCCCACGACAACCTGATTTGCCAGCGGGTGATGCGCGATATCTGGCAGTCGCTTCGCCCGCTTTTAACCACCAAAACCGCCTGTTCACCGCGTATCTGGCAGACATAAGAGAAACGTTATGGAACTGACCCCCAGAGAAAAAGACAAGCTGTTGCTGTTTACCGCCGCGCTGGTTGCCGAACGTCGACTCGCGCGCGGGGTAAAACTCAATTACCCGGAATCGGTCGCGTTGATCAGCGCCTTTATTATGGAAGGCGCGCGCGATGGCGAAACTGTCGCGTCGTTAATGGAGGCAGGTCGTCATGTCCTGACGCGCGATCAGGTGATGGAGGGCGTGCCGGAGATGATCCCGGATATCCAGGTAGAAGCCACCTTCCCGGACGGATCAAAGCTCGTCACCGTTCACAACCCGATCGTGTAAGGAGATTGCAATGATCCCAGGCGAATACCAGATCAAACCCGGAAACATCCCCATCAATGTCGGGCGTGAAACGCAAATCGTGATCGTCGAAAACCACGGTGACAGGCCGATCCAGGTGGGCTCGCACTACCACTTTTACGAGGTCAACCCGGCGCTGAAATTCGACAGGGAAGCCGTTAAAGGCTTCCGGCTGAATATTCCGGCGGGCACTGCCGTGCGTTTTGAACCCGGCCAGAAGCGCGAAGTGACGCTGGTTCGGGTCACCGGCGCGCAGCGCATTGTCGGCTTTCGCGGTGAGGTGATGGGCGAGGTGAAAAATGGCTGAGATTTCCCGTCAGGCGTATGCCGATATGTTCGGCCCCACTACAGGGGATAAAGTGCGGCTGGCCGACAGCGAGCTGTGGATCGAAGTGGAAAACGATCTCACGATCTACGGCGAAGAGGTTAAGTTCGGCGGCGGAAAAGTGATCCGCGACGGCATGGGCCAAGGGCAGATGACGGCTGTCGACTGCGTGGATCTGGTGCTGACCAACGCGCTGATTGTCGATCACTGGGGGATCGTGAAAGCCGATATCGGCGTGAAGAACGGGCGGATCTTCGCAGTCGGCAAAGCCGGAAACCCGGATATCCAGCCCGGCGTGACGATCCCGATTGGTGCCGCGACGGAAGTGATCGCCGCCGAAGGGAAGATCGTCACCGCGGGCGGGATCGACACCCACATTCACTGGATCTGCCCGCAGCAGGCGGAAGAGGCGCTGGTCTCCGGCGTCACCACCATGATCGGCGGCGGTACCGGGCCGGCGGCTGGCACCAACGCCACCACCTGCACGCCGGGGCCGTGGTATATCGCCCGCATGCTGCAGGCTGCGGATACATTGCCGGTGAATATCGGTCTGCTCGGCAAAGGTAATGGCTCGAACCCTGATGCCCTGCGCGAGCAAATCGCGGCGGGCGCGATCGGGCTGAAAATCCACGAAGACTGGGGCGCGACGCCAGCGGCGATCAACTGCTCGCTGGAGGTGGCCGAAGAGATGGACATTCAGGTGGCGCTGCACAGCGACACGCTGAACGAGTCCGGATTTGTCGAAGACACGCTGGCCGCCATCGGCGGGCGCACCATCCACACCTTCCACACCGAAGGGGCGGGCGGCGGCCATGCGCCGGATATCATCACCGCCTGCGCGCACCCGAATATTTTGCCCTCCTCCACCAACCCGACGCTGCCGTACACGGTGAATACCATCGACGAGCATCTCGACATGCTGATGGTGTGTCACCACCTTGACCCGGATATCGCAGAAGATGTGGCCTTCGCCGAATCGCGCATTCGCCGCGAAACTATCGCCGCTGAAGACGTGCTGCACGATATCGGCGCGTTCTCGCTCACCTCGTCAGACTCCCAGGCAATGGGCCGCGTGGGGGAAGTGATTATCCGCACCTGGCAGGTGGCGCACCGCATGAAAATCCAGCGCGGCGCGCTGCCGGAAGAGACGGGCGATAACGATAACTTCCGCGTGAAGCGCTACGTCGCCAAATACACCATCAACCCGGCGCTCACTCACGGCATCGCCCATGAAGTGGGATCGATTGAAGCGGGCAAGCTGGCGGATCTGGTGGTCTGGTCCCCGGCGTTCTTTGGCGTCAAACCCGCCACCATTGTCAAAGGCGGGATGATCGCCTGCGCGCCGATGGGGGATATCAACGCGTCCATCCCCACGCCGCAGCCGGTGCATTACCGTCCGATGTTTGGCGCGCTGGGTGCCGCGCGTCACGCCACCCGTCTGACGTTTATCTCGCAGGCGGCTGACGCGCAGGGGATACCGCAGCAGCTCAACCTGCAGAGCGCAACTGCCGTGGTGAAAGGCTGCCGGACGGTGAAAAAGGCGGACATGATCCACAACGACCTGCAGCCGAATATCACCGTTGACTCTCAAACCTACGAGGTGCGTGTTGACGGTGAACTGATTACCAGCGAACCGGCTGACGTACTGCCGATGGCGCAACGCTATTTCCTGTTTTGAGGAGTGATGATGATCTATTTAACTCAACGTCTGGACCACGCCCACCCCGTCACCGCCAGCGTGACGCTGCCGATTGATGTGCGGGTGAAAAGCCGCGCCCGCGTGGCGCTGAACGATGGACGCGAAGCGGGGCTGATGCTGCCGCGCGGTCTGCTGCTGCGCGGCGGGGATCTGCTAACCACCGACGACGGCAGCGAGGTGATTGAAGTGATCGCTGCAGCAGAGTCGGTCTCCGTGGTGCGCTGCGCCGATCCGTTCCTGCTCGCCCGCGCCTGCTATCACCTGGGCAACCGCCACGTGCCGCTGCAGATCATGCCCGGTGAACTGCGCTATCACCACGACCACGTTCTCGACGATATGCTGCGCCAGTTCGGGCTGGAAGTGGCATTCGCCAACCTGCCGTTTGAACCGGAAGCGGGCGCTTACACCAGCGATGCCCACAGCCATAGTCACTCTCACGCTCATTCACATTAAGGATTACCCATGCGTAAGTATTTACCCTTGCTCCTTCTGGCCTTTTCCCTTCCGGCGCTGGCGCATCCGGGGCACGGTGCCGACAGTTTTCAGGCTGGTTTTTTCCATCCGTTAACGGGCCTCGATCACCTGCTGATGCTGACAGGCGCAGGCGTACTTTCTGCGCTGAGCGGCCGCAAGCTGCTGCTGCCGTTTGCCACCCTCGGCATGATGCTGACAGGTGCGGTCGCAGGCAGCCTGCTCGGTGGCTTTAGCGGCATGGAGATGCTGATTATCGCCTCGCTGGCGGTCTGCGGCGTGATGATGTTTAAAACCGAAAACCGCCTGCTGCTGGCGGTGCCTGCGCTGGCGATGTTCCACGGCTGGGCGCACGGCGTGGAGATGTCCGGCCACAGCTTCTGGCTCTTCACCAGCGGGTTTATGTTCGCCAGCGCCACGGTGCTGTGCGCGAGTTTCGCCGCAGGGTTACTACTGCGCCGCCACGACGGGCTGCGTAAAACCTTCGGCGGTGGGCTGATCGTCTCTGCCCTGCTGGCGCTGATGAGCTGATGGAGCACGCCCGACAGTGGCTGCGTCTGATGCAGCTCTCCAGCAGCAGCCTGCCGATCGGATCGTTTACCTGGTCGCAGGGGCTGGAGTGGGCCGTTGAGGCGGGCTGGGTGACGAACGTCGATGCCTTCAAACGCTGGCAAACCCAGCAGATGGAGCAGAGCTTTTTCTGCGTCGATTTGCCACTTTTCCTTCGTCTTTATCAGGCCTGCAAGCAGCAGGATCTGGCGGCGGCAAAACGCTGGACGGCATACCTGCTCGCCTGCCGGGAAACGCGCGAACTGCGCGAAGAAGAACGTAATCGCGGTATGGCCTTTACCCGGCTGGTCAAAAGCTGGGAGCCGGACTGCCCCACAGCGTGGCTGCCGCTGTTTATGCAAAGCCAGCTCACGGGTATGGCCTGGCTCGGCGTGCACTGGGGCATTGGTGCGCGCGAGCTGGCGCTGAGCCTGGGCTACAGCTGGATTGAGAGCGCGGTGATGGCGGGCGTCAAGCTCGTGCCGTTTGGGCAGCAGGCCGCGCAGCAGCTGATTATCGATCTGAGCGACCATTTCGCCGCCGGGCTTGAACAGGCATTTTTGCGTGGCGACGACGCGCTGGGTGCGGCAACGCCGCTTTCCGCCATCGCCTCTGCCCGCCACGAAACACAATATTCACGGTTATTCCGTTCCTGAGGAGTCAACATGGCTGATTACAAACATCCCCTGCGCGTGGGCGTGGGCGGCCCGGTAGGGTCGGGCAAAACGGCACTGCTGGAAGCGCTCTGCAAGGCAATGCGTGACACGTATCACCTGGCAGTGGTGACCAACGATATCTATACCAAAGAGGATCAGCGCATTCTCACTGAAGCGGGCGCGCTGGAGCCGGAGCGCATCGTGGGCGTGGAGACCGGCGGCTGCCCGCACACCGCCATCCGGGAAGATGCGTCGATGAATCTGGCGGCCGTTGAAGCGTTAAGCGAGAAGTTCGGCAATCTGGATCTGATCTTCGTGGAAAGCGGCGGCGACAACCTGAGCGCCACGTTCAGCCCGGAGCTGGCGGATCTGACTATCTACGTGATCGACGTGGCTGAAGGGGAGAAGATCCCACGCAAAGGCGGGCCGGGGATCACCAAATCCGATTTTCTGGTGATCAACAAAACCGATCTCGCGCCATACGTGGGTGCCTCGCTGGAGGTGATGGAGCGCGATACTAACCGCATGCGCGGCGAGCGTCCGTGGACGTTTACCAACCTGAAAGCGGGTGACGGTCTGGCGACGATTATTGCGTTTCTGGAAGAGAAAGGGATGCTGCGGGTGTAGTGTGGTTTATTGCCGGGTGGCGGCTTCGCCTGACCGGGCCTACGGTTTTGTAGGCCCGGTAAGCGCAGCGCCACCGGGCAAAAAAAACTCACGCCTCCGGCAGCTCCGCCAGCGGCCAGCGCGGACGCACGGACACGCTCAGGTCGGACGTCGCACCCGCATTCAGGCGCACCATCCCGGCGTAGGCGATCATCGCTCCGTTATCGGTACAAAACTCCGGACGGGCGTAGAACACTTCCCCGCGACGTTTTTGCATCATCCCGGCGAGTTTCGCACGCAGCGTGCGGTTGGCGCTCACGCCGCCCGCCATCACCAGGCGTTTGAAACCGGTCTGGTCCAGCGCACGCTTGCACTTGATCATCAGCGTATCCACCACCGCGTCTTCGAACGCACGGGCGATATCAGCACGCGTCTGCTCGCTGTCGTCGTTATTACGAATCGTATTCGCCGCGAACGTTTTCAGGCCGGAGAAGCTGAAATCCAGCCCCGGACGGTCGGTCATCGGACGTGGGAAGACAAAACGCCCTTCCGTGCCCTGAGACGCCATTTTAGACAGCATCGGACCACCGGGATAATCCAGACCCAGCAGCTTGGCGGTTTTATCGAAGGCTTCACCGGCCGCGTCGTCGATCGACTCGCCCAGCAGCTCATACTTGCCAATGCCCGTTACGCTAATCAACTGGGTATGACCGCCGGAGACCAGCAGCGCCACAAACGGGAATTCAGGCGGGTTCTCTTCCAGCATCGGTGCCAGAAGGTGCCCTTCCATATGGTGGACCGGAATAGCCGGAACATCCCACGCGAACGCCAGCGAACGACCTACCGTTGCGCCGACCAGCAGCGCACCCACCAGGCCAGGGCCTGCGGTATACGCCACGGCATTAATATCGGTTGAACGCAACCCGGCCTCTTTCAGCGCCGCCTGAATCAGCGGAACCGTTTTACGCACGTGGTCACGAGAGGCCAGTTCAGGCACGACGCCGCCGTAGTCAGCGTGCAATTTCACCTGACTATACAGTTGGTTGGCCAGAAGCCCTTTTTCGTCGTCGTAAATGGCGATGCCGGTTTCATCGCAGGATGTTTCAATACCCAGTACACGCATGAGTTGTTTTACCTCGCTTCAATACCGCGCAGTGTAGGGCCAATGCGGATCGATGTAAAACTTTGTTCGCCCCAGGAAGAAGGCTCGTGTATACTCCTCACCCTTATTAAAGTCCCTTTCAAAATCGCATCGGTGCTTTACAAAGCAGCAGCATTTGCAGTAAAATTCCGCACCATTTTGAAATAAGCTGGCGTTGATGCCAGCGGCAAACCGAATTTATCAAAGGTGAGAGTTACATGCCGGTAATTAAAGTACGTGAAAACGAGCCGTTCGACGTAGCACTGCGTCGCTTCAAACGTTCATGCGAGAAAGCAGGTGTTCTGGCTGAAGTTCGTCGTCGTGAGTTTTATGAAAAACCAACGACCGAACGTAAGCGCGCTAAGGCTTCTGCTGTGAAACGTCACGCGAAGAAACTGGCTCGCGAAAACGCACGCCGTACTCGTCTGTACTAATCAATTGAGGGCCTCAGCCCTCAATTACAGACAGAGTAATAGTCGTAAGGCCGTGCTTCCGGAAGGAATGCGCGGCTTGTTTTCGTTTATGAGTAGCTAAAAATTCACGGGGCATATGGCTGGACGAATCCCACGCGTTTTCATCAATGACCTGCTGGCGAGGACCGACATCGTCGATCTCATCGATGCGCGGGTGAAGCTGAAAAAGCAGGGCAAGAACTACCATGCGTGCTGTCCGTTTCATAACGAAAAAACCCCCTCTTTCACCGTAAACGGTGAAAAGCAGTTTTACCATTGCTTCGGCTGTGGCGCACACGGGAATGCCGTCGATTTTTTGATGAACTACGACAAGCTCGAGTTCGTTGAAACCGTCGAAGAGCTGGCGGCGATGCATAACCTTGAAGTGCCGTATGAAGCAGGCAGCGGGCCAAGCCAGATAGAGCGCCACCAACGGCAAACGCTGTATCAGCTAATGGACGGCCTGAATTCGTTTTACCAACAGTCTCTTAAGCACGCTGCTGCTGAGCCTGCGCGTCAGTATCTGAACAAGCGCGGACTGAGCGATGATGTGATTGCGCGTTTCGCTATTGGTTACGCCCCGCCCGGCTGGGACAACGTGTTAAAACGTTTTGGCGGCAATAGCGAAGATCGTAAATCACTGGTTGATGCAGGCATGCTGGTCACTAACGACCAGGGACGAAGCTACGACCGCTTCCGTGAACGGGTGATGTTCCCGATCCGCGATAAGCGTGGCCGGGTGATAGGTTTTGGTGGACGTGTGCTGGGCGATGCCCTGCCGAAGTACCTCAACTCCCCGGAAACCGATATTTTCCATAAGGGCCGCCAGCTTTATGGTCTTTATGAGGCGCAGCAGGATAATGCGGAACCTCCGCGCCTTCTGGTCGTCGAAGGCTATATGGACGTCGTTGCACTGGCGCAGTACGACATTAACTACGCGGTTGCGTCGTTAGGTACGTCCACGACGGCGGATCACATCCAACTGCTGTTCCGCGTGACGAACAACGTGATTTGTTGTTACGACGGTGACCGCGCAGGACGCGACGCCGCCTGGCGAGCGCTGGAAACCGCGCTACCCTATATGACCGACGGGCGTCAGCTGCGTTTTATGTTCCTGCCCGACGGTGAAGACCCGGATACGCTGGTGCGTAAAGAGGGTAAAGCGGCGTTTGAAGCGCGGATGGAGCAGGCTCAGCCGCTCTCCACGTTTTTGTTTAACAGCCTGATGCCGCAGGTCGATTTGAGTACCCCTGACGGGCGCGCGCAGCTCAGCACGCTGGCGCTGCCGTTAATCAGCCAGGTGCCCGGCGAAACGCTGCGCATTTATCTGCGTCAGGAGTTAGGCAACAAGCTCGGCATTCTGGATGACAGCCAGCTTGAACGTTTAATGCCTAAACACGCTGAAAACGGCACGGTACGCCCCGCGCCTCAGCTAAAACGCACAACCATGCGTATACTGATAGGGTTACTGGTACAAAACCCTGAACTTGCTCCGCAAGTGCCGTCGCTGGCGGGTTTGAACCACGAAAAATTGCCCGGACTTGGCTTATTTTCAGAACTGGTCAACACTTGTCTGTCTCAGCCAGGTCTGACCACCGGACAACTTTTAGAACATTATCGCGGCACAAAAGAGGCCGCTACCCTTGAAAAACTGTCGATGTGGGACGATATAGCAGATAAGGACATTGCAGAAAAAACGTTCACCGACTCACTCAACCATATGTTTGATTCGATGCTTGAGTTGCGCCAGGAAGAGCTGATTGCTCGCGAGCGCACACATGGCTTAAGCAGCGAAGAACGCCGGGAACTCTGGATGATTAACCAGGAACTGGCGAAGAAATAAGTGAAAGACAAAAGTATTTAACGGCTTAAGTGCCGAATATCGATCGGGAAGCCCCCGGCAGCCGCACTGAGAGGCAGCGGCAAAAATATAAGTACGCCCTCGCTTTAAAGGTTGGCAAATCATCGCCGACACCAATCAAACGAATTAAGTGTGGATACCGTCTTATGGAGCAAAACCCGCAGTCACAGCTGAAACTTCTTGTCCAACGCGGTAAGGAGCAAGGCTATCTGACCTATGCCGAGGTCAATGACCATCTGCCGGAAGATATCGTCGACTCAGATCAGATCGAAGACATCATCCAAATGATCAATGACATGGGCATTCAGGTGATGGAAGAAGCACCGGATGCCGATGATCTGTTGCTGGCTGAAACCTCCAACAACACTGATGAAGATGCGGAAGAAGCTGCTGCACAGGTACTGTCCAGCGTGGAATCTGAAATCGGGCGCACCACTGACCCGGTCCGCATGTACATGCGCGAAATGGGCACCGTTGAACTGTTGACCCGCGAAGGCGAAATCGACATTGCGAAACGCATTGAAGACGGGATCAACCAGGTTCAGTGCTCTGTTGCCGAATACCCGGAAGCGATCACCTATCTGCTGGAGCAGTACGATCGCGTTGAAGCGGAAGAAGCTCGTCTGTCTGACCTGATCACCGGCTTCGTTGATCCGAACGCTGAAGAAGATATGGCACCAACCGCCACTCACGTCGGCTCTGAACTGTCTCAGGAAGAGATGGATGACGATGAAGACGAAGATGAAGAAGAAGACGACGACAGCAGCGACGACGACAACAGCATCGACCCTGAGCTGGCGCGCGAGAAGTTTGCTGAGTTGCGTACACAATACGAACTGGCCCGTGACACCATCAAGGCGAAAGGCCGCAGCCACGCAGCCTCGCAAGAAGAGATCCTGAAGCTGTCTGAGGTGTTCAAACAGTTCCGTCTGGTGCCAAAACAGTTCGACTACCTGGTTAACAGCATGCGCGTCATGATGGATCGCGTGCGTACCCAGGAACGCATCATCATGAAGCTGTGTGTTGAACAGTGCAAAATGCCGAAGAAGAATTTTATTACCCTCTTCACCGGCAACGAAACCAGCGAAACCTGGTTCAACGCCGCTATCGCGATGAACAAGCCGTGGTCTGAAAAACTGCACGACGTAAAAGAAGACGTGCATCGTGGCCTGCAGAAGTTGCAGCAGATTGAAGAAGAGACCGGCCTGACCATTGAGCAGGTGAAAGACATCAACCGTCGCATGTCCATCGGTGAAGCGAAAGCCCGCCGTGCGAAGAAAGAGATGGTTGAAGCGAACTTACGTCTGGTTATCTCTATCGCCAAGAAATACACCAACCGTGGCTTGCAGTTCCTGGATCTGATTCAGGAAGGCAACATCGGTCTGATGAAAGCGGTCGATAAGTTTGAATACCGTCGTGGTTACAAGTTCTCCACTTACGCGACATGGTGGATCCGTCAGGCGATCACCCGCTCTATCGCAGACCAGGCGCGCACCATCCGTATTCCGGTGCATATGATTGAGACGATCAACAAGCTCAACCGTATCTCTCGTCAGATGCTGCAGGAGATGGGTCGCGAGCCGACGCCAGAAGAGCTGGCTGAGCGTATGCTGATGCCGGAAGACAAAATCCGTAAAGTGCTGAAGATCGCCAAAGAGCCTATCTCCATGGAAACACCGATTGGTGATGATGAAGATTCGCATCTGGGTGATTTCATCGAGGATACCACCCTCGAGCTGCCGCTGGACTCTGCCACCACCGAGAGCCTGCGTGCCGCAACGCACGACGTCCTGGCTGGTCTGACCGCTCGTGAAGCAAAAGTGCTGCGTATGCGTTTCGGTATCGATATGAACACCGACCACACGCTGGAAGAAGTGGGTAAACAGTTCGACGTTACCCGCGAACGTATCCGTCAGATCGAAGCGAAGGCGCTGCGTAAACTGCGCCACCCAAGCCGCTCTGAAGTACTGCGTAGCTTCCTGGACGACTAATCCAGGTAAACAGCAAAAAGCTCCCAATCGGGAGCTTTTTTTTTGTTTATTCCCTCTCCCTTTGGGAGAGGGACAGGGTGAGAGCATCAGGCCGCAGAGGACTATAGCCCCCGCACTATCAGCGCTTCATCCAGTTCCCGATACGCCTCCACCAGCTTATCCAGCGTCGCTCTGTTCAGCCCGCTCGGGTTCGGCAGCACCCATACCTGCGTCACCCCAACAGAGATACTCTGCTTGCCCCACTGCACACCGCGCTGGCTGAACGCCTGCTCATAGGCCTGCTTGCCCAGGATCGCCAGCGCGGCAGGCTGGTAATCTTCAATCTTTTTGATCAGTTCCCGCCCGCCGCTGCGCAGTTCATGCAGGTTCACTTCACTCGCCTGCACTGTGGGACGTTCCACCAGCATTGTAATCCCGCAGCGCGTATCCAGCAGTTGCTGTTCCTCTTCTGGCTTTAGCAGCCTGTCGGTAAATCCCGCCTGATGGATCACCTTCCAGAAGCGATTTCCCGGATGAGCGAAGTGAAAACCGGTGTGCGCCGAAGACTTACCAGGGTTGATGCCGCAGAACACTACCCGCAGGCCAGGGGCCAGAATATCGTTGATCATGCTTACTCCCGATCTATACGTCGTTATGGAAGTATAAAGGATTGATTATGCGTTGTTTATAAAAACAGCAGGCAGGTGTGAATGGCTGGATTGCTGAGGGGAGTTACTTTATAATTCACCGCCACGGCCCCTTAGCTCAGTGGTTAGAGCAGGCGACTCATAATCGCTTGGTCGCTGGTTCAAGTCCAGCAGGGGCCACCAAATTTTAGCCTTAAAATCATATAATTAAGCCACTTCGACGAGTGGCTTTTTTGTTAGCTCATTTTTGAGTGGCGATGAAATGGCGGTGGTTTTTCACGTACTTTTACTTTTAAAGGACGATCTCTCATGAAAAAACCTTTATTAGCTCTGTTACTAATCACATCTCAGAGCGCATTCGCGGACAAAATACCCAAATCCATCGACAATCTGATAGCTGGTTATGATACCAGGACTCATGTACTGGAAGATGGTGAGCTGACCGTCAGATACAACAAGCAAGCATTAATGATAGACGCTGCAAAATCCATGTTCAGTTCGATATGCGATGACTATTTTATGAACAAGTGGAATCCAGAGACAATCAAAAAAATCACTCTATGGAATGTCACGTCCAATCAGGGTTACAAAATAAATGGCGGTGGGATTGAGTGTAAAAAAACTGGTTCCATGGACTTCAAGCAAGCTGAAGAATACAGAACCAGTTTAATCGAAAAAATGTAAACCCTATCAGTGGTTTTAA
Source organism: Enterobacter oligotrophicus (assembly GCF_009176645.1). Lineage (NCBI taxonomy): Bacteria > Pseudomonadati > Pseudomonadota > Gammaproteobacteria > Enterobacterales > Enterobacteriaceae > Enterobacter > Enterobacter oligotrophicus. The sequence goes on from NZ_AP019007.1 coordinate 1,746,729, forward strand.
AAGTTCATATGGCCCTGCCCTCCCGTTGATGGGTGTGGTGTGGCATAATCAATTAGGTTGGGAGTAGTAATGTATCTCACAACGGTTTCATGAGTAACAAATGTAGCGCCACAGTTAATATTTTGGCACTGACAATAACGTTCTTTTGTCTGGTCCGATACCCTAAAGCTGCTTCTTGTATGCGCTGCGTGTCCACATTTAGGGCAATTCATCATAATCAGAACCTCATTTGACGTTTTATAATTCACTTTTGTGAATTTACTACTATTCGAGTTCTAAATCATCAATTTTAACCTCAAGCTCCAGACTGGTAGTAAAACCATTATCCGGGCTGACCGTATGCGTCAACGTTGTAATGGTCCATTCGGCATCGTCGATAGGCTGCTTAAAGCCGCTCATCTTTACTGGCATTTCGGTGTAGAGATCTGCCCGGCCCTCTGCGAGCTGCAGGGAGAATGACGCAACACCACGCTGCAGACGCTCCCATTGCATTTTTGCCGCACGCTCAGCATTGCTGCGATTTGCGTAAGTGCGGTTAAGAACCAGCACGTTTTCATCCGTTCCCACCAGATAATCACCCTGTTTTGCTTCCGGCTCTTTGGGTGTGGTGGTTTTCTTCCGACGGCGCTTAACTCTGGTTGTTTCTTTTTTCTTGGGTTCACGGGTATGCAACCAGCTGGCAATAACGCCGGTATAGGCACCACGATCAGCCAGGGTAAAACGATGACCGTCACCAGCCTTACGCTCAATGGTGATTACCGGCAGCGGCTTACCGCTCGCCGTTTTTCCCTGCCCCTGTCGGATAAACAACAGGTTTCCATCCTTAACGGAAGCGATCGCTCCATACTGGCGCGCCAGCTTCATTAGGAAACTGGCATCGCTTTCATTGGTCTGGTCCATGTGATCCAGCATCTTGCCCGTCAGGTCTTTACCCAACGCTATTTTGAGGTTATGCCGTGCTGCAATTTCCTTTACCACATCGCCAACAGTTGTCTGGTGCCATGACTTTTCTCGCCGGGTATTGAGGGTTTCACGAAAATCGGCGCTACGAGCACGGATAGTCAGACGATCAGGAGCACCGCTGTGCTCAATCTCATCCACAGTAAACTCCCCTTTCGGGAAAAGCGGCTGGCCTTTCCACCCCAGCGCCAGCTGAATAACAGCACCACGTCGCGGCAGAACAATCTGCCCGTCGGCATCGTCCAGCTCCAGATCAAGCTGGTCAGCCTCAAAACCACGGTTATCGGTCAGCGTTAGACTCATCAGGCGCGCATCCAGCGCGGTGGTCACGTCCTTACCTTCAATGGTGATACTGAAAGCCGGACTTCTGCTGTTCAGGTCAAAAAGATCAGAGCTAAAATTCACTGCAGCAACCCTCCAACCGTATTTTTAATATTACCTATCGCAGACGTTGCAGAGTCCTGCAGGTTACTGAGCTGATCGCTGAGACTTCCGAACATATCAGACAGCGACTCATCAACCCTTTTCAGGGTCAGCGTAAACTCAATACGGCGAGGCATTCCGCTTTCAAAAAACTCTGTTTTTGTCTGACTCAGGCTCTCGATCACAAACATGCCGTAAATGGTCCCGCTTCCCTCAATAAGAGGCCATGCTTTGCCCAGTTCTGCCATTTGCTCCAGCGCGAGCAATGACAGCCTGCCCCCGGTGACTTCCGGCAGCAGTACGCCAGATAACGTCAGCGAGTCATTATCCGGGCCAAGAAACTGCGTTGATGGTCGCCGGTTCACCCGACTGTTGGCGGCGTGTCGCCAGCTTCGCTGATACTGCAGCTCCTGATATGGCACTGTACGCAGCATGAAGACATATAACCCCAGTACCATCATCATGATTCATAACCCCCTTGATCACTGAAATTGCTGCGTGCTTTAGCCCTGGTCTTGCGCTCGCGTTCGTCAAGCTGTCGGGCAACTTCACGGGCAATATCCTGCGCACTCTGCCCTGGCTGAGCATAGATAGTGATCGGCGCGTGAGTTTCAAAGTGCATCACTGGCGGCGAGCTGGCAGATTTCGCAGGCTGGCTTTGTTTATATGCCACTGTAGGCAGACTGTAAGGATGTAGTGGAGCAGCCTCTGCAGGCGCTGCCGCTACGCCCATGACACCTGCAATGACGGAAGCCAGCGCGGCAGTGCGCCGCCTGCTGGTCACATTTGCGGGGCCGTTCACAATTTCAGGGCCGTTCTCCCCAACAATACCGAACTGACCGCGCGGAATAATCCCACCACTGTCATACATCCCGGCAAACGGAACGGCAGCAGCCGCTGCTCCACCAACCACCTGCACCTGTGCTTTGTCTTGTGTTTTATTATTTCCGGTCATCCAGTCAGGCAGATAATCGGTGACTGAGGAAATCTTGCTTTTGAGTGTCTCCCATTTGGCATTAATTCCATCGAGAATGCTGTCAATAATGGCGCTGCCCATGTCCTGAAACTTCGCAGGAAGCGCGGCAACATCAGCCAGGATCGAATTCCATTTATCACTAATAGATTGTCTGATATTGGCCCACGCTTCAGAAACGCCAGTTTTTATTGCATCCCAATTTTTAGCTATTAATCCCGGCAAGGTATAATTAAAGAACAGTGACTTAATTCCCTCCCATGCGGCGCTGGCCTTCTCTTTAATCCAATCCCATGCCGTACTTGTGGCATTACATACAGCATCCCACATTGCCTTGAATTTTGGCCCAAGCGTGTCCCAGTTCTGCCAGATATAAATAGCACCAGCGGCGATCAGCCCAATAACAGCCAGTATAGGATTGGCAAACATCAATCGGCCCAGCCATATAACTGACTTGCCAACAGAACTGATTGCTTTCCCAATAAGACCAAATGCAGATGAAAATTTTAGCCCCATCACCCCTGCGCTCATTCGCACTACTGCCATCGGCCCTAGCACGGACGCCAGGGCCAGTGAAACAACCCCAGCGGCGGTGGCAACAATGGCAAACCCAGCTGCCAGCTTAAACAGCGCAGAGGTCAATTGTGGGTGTCGTTTAACAAAACTATCCATACGCGACGCCAGTTCACCCAACCAGTCGGCCAGCTTCTTTAATGCTGGGGCAACTGTTTCACCAATACTAGCCATAGCATTGGTAAAGGAACCTGTAGCGGCTTCCCATTTATTACCAAGAGTATTCAAGGAAGCATCAACACGCTCGCGTAAAGAAGCCTGATTTTGTAGCTTTGAAGCCGTTTCACGATACCCTGAGATGCCTTTGGTAATCATAATATTTAGCACCTGCAGCGTTTCCGCATCATCCCCAAAAATACCTTTTAGAGTAGCTAACCTTTTCTCAGTATTAATCTTTTGGAGTTGAGCTAACTGCGTGTACATTTTCTCCAGCCCGCCAAACTCCCCCTTGCCATCCGTAAAATCGAACCTAACGCCAGTGCCTTTTAGTTCATCATTAGCATCCTTCACTTTTTCTGTATTCATGACGGACTGAAATACTTTTCGGTAGGCATTACCAGCTGACTCTCCAGCCATACCAGCCTGGTCAGCCATAACTAATAGAGGGGCAAATGTCTTAGCCGCGTCCAATCCCTTTTTATGAATAATATCCATCGCGCTGCTGATTTTTGAGAACCCCTGCAGCATATTTCCTGAATCTACCCCCGCGTAGAATCCTTTCTGGATTACGTCCATCAAATTCATCATGTCTTTTTCGGAGGTCTGAGTAGCATCTTGTAACTTAGCCGCAAATTCAGCTGCTGCTGTGGGAGCCATCTGTAACTGCACGCCAAGATAAGCTGCTGACTCTCCCAAGCCTCCCAGGATGACCTGCGCCGACATACCCTGACGGCGTAGCATAGTCATCATGTTCTGAAAGTCGGCTGTTGTTCCCGGCAGCTTATCGCCCAAAGCAACTGCAAGCCGGTTAATTTTTTCAAATTCAGGCGCTACCTTTCCGCCCGGTCCCATCATTGAACCGGCGAGCTGATTCGCTGCATTTTCTGATTCTGAATAGGCTTTTACTGGAGCCAACAACGTCATGCCAGTAGTTACCCCAGCCGCCATCGCCCCTGCACCATTACCTGCCAGAGAGTTCCTTAACTCACGGGTCTTTTCAGCCTTGGCTTTGATGGCGTTGAGCTTTCGCTGACGCTCGCCAACTTCACGCAGCCTGCGCTCCTGCTCAGCCAACTGTCGGTTATACCGCTCAGTTTCTCGTGCAATCCGTGCCGTCTCGCGCGCTCCGCCCCCAGCAGATAACCCCAACCGATAAAGCTCAGCCCTGGCTGCCGCCATCTGGCGAGTTTCCTGTTGCTGTTTTTGTTCAAGACGTGAAACAGCACGCCACTGAGCTTCAAGCGCCTGCGTTTGTTTTTTTGTCGGGGATTCCAAAGATGACATTTCGCGCGTCATCATTTGAGCGCGTAGCCTCGCCTGATCCAGTTCGGCACCAGTACGGCTAACACTTTGAGTTAGCTGATCGAAAGATTTAAGCTGACCTCCAGCATCACTCAGCTCTTTAATCTGATCGCGGGTTTGTCGAATAGCTGATGCCAGCTCCTTAGAGCCAGCCTGTGCATTTTTAAATGGGCGGGTTAACTTATCCACCGCCCCCAGAACTACCTGCAGTCGCAGGTTATTATCACTCATCGCTGGCCCCGCTTCGCTGAATTGCCTTATGCCGCCACTCCAGCACATCAGTCAGCGGCATAACGTCAGTGATGGACGGCGACCAGTGAAAGATGGTGGCAATGTCTGCCACCAGATCATCAACCGTCAGGTTGTCGGCAAATCGGCAAGCACCGACTTCGGCAACAAAAAAGTAACCACCTCTACAGCCATTGCTGTCAGATCGGCGGGGTCCAGCTCTGCCATTTCCTGCGCGGTCAGCGTCGGGGTGGAGATTCGCGGGATCACGGTCATCATCGCACCCACGTCCATATCCATAATGGCCTGCAGACGGGTGCCACGCAGTGCGCCGGACTGCGGCTTACGCAGCACAATTTCGGTAATTTCAGCTTTACCGCGCATGATGGGGGTATCCAGTTTTACGGTCTTTTCAGTCAACTTGTCGCTCATGTTCGTTTCCTGTTAATGAAATACTGGCGCGGCTGCCCGCGCCGTTAAGGTTAATCAGAGGCCGAGGGCATTACGGTGTTCTTCCATCAGGTCCACGCCGTCAACGATTTCAATCATGTTGACCAGATCGACCTCATAGAGCACCTCACCGTTAATGGTCAGCTTCGCGTAGCTATTGGTGCCGCTGACTTTGGTAGTGCTGCTCTCGCCGGTTTTCCACTCGCCGGAATCCACTTCTTTATGACGTCCGCGCACAACCAGCTCAACGGCCTGCACTTCGCCGGTATCGTCACGCTGAATGGAGCCGGTGAAACGCAACTGGATGCCGTCAACCGTGGCTTTGCCCATCTGCTTGAATAACAGCAGTTCGGTGCCGCCGATTGAAAATTCCGTGTCCAGTGCGCCGTCATCCAGCCCCATGTCCACGTCCACCGCGCCCGGCATACCGCCGCCGCGATACTTCTCATACTTACGGGTGAATTTCGGCAGGGTCAGGGACTCAACGATCCCCTGCCAGTTGTTCCCGTCGTTGAACAGGTTCAGGTGTTTTAACTTACGTGGTAAAGCCATGGTGTCCCCTTACGCGCTGACCTGGCTGGAGAAATCCAGCAGGTACTGATCGGTGATGCGCTGGCGCAGCATCAGGTTTTCAAGCGGCGGCACCGGCGTGTAGTCGTAGTCGATAGTGAGTTTCCCGGCTTTCAGGGAGTCTTTATCGTTCACCGACTCATCCAGCCAGCAGTCTGCGCCGATGATGTAGCCCTGCGTTTTCAGGCTGCGCAGCTTGGCGCGGATACCTTCGATAATGTCACGGGCCAGCGACGGGTTGAGCACGCCATCCACCGCCCACATGTGCGCTTCTGCGATGGTGTCAGCCAGCACCTGCGCCGTGCGGGTGTAGTTTTCAAACTGAAACAGCGGATCGTCACTGAGGCAGCGGGAACCCCAGAAGCGGAAGCCGTCTTTGCGGATAAGCGTAGTGACGTCGTTCTGGTTCAGCAGTCCCGCATCGGTTGCCGGGTCCTGCAGATCCCAGAACACATCAGCGGAAATGCCGGTGACGCCGTTCACGCCCACGTTGGACAAGGTTTTGTGCCAGCCGGTCTGCTCGTCAATTTTGGCACGCAGGCCGAGCGCACGGGCGGAGGCGTAGGCCGTCGCATCTGCATTCAGCACAGTGTCAAAGTTGATGAAGTCAGGCCAGATCAGCATCCCCTCTCGCTGGCTGAAATTGTCTCGATAGGCAATCGCTTCTTCCACCGTTTTGCAGCCGTAGGCTGACAGGTAGGCAAACCCGCGGAGACTCTGCGCCACGCTCAGCAGCTCAGTGGCAACCGCCTGCGTGTCATGTCCCGGCACGCCGAGAATGCGCGGTTTGACGCCGAGCTGCGACTGCGCCGAAAGCAGCGCTTTCATACCCGTTTTTTTACCGTCAGCAGTTACGCCGCCGATAATGTTGGAGGTGGTTTCCGCTTCGGTTTCGCCCTGCGCCACGCGCACAACGACTGTCACGGGTTTTGCCTGGTCTGCAATCGCATCCAGCGAACGGGCCAGCGTACCGGACTCGCCCGCTTTACCGCTGGCGGTCAGCACATCGGTCAGCAGAACAGGCTTATTAAGGGGAAACATGGACGCATCAGCATCATCGCCGGTGCAGACCATGCCCACGATGGCTGTGCTCACCGTGGTAATGGATCGGGTGCCCTCGTTGACTTCAACAACGCGCACCCCGTGGTGGTAATCCTGAGCCATAAGGCAGTCTCTCCGGTTTACAGGGGGTGTGCCTATGTTCTGGTTGATATGCGTGCGGCGCACGCGCAAGGCTTTGTGTGGGAAATGGCACAATGGAAGGGGTAGAAAAATCCCCGCAGGTGCGGGGACAGGATGAATTATAGGGAGGTTCTGGTTAGCTAATATCAATCCCGCAAGGAATTAACAGTTTTCAGAACATGAGATTTTAGCCGCCCTGCGTCTCCTGTAGTGCAGATTTAATATATGGTACTGGCTTCCGGCTCTGGCGGTAGCCAGTTACCTTCACTATCTCGCCAGTAACCCTCGCCAGCAATACCGGAGTTTTCAACGGGAATAACGTCGAAATCAGGAATAGTTAGCGCTGGCTCAGCAACGATAATATTAACCACCACGTCATTTTTAATTATTGCCATAACAGCCATTATGCATACTCCCAGATGATAGCAATGCCCTGTGAACCTGCCCCGCCTTTAAAAGCTGTTGCTGTAGAACGAGAGCACGCACCACCACCACCGCAGCCATATTCAAGCGCGTCATAACCATTATTCACGGTCTGGGTTTCACTTGCCTGACCGCCTGGGAAAAGCACTGATTCAGCACCGCGACCAGACACGGCATACGTAACATCAAATGCCATACCGGACCAACCCGCATGCCCGGTAGATGCGATAATATTTGCTCCATAGGCAACGCCGCCTTTGCCTTCACCACCACCAAGACCACCTCCCTGCGTCATCATTGGCGATCCGCCCTTACCTCCACCTGCAACAATGTTATTTCCGAATTTTGTGTCCCCTCCATTTCCACCCTCAGCCCCCGTAACGCCAGCCCCGCCTGCCCCTATCGTTACGAAGACATTGTTAAATCCTTCTGTCAGCATCGTTTTCAGGTATGCGCCAGCACCACCACCACCACCAAAGGCTTGTTTTCCAGATGCTGATGCCATACTTCCCCCCCCGGCACCGCCGCCACCTAACAATTCAACGATCACCATGTTTGTGCCAGGCGTTGCATTATAAGTGCCGGATGAGGTTATTTTTTTTACCCCAAGAAGGATGCCTAAATGCGTTTCTTTTATACGGAGGTATGAGAGAAGACCGGCAACGTCTTTACCGGATAATTCTGTCAGCGTCTGGTTCAGCGGCTGCTTGCCAGCCAGGGCGTTTGTCATGGTGGTAGCAAAGTTTGGATCATTACCCAGAGCTTCTGCCAGTTCGTTAAGGGTATCCAGAGCCGCCGGGGAAGAGTCGACAAGTGCGGATATTGCGGCCTGCACAAAGGCCGTGTTAGCAAGCTGCGTGGAATTATTGCCTGCCGCCGCCGTCGGTGCTTTTGGCGTGCCGGTGAATGTCGGGCTGGCTTTTGGTGCATACTGCGTATGGGGATCACTGGCGGCGGTATGCTTTGCCATCAGGTCATCCACATACACCTTAAGCTCCAGCACCTTGTCATCCACATACTTGCGAGTTGCCAGCACCACTGCCGGGTCAATTTTAAGGGTGATATTATCGGTGCTGCTGGTAATCAGCACCATGCGCACGGTCTGCGTGCGTCCGCTCCCCTCAGCCAGCTGCGGCTTGTAGCTCTCCGGGCAGTTACCCACGGCAATCAGTGCGCCGGTTTCGTCGAACAGACCAACCTCACGAATCCACCAACCGCCCTCGGTTTCGGGGATCACCTGTTCAGCAATAATCTGGCTGCTGTTCTGCGGATCGATATACAGCATATTCAATGCCGCACGGCGCTTTTCAGCAACCAGCGCTGTCTGCTGTGCGCTTGGGGTCGGCAGAACGCCACCACCGTCGCCCACCGCCATCTGGGTAATTTTCAGCGGGACACCGAGCGCGGCGGCGCTTGCCAGTTTCGCCGCGCCGATATCCGTCAGCAGGGTATAAAATTTTGCGCTCATGGATTCACTCTCATTGTGTCGATAACATGGATTGCTCCGCCCTCGTAAGCGGTGCCGCCGGAAATAATGGTTTCATTGATATACGGATAGATCGTGATTTCTTCGCCGGTATAAGTGGCAGCGCCCACAAAATACGGTCCGCTGGTCTGCAGGTTGATGGACATTCCGATCAGATGGCGGCTACACGGTTTGGCGTCACCGATCAGCCGCTCCAGCTCCAGATAGGTTTCTTCCGTAATACCCTGATCCTGCACGCCAATATCCAGGCGAAACGTGCCCGGTTGTTCTCCGGTCTGCCACCACTCAATAATGCGGATCAGGAAACCGAACGGCTCCACCACGCGCCGCACTGCGCTGGTTGTCCCCTTATGCTGATGGATATAGAAAGCATCCTGCACCACGCGGCGCTTGACGCTCTCCGTCCAGCTTTCGTCCCAGCGGTCAACGGAAAACGCCCACGCCAGATACGGCAGAAAGATGACCGGACATGTTGCCGGGTTCCATAAATCACGCAGCGACACCTGCAGATCGGAAATCCCACTGCACGTCTGCGCCAGTCGGCGCTCAAGCGGTGATGAACCAGGCGGCAACAGGCTATTCATCCGTGCCCCCGTTGGTTACGCTCCATTCCGTACAGGATGCCGCCTGCGTCTTATCCAGCACCACATCAGCCAGCGGTGACGCCAGCTCCACACGCTGGACGCCCTCTACATGCAACGCGGCATAAATGGCACTGCGACGGATATCACGGCCCAGCCGCGTCTGACTGGCGATGTACTTCTGCAGGCTGGCTTTTGCCGCCGCCATCACCGGCTCAGCTTCCGGTCCCGGATAAAGAAAAATCGTCGCATCCACGCTGTACGGGATTATTTCGGCGCTGCGCACCGTCAGGCGGTCTGCCACCGGGCGCACGTTCTCGCTGTTAAGCGCCTGCTCCACCACCGCCAGCAGATCAGCCTCTGCCGTACCGTCACCCTCACGGCTCAGTACGGTAAGCGCCACCTCCGCCGGTGCCGGGCTGGTTGCGCTGGCATCTGCCACGCGCCCGTCCGCGCTTCTGGCGTGAAATTCATAGGCTCCCGTCGGGCCAGCAACCGACAACCCCTCAAACGCAGCAGGGATGCGCTGGCGCAGCGACTCATCATCTTCCATCACTGCGTCGACCGGCGGTACTGCATCATTATCAGCAGGTACTACCGTCAGGCGTTTCACGTTGCAGTTGGCTGCCAGTTGCTCTAGATCATTTCCCATTGAATAGGCCACCATCACCGCCTGCGCAGCCTCGTTAATACGCTGGCGTAGCAGGATTTCGCGGTAGGTGCTTTCCTGCAGCAGTTTGGTGACGGGTTCAGATTCCAGCGCCAGCGTGCGCCGTACTGCGTCCTGCTCATTCGCCGGATAAAGGGCCACAAAAGCGGCTTTGCGCTCAGCCAGCAGCGTCTCAAAATCCGGCGCGTCCACTATCTGCGGCGCGGGCAATTGGGAAAGGTCAATCACTGCCATTGTCTGCTCCTGTAGTTACCGAAAGGGAAACCGGCGCGCCGTTGTTGCGCTGCCCGGTAAGCTCAACCACCATGGAGCCGTCAAAATTGCTGCTGATGGTGATGGAATCCAGCGTAAGCCGTGGCTCCCAGCGACTCAGCGCCACATAGACCGCAGACATTACCTGCAGGCGCAGTGCCGGGTTCTGCGGCTGGTCAATCAGGGCGGACAGCAGGGAACCATATTCCCGACGGGCAATCCGGCTGCCCTGCGGCGTCAGCAGAATATCCCGCACTGACTGGCGCAGATGGTCCGTATCAGTAATGGCCTTGCCGTTGCCCTGGCTCATGCCGATATACAGCGTCATACCGGACCTCCTGACGTATCGCCGCCGGACTTAACGCCGGTGTGACCGTGTTTATCCACCACGATCCCGTTAGAACTCATCGCACCGCCGCCCTGGGTGACGCCGCCATTGATCACCACATCGCTGTTAATGCGCGTGGAGTCAGCCTCCACCACAAACTCACTGGTTTTCAGGGTGATATTGTCAGCCGCCTCGATCACCATGGATTTAATGCCTTTGACGTGCCAGCGCCCGGTGGCAGGCTCGTACTCAAACCAGCCCCCGTCCGGGTATTCCGTCACACAGCCGTCCACGGAATCCGACGGCGGCGCAAACTGATTGGAGTAAATGGCAGGCAGCGCAAAGGCGGTTTCAAGGTTCCCGCCCATACTCAGCACCACCACCTGTTCATCCGGCGACGGGCACCACCAGGTGCGGCCGCCTCCGGCCCGCAGCGTCAGCCAGTTAATCCAGTTAGTTTCAAGCTCGCCAACCTTTACCCGGCACAGCCAGTTTTCCCGGTCCACTTCGGTCACGGTGCCTGTGCGGATCAGGTTGGTGATAAGGCGCATGATTTCGGTCAGTTGTGCATTCATATCGAAAGGTTGCCATCAGAGGGAAAAGGGAGGCAGCACGGGCGCTTGTGCCAGCGGTGGCACAAAGATCACCCCGCCAGCCAGCGCAGCAGGGTGTCACGGGTGATGGTTTCCACTTCATCATTCACGCCCAGCAGGCGGCGCTCTGCGTAGCGGACCTCCGGGCCTTTGCGGCTGACGCGATCTCGCAGGCCGTAATGGTGAACGCGGGCAATGCGCTGCACTTTTCCGTCAAACCGCACACTGGCGGAGTCCGCGGTGGCGGCGGTTTTCATGTATTTGGTGGTGCGAAGTTTTGCAAACATCTGGCGCTTGATGCGGCCCTTTTTGCTACGGGCCGTTACCCGGCGCGGCTCGTAGCCGCTCCCGTCCGGGTTTCGCTGCAGCCTGATATTTTGCTGTTGAGTCCGGCGCAGCTGTTGCGCCAGTTGCCGCATCATACGGCTGCGCGCGGCAGGTTCCAGATTCGCCAGCAACGCCGTCAGCCAGTCATCCACCCTCTGCAGTTCATCCACGTTTCACCGTCCACATTTCTTCGGGTTCGTCCGGCTCCGGCACTGCTTCAACGCTCGACACGCTACCGTCAGTGCTGACCAGCACGCGCTCCGTCAGTTGCAGGTTCATGCTGATATCGCATACATCGTTGCGCAGAATATCCACTTCAAAGGTGAACAGTTTTTCGCGCAAATCCGGGTTATAGATAGCATCCGGCTGGCTGGTACTGAGCCACAGCAGGACTGGAGCCATCAGCAGATTCTGGTCGCCGCTGAAATCCTCGATCACCACGTTCAGGGTGTAGCGGTATTCCCATGACATGGAGCTGGCCCCGGTTGCCACCAGTGAGCCGTTATCAACGAAAAGGTGCATCTTGTCCGGGTTGTCGCGGACATAGGCAACCGCTTTATTCAGGGCGCTGCGTAAGGACTGCGGTTTGTTCACTGTCTCGCTCCTGACACGCAATAATCGTGTCCACTTTGTCAGCACATACCGCCCAGGCGGCCTCGGTTTCATCCAGCGCCGTATTCAGATCGCCGTTATTGCGCGGCGCTGACCTTTCCAGACGGCATTGCGTCACTCTGGGACAGCCACTCACGGTAAGCTGCACCTCCGGCGAGGGCCGGACGCTCCCGCAGCCGGATAATGTCAGCAGGCAAAGGAGTGTCAGCCCAGCGGCGTAAATCCTCATTTTCACGTTTCAGTTCCTCGATCCGGTGCTGGCGGCTGCGCAGCAGTGCGGTTGTCTGTTCCGCAGCTGCATAAAGCCGCGTTTGCTCCCGGCTGTTGGTTTCGGTCAGAATGGACAGACCGATCAGCTGGCTGTTTTTCTTCGTCAGCTCCTGCGTTTTTCTTTTCAGCGCCGCGCCCTGCGTCTCGATGGTGTGGCTGGCATTGTTAAGCCGCCACGACTGCCAGCCCAGCAGCGCCAGCATCAGAACCAGGATTACCGCCAGCTCGCGCGTCATGCCCCTGCCCCTTTAAGACACCAGGCAAGCTCACGTGCGCGCCTGTTTTCCAGCCCTTTACTCCTTTGACCGTTTACATAAATCCAGCGGGGGAGCTGGTTGCACGCCTGCCACCATTGCTGGCGATTGATGTAAGAAACCATTGTTGACCGGCAGATTGCCCCCGTTCCGACATTGAAACCGATACTGATCAGGGCATCGTAAACATGCTGAGGTGGCTTAACCTGCAGGCAGGCTTCAATCCTTTTTTCCGTCAGCAACACGTTACTTATCAGCCCCTGCGCGGCCTGTCGCTCCGTTATGGTTTTGCCCGGCACCACCCCGGACGTATTGCCGATCCCGTCAGTCCAGACCCCGGCGCTGCACTGGTATGGCTGCAAACGGCATCCTTCGAAATCAGCAATCAGTTTCAGTCCCTCAACGGAGGTATGAAGCGACTGAAAGCCCGGCAGCGTGGCGGCAATCGCCAGTACCGCGCCGACCAGGCAACGCTTAACGATTGAAGGATTCATATTCCCCCCTGGATATTCTGCCGTCCCGCAGTAGCTGGTAGGCTTTCCAGCGTAAATAACAGGTCACCGCTGCAGTAATAATGCCCAGCGCAAGACCGGTAATGGTCGATACATCTTTAAGAGACAAGTCTCCGAGCCATGCCAGAAGCAGGGCAACGCAGTAAGTAATAAAGGCGCTGATTCGTTCAAGCGTCATAATTCAGTCCCATAACTGGACAGTCTGCGCAGTGGTTGACGCCATAATTTCCGGCAGTTCCACCTGCAGCCCGTGCGGTAAAAATGGGCCGTACTCAGCCAGCCCCGGATTTGCCTGCAGAACCTGCTCAGTGACACCCTGCGTGCGCCCGTAATGACGCCAGCAAAGCGCGTCCACCGTGTCATACTGATGCGCACGCACTTTCATCAGATAAGCTCCACCGTGCAGTGCGGTGCATCCTGCACCCGGCTGATGGCCCAGCGGGCATCACGCCACAGATCGCCGCTGACCTCCGCCAGTTCCTCCCCTCGCTTTACCCCGGACGCCGTGGCGTCATAATCCTGGTAACGCTCATTGAGCACGGCGCGCGCCCAGCAATACACGGCGTTGAGGTAGTGCTGGATGCGCTCGCTTTTTCCGTCCAGCATTTCCGCCGGCACGTCAGCCAGATCCCGGTAGCCCAGCATCTTCTGGCGGTTGCGGAAGTCGTACAGCTCAGCGTTAACTTCGGAAATGGCTGTCAGCGCAACCTGCCGGAGACGGGGCTGCGTCACCGTGCCGTCAGTGCGCATCACACTGCGAAATTCCGACAGGTCCACATCAGGCCAGAACGGCGTATTTTTAATAACGTCCGCCTGTTCCGGTGCCTGTTCTGGCGCAATAAACTGCATGCGGCTTTCTCCTGAAATAGTGGGCGGTGGACGGGGTTTTGATGTGGCAGTGCCTTTCGCCATCCCGTGCCGCCCGTGCGCGGGGCACGTTCGTTAGCGGCTGTCACTGCGCAATCTGCGCTCCAGCTGCTGCTTTTCTTTTTTCACGCCGCAGCGGGGATCGAGCTGCAGCGCATGGGTAAGGTGATTAAGGGCAGAGGCCGGGTTGCTATCGGTCAGTACCGCGCCGATGGCTTTGTGCAGGCGTGCCCGGGACTGGTCCGGCATATCCAGATCGGTAGTCAGGTCCAGCGTCTGCAGGAGCAGATCGGCATCAAAACCAGTTGCGGCCAGCAGCGCGCTTTGTGCGGCATCCGCCATTTCTTCCGCCAGAACGGTCTGCACGTTACGGTTGCCCAGCGGCATCACCCAGCCATGGCGCAGCGCATGACGCCCGATTTCCAGCGCACCGGCATAATCACCGGCATCGATACGCCACAGCATCACGTACATCAGCACGTCATCCTGCTGCGCACCTCCGACAGCCAGCACGCCCTCCGCCCAGACGGCATACTTCGGCAGAAGCTCCACCTTGATTGCCGCCTTTTTCACGGTGGACTGGATACCCTTAAGGCGGCGGCGGTCTTCTGCCAGCTGCAGCAGCATCAGGTCATAGCCGGCCGCATGGCGAACACTGCCGCCCTCCCGGGCGGCCTGTTCGGCCTGAATGCGCAGGCGGTGCTGCCGTGCGGGACTCAGGCTCATGCGTTACTCCCCACCTTCCGGCGCAGCTGGCGCGGTGAAGTCACCGATAGTGATGTTTTCGACCAGGGCCGCGCAGCGGTAGTCTTCAATCACGTACGCTTCGTTGACGGATTCAAAGTTCTCAATCCGGTCACGTTTCGGGTTGTCGATAACAGAACGGCGGCGGGTGTCCTCCTGCCAGTAAATGGAGAGGTTATCCAAACGGGTGATCAGCAGGGCATTGGCCGGGAAGAACGGCGCACGCACCGCCTGCAGGCCGCCCATGCGTTTCTGGCTGATAATCAGATCGGCGGCAATTTTCTCGCTGTTTTCCTGCTCTTTGTTAACCAGCGGGAAATACTTGTCAGACAGCAGCTCGCGGCCGCAGATAACAACCAGCTCGTCATCATCCTGGTAAACCACGTCGATCAGCTCGTTAACCGCATCCATCACCACGGCGTCCAGGTTGACATAGTCGCCGCCCTTGCCCACCTTCACCGCGCCTGCCGTGGTGGTGCCGTCCTGGGTGGTACTGCCCATAACGTGGTCCGGCGCGTCTTCGCGGATTTTCTGCAGCCAGCCCTTATTCACGTCCTGCAGCAGTGGGTTTTCAGCGCGGTTAGAGGTTTTGGCACGCTTCACACCGTTAAAGCCGATCATGATGCGGTCCAGCGCCTGACGCTTTATGATGGCGTTACGGATACGCACCTGGAAGTCCTGGAATTTCGCCCACAGGTCCAGCTTTGCGTAGGTCAGCACCGTGTCAAAGTTGGTCTGTTCGCATTTATATTCCACGTCCTCCATCAGCATCGGATCGGTAGGTTCGCGCTCTTTGGTGGTGGTGTCGGTGGTTCCGGCAATGGTGGAGCCAACGCCCAGGCCAAGCAGCTGGCCGGACTGCTCATCAACAGGCGAGACATTAATGAGCGTCAGGAAAGCGGCGGACTGCTGGATCTGGTCTTCCAGCGTCTGCTGCACGGACGGCTCAACGGTGAACTTGCTGGAAAGTTCTTCAACTTCCACCAGGTTCAGGCGCGCCAGCTGCTGCAGGTAGGCGTTAAAGGCAAAGCGAGTTTTCTTTTTCATCGGGTTTTATGCTCCATCAGCAATTGGTCAGGTTGCCTGCCGGTGCGTCACCGCCCGGCGCGCGCTGGCGGTAATCTTTACGGCTGTCTTCACGGCTCAGTTGCTGCTGAAGCTCGGCAAAGGCGGCCTGCTGCTCCTGCAGGGAGGATTCAAGCTCAGAAATGCGCGCGTCCTGGTCGGATAGGGATTTATCGGTGCGCTCGCTCAGGTTCTGCTGCTCGGTGGCGACCAGCTCAACGGCTTTGTGCACGTCTGAAAAACGCGCATCGTCGGTCTGCTCTTTTTTGGTAAACAGCGCGGATACGCGGGCAAAGAGGGAGGGCTTTTCGTCCTGGTTTTCTTCCAGTTCAATCAGCGTTTCTTCAGCGGCGGTAAATAGGTTTTCAGGGCTTAGCTTGCGGTTAGCCAGCGGGTTCTGTTTGGCGGTGGCACTGAAAGCCAGCATCTCGGTGCCCAGGCTCGCCGGATCGTCAGTGGCAGCCAGGCCGACAAGGTAGGCCTTGCCGGTGTCAGCAAATTTCGGGCTGACTTCCATAGAGGTGAATTGCTTTTGCCACTGCTTAATCAGACTAATCAGGTCAGGCGACGGGTTAATTTCGGCGTACAGCGCCATTTTCCCTTTTAATGGCCCTTCCGTGATTTCTTCGGCGGTTAAGCCGGTGACATGCCCATAACGCTTAAACGTGCCATCCGGCGAATAGCCTTTAATGTGCTCAAGGTTAATTTGCGCCGTATACACCGCAGGGTTGTAGCTGGCCGCCATTTGTACCAGCCATTCGCGCTGGATTTCGCGCCCGTCGGTGGTGGCACCTTCCACCCCGATGCGGAAACGCTTTGCTTTCACTGTCATGAGCCGTGCTCCGTTAGAAAAAACTTACTGGAGCCTTATGTTTGCGGTGATGGGGGAAGTGAAACAACGCGCGGCGCTTGTACGGTCAGCCACACAAACCGCAGCCGGGGAAAGCCGCCGGGCAAGGCCGTATGTTTGGGCCATGAACACGACAATGACCCCCGCAGACCTCGATCCCCGTCGGCAGGCCATGATGCTGTACTTTCAGGGATACCGCGTAGCCCGCATTGCAGAAATGCTGGGCGAGAAAGTTGCAACCGTGCACAGCTGGAAAAAGCGCGACAAGTGGGGTGAGTATGGGCCGCTGGATCAGATGCAGCTCACCACCGCCGCGCGCTACTGCCAGCTCATTATGAAGGAGCAGAAAGAAGGGAAAGACTTCAAGGAAATTGACCTGCTGGCGCGCCAGTCAGAGCGTCATGCCCGCATCGGCAAATTTAACGACGGCGGCAACGAGGCCGACCTTAACCCCAACGTGGCGAACCGCAACAAAGGCCCACGCAAGCCACCGGAAAAGAACGTATTCAGCGACGAGCAGACCGAAAAGCTGCAGGAGATTTTCCACAGCTCGATGTTCGCCTATCAGCGCCACTGGTGGGATGCGGGCAACCGTCACCGCATCCGTAACCTGCTCAAGTCCCGCCAGATTGGCGCGACCTTCTTCTTTGCCCGGGAGGCGCTGATTGACGCCATCACCACCGGGCGCAACCAGATTTTCCTTTCCGCCAGTAAGGCCCAGGCGCACGTCTTTAAGCAGTACATCATCGACTTTGCAAAAGAGGTGGATGTAGAGCTGAAAGGCGATCCGATGACGCTCAGCAACGGCGCGTGCCTGTACTTCCTCGGCACCAACGCCCGCACAGCGCAGAGCTACCACGGCAACCTGTACCTGGATGAATATTTCTGGATACCGAAATTCCAGGAACTGCGCAAGGTGGCCTCCGGTATGGCCATTCACAAGAAATGGCGGCAGACCTACTTTTCAACCCCATCCAGCCTGACCCACAGCGCCTATCCGTTCTGGTCCGGCGCGCTGTTCAATCGGGGCCGCGCCAAATCGGACAAGGTGGATATTGACCTGACCCACGGCAATCTGGCCCCGGGCCTGCTTTGCCCGGACGGTCAGTACCGCCAGATCGTCACAGTGGAGGATGCGGTGCGCGGCGGCTGTAACCTATTCGACCTGGACCAGCTGCGGATGGAGTACAGCCCTGACGAATACCAGAACCTGCTGATGTGCGAATTCATTGACGATCTGGCGTCAGTGTTCCCGCTGAGCGAGCTGCAGGCGTGCATGGTGGACAGCTGGGAAGTCTGGTCTGACTTTCAGGCGCTGGCACTGCGCCCGTTTGGCTGGCGCGAAGTCTGGATCGGCTATGACCCGGCGAAGGGTACGCAGAACGGCGACAGTGCCGGGTGCGTGGTGGTAGCACCACCCACGGTGCCGGGCGGCAAATTCCGCATTCTGGAGCGGCACCAGTGGCGGGGGATGGACTTCCGCGCCCAGGCTGACGCCATTAAAAAGCTGACCCAGCAGTATAACGTGACCTATATCGGCATCGACTCGACCGGCGTCGGCCACGGCGTCTATGAGAACGTTAAGGCGTTCTTCCCGGCGGTCCGGGAGTTTGTCTACAACCCCAACGTAAAAAACGCCCTGGTGCTTAAGGCATACGACATTATCAGCCACCGGCGCCTGGAGTTTGACGCCGGGCACACCGACATTGCGCAGTCCTTTATGGCAATCCGCCGCGCCACCACCGCCAGCGGGAACCGCCCAACCTACGAAGCCAGCCGCAGCGAAGAAGCCAGCCACGCAGACCTGGCCTGGGCAACGATGCACGCACTGTTTAACGAACCGCTGCAGGGCGAGGCCGCCAATACCAGCAACATTGTGGAGATTTTTTAATGAGTGAACACGACGCCCTGACCAGCACCGCGCCAGTGCAGGAAGCCGCGCAGCAGAAGAACACAACTCACGCCGAAGCGTTCAGCTTTGGCGATCCGATCCCGGTACTGGACCGCCGCGAACTGCTGGACTACGTGGAATGCGTGCAAATGGATAAGTGGTATGAGCCGCCCGTGAGCTTTGACGGGCTGGCCCGCACCTACCGCGCCGCCGTGCATCACAGCTCGCCGATTGCCGTTAAGCGCAACATTCTGACCAGCACGTTTATCCCACACCCGCTGCTGAGCCAGCAGGCATTCAGCCGCTTCGTGCAGGACTATCTGGTGTTTGGTAACGCCTATCTTGAGAAACGGACGAACCGGCTCGGCGGCATTCTGTCGCTGGAACCATCACTGGCGAAATACACCCGCCGCGGGATCGACCTTGACACTTACTGGTTTGTGCAATATGGCATGACCACACAGCCCTATGAGTTCACCAGAGGCAGTATCTTTCACCTGATGGAACCGGACCTGAACCAGGAGATTTACGGCCTGCCGGAATATCTGTCCGCCATCCCCTCCGCCCTGCTGAACGAGTCCGCTACGCTGTTCCGCCGGAAGTATTATATCAACGGCAGCCACGCGGGTTTTATCATGTATATGACCGACGCCGCGCAGAACCAGGAGGACGTGAACAACATCCGCCAGGCCATGAAAAGCGCCAAAGGGCCGGGCAACTTCCGCAACCTTTTTATGTACTCACCCAACGGCAAAAAGGACGGCATTCAGATCATCCCGCTGTCAGAGGTGGCGGCAAAGGATGAGTTTTTGAACATCAAGAACGTGAGCCGCGATGACATGATGGCAGCGCATCGCGTGCCGCCGCAGATGATGGGAATTATGCCGAGTAATGTTGGAGGATTTGGTGATGTGGAGAAGGCGAGTAAAGTCTTTGTCCGTAATGAACTAATGCCACTTCAAAAAAGTTTAGAGGAGATTAATAACTGGCTTGGCATCCAAGTAATTAAATTCGATGATTACAGTTTGTAGAGTACAAGGTGGCAACGCCACCTATTTATTTAAAAACGTATACTCTTGTGCAGGAGTAATCCGCGCGGAAAACACAGGCATTAGTTTGTTTCTAGCCATAATATAATATGACCTTTTTTGATCATTTTTTATACACACCAGCATCGCATGAGCATCATTACCTTCAACAGGAGCATATTTAGTTGAAAATAAAGCTACCCCATTTTCATCCAAAACACTGTTTACTTTTGGGTGTTCTACTTCTGAAAAGAATACATTTTTCCTGGTCCTATCGTCCGGACCATTCTTTTCTTGAGCTCTATTCTTCTGGATATGAACTCTTTTCAAAACAACAGTTTCGCTTGCTAAGCGTTTAATATCCAAACTTAAACCTCTATCTTTGAGATCAGAAGTTGGAATAGCGTTATTTTCCAATTGATTAAGCTCCCTATTATAATGCTCAGAGTCAAAAAGCGTTCTGATGAGCACATCATCATTTAATATATCTTTAACTTTCTGGCCCCGAACTTGATCACCACGACAAAAGCTCCAGCATTTTTGTAGAAAAGCCTTTATCGATGGAAACATCATCATATTCCTCTTCCCCATTGAGTTTATTCTTGTAGTAATAGGAGTATTCACCCTCACCAAAGAATGCCATATCGATTAAGTAGCCATCTGTATTCCAGTAAAAGTTTACCTCACCATCTGCTACAGCACGAATCTTAGGTGCCGTCAAAGAATGTTTTTCAATCACATTAATTAAAATACTTTTAGCTTCATTGATTGCCTCAGCATTGGGAGCTACTGAGTCGGTCCCTAACCAGCCATCCCGCAAAAATCTAAAACTCTCTAATATATTAATCAAGCCAGATTTTTCAAAAAGCAAAAATTGTCTATCACTTAATAACTTAGCGAACAGATTACCACTTGACAACTCCGAGAAATAGTTATCCACCTTAACATGACCAATGAAACTATTAGTCGCACTGAGTATTTCTCGAGTTATTTTACTTTCAGCTTTTTTAGGATTAAGTAAACGATCATACTCCGCAAATCCGTGAATGAGATCCATACCAACGGTTAATCCACGGACATATGTTTTGGTACCTTCCGTTAAATTAGAACTACCAAAAAAACCACCTTTACCAGACTCAAAAGATGTCGGATGTATATTTACACAAACACTAGTCATATTCCGCCCCCAATAACTCCAGCGCTTCATCCGTTAAGAATGAAAAGAAATATTCCTTAGTTATCATATGTAATTCATCAAGTCCACTTGACAATTCACTTTCAAATGAAGCCAAGTCTTTTGAAATTACATTCCTAATACAATCGACATCAATAAGGAAACCTTCCCTACTTTTGATTGAAGGGTTTGCAAATTCTGCTTTAGCACTTCCAGCCATTTGAATGACAACAACACTATCAGCATTGAATATCTCGGTCCTTGCTTGAGATGTATTAAAATCCAATCTAAAGTTACCCATTGATAAATTGACATTCAACATTTTATCAAGCGAAGAACAATTTTCAGGTTCGATAATATCTATATACTTCAATGAGAACCTTACTACTCTATTTATAAGTGAGTAATTTATAACCTTTCTGTAAACATCCATTATAGCAAATTTGAACTTATCCCATCCTTCATAAGGAACATTGTAGATTAGCTGTAAAACCTTATCACCAATGTGAACCTGAAATTTTTCAGTTTCAAGAATAACTAATGGAGCATAAATAAAATTAGGATCAGTATTTCTAATACTTTCTGGTATTTCAGAAACAGGTGTTTTGGTGATAGTAGCCCCTGGCATGTGATTAAATAGCAAGCCGGGTAAAATACTCGAAAGCGGTACAACGCTTTCAAATCTCATTTCAAATATAACACCTACTAATAGGTCTTTCCTTAACCGTGTAGGAAGTTTTCTGGTCATTGCATCCTCACCAATACATACGTTATTGAGTAAATATAACAATCCTGTGCAGTATCTCAACTACAAGTATTTGCTAATGTGTTCAGTTTAACATCTTAGGCAGAGAAAGCCACTGCGCGCGCTCGTATCCCCGCCACGCCTGCCCGCTTTATGGGTTGGTTTTCATGCACTTGCATGACATAAGCAAAAGCCCGCCAGTTCTGGCAAGCCTCAGCAAAAACGATCCTCTAACGATCATGCGTTTTCATGCAGCATAGACATGCACAACAGCACTAACGCCTCGCATCGCTCGTTGTTCAACCTTGCTAGCGTCAGAATCAAGTCCTAACGCCAGCAACGTTCCTATGCCTAACTGGGGAGATCCATGGAACGGTTGTACTCATGAGTACGGATTTTCGCCATCAACTCATCAGTCAGCTCCGAAACCCACTGGATAGCAAGCCGCTTCTCTTCATCATCGCACTCACTAGCCGCTACAAGCTTCACAAAAAAATCAATGCGCTGGAGTTTCAACGACTCCAAAAAATAGTCCTGCATCTTCCCCTCCAATCAAAACAACTGTATATAAACACAGCATATAATTAACCCTCAAATGTAAATTGTTTTTTCTATGTTTCAAACAGATGGCTCGAATGCGATGCTTTACAAGAGACGACGGAATGAGGAAAAAATCGATGCGTAAAGCATGTATTGAACTTATGGCAGGAACTAACGCGGCCTGCCTGGTTGCAGGTGAACTAGGCACTGGCCGCTGCCTTTACTTGGTTGTAGTGATGGAAGACATATTTGGTAAACCTACAACAGAACAATGGCTAAAATCCTTAAGGCTCTGCGAGGCCAAGGCGGCTGAACTGAAGTATGAAGTTGCCCGCATTCGCGGTAAGAATCTGGCTGGCTTGTAACCCTTCAATCTAAGGCGCCTTAGAACCACTGGCGCCATTTATCATCTTCCTGCAACCGCTGATTCCGATAAAACAGGCGCATCCCTGCTCCAGACGGGATACTACCGCCACGCAAAAGCAGATCAACTTCCGCATTGCTTGCATCAAACCCTCTGGAACTCAGTTCTGCCTGAAGCTGCAGGCGCTGCTGCTCCGAAATACTCTGTTTGTATGCTTTTTTCCGCTTCGGTTTTATCAGTCTTAACCTGGTTGTCAGCTCCCGGCGTTCCTTCTGGCCCATATTGTGTAGGTAATCCTGCAGTTCCTTCTCGTTCATGATTTTAATATCTGGCAGATTCCCCCCTCTCTGGTTCAAATTTTCAACAGGGGGACAGTTATTGCCACGAGTCCAAGGGGCGCAAGCGCCCTGGTCGGCTGCCGCCTCCTGAACATCAACGGCCTTACGAACCTTTTTCCACTTCACCACGTGCGTGCAAATCTTGCCCTCTGCAATCGGGGACCAGATGCCATAGATACGGATACCGTGATCGCCGTAGGTGCTCGGCTCGTCGTTAAGCTCATAAGCCGTGCGGACAAGGTGATGTTTGCAGGGAACCAGCACACCGCCCTGCTTCATGATGTAGGTGGCAAAGCAGCCCGCATCAGCTGCCGCCAGTACCGCATCCAGACGCGGGTTATCCAGTACCGGTGCTCCCGCCTTGCGTTCGCCCTGCACTCTCGCCGCCTGACCAGCCAGCAAGCGCAGCTCGCGGTATGCCTGACGCCCCGGAATACCAAAGAAACGAAATTGCTGGACACGGTGCAGTGACGCCCAGGCGCTGACATGCTCGGCGCTGTCACGCAGTGATCTGCCGGTTTCTTTGCTGATTTCTTTAGCCAGCCCGCGCCCGTCGATGTTCTTGCTGATGTATTTAGCGATATAGCTGGTCGGTGTGCCCTTGCGCGGGTTGATAAGCTCGGACTTGAAACGCGGACCCGTATTGTTGCCCAGCTCCTCGCGGTCTTCGCGGATGGCAAACTTGCGCAGCATCGCAGTGATGGAACGGCGGTCTTTTTTGCGCATAAAGCACAGAAGATGCCAGTGCACGGTGCCGTCATGGTGCGGCTCTGCCACACGGACGCCATACCAGCGAAGACCCGCCTTGTGCATTGCCTTGCGGAAAGCGGCGAACGTATCAACCAAATAGTCACTGCTCTGCCGGACGGTGGCGCTGGTCCACTTCGGATTAGGTCTGCCGTTGTTGAGGGTTGCGTGGAAGCGTGACGGGCAGGTGATGGTATAGAACACTGCGCAGTCTCCGCGCATTTCCGCTATCAGCTCCAGTCCCTTAACACAGGCCATCATTTCATTACGGCGGTGTGCCGGGTTGCTGTTGCTGGCATTCACCACGTCTTCCATGTCCAGCGTGTCACCGTCTTCGTTGACCAGCTCATGTGAGCGGAAGAACTCCAGCGATTTGCGGCGCTGCTCGCGCTTGTGGATCACGGCTTCATAGCTGACATACGGGGACGCTTTTTTGTTGACCAGGCAGACAGCACGCAGCTGTTCCTCCCGCCACTCGCAGCGCATCTGCCACAATTTGCGATACCACCAGTCCGCGCACAGCATCCGCGCCAGCGACGGTGGGATCAGTTCATAGGGCACCGGCTTGCGTCGACGCTTTTTGCGGCGTAACTGCTCAAACGCAGGCGGGATGATCTCAAGGCGCATCGCCTCTGCTGCAACCCTTTCCCATGCCTGGCGGATTTCTTCTGGTTTTACATCATCGCTGACAAACAAATCACCGCAGGCCGCATCGAGACACATGCTCATATGTGCCGCAACCAGCGTGGAAAGGCGCTTGACCTGATCCTGATTCATTTCAGGCAGTACCAGCAGCCCCTCCAGCCCGTCATGGCTCGCCATGAACCGGAAAGAGGCAGACACCTGACTGTCACGCACGCGCTCCAGCCGCTCAAGACACGGCCTGATTGTTTCGCGCAGGTAGCGGGAATAGGCTTTTGCTCTGCCCAGGCTATGGAAATATTTAATCCGCTCCAGCAGAGGCTTGCTGATATGGGACGGCATGGCGTTAACGTCAGCCAGAATGACCAGATCGGGATTAAAACGCTGCTGCTCGCGCGCCATTTTGGCACGACTAATCAGCCTGTCCTGCTCCATTTCGCACTGGACAGGATCACGGGATTCATTGAAGAAATAGCGTTCCCAGACCTCATCGCTCAGCGCCTCACGGCGCAGCTGCTTTTGCTCGTTATCCGCAGCGTAAAGAGCGATCAGGTTTGAAAGCGCAGACTCCGGCGCAACTTCCGCCGGGTCTACATACGGGTTTACCGCTTTTTTAGGTGTGTTCCATGGAAATGCGGCTTTCACAACATTTCCCCGTAGCCATCAAGAAAAGCGCCGATAAACTCTGCTGCAACTTGTGGAACTATCGCGTTACCGTAGCCGCGCAAACGTCCCACTCTGGCGGGAATCCCATCAGCCAGCGGGAATGTGCCGGATTCAACCGGCCTGAATCTCCCATCCCTGTATCCAATCCAGTCAGCATCTTTCCAGAAGCAGTTATTCTGATTGCACAAGTGAGATAGGTTGCCTGGCTTGGCAGGTCGTCCAGTTTTCCCTTTCTCTCCATTTCTTTCTGGCATCCCTGAAAGCTGCGACTCCCCTTGCTGCCATCCACTGCGCGAGGTGTCGCCCATGTCGCCAATCGTGCCGCTCCGCCCAATGTTGTCCCTCTCGCTGGATGCATTGCTGCAGCCCCCATCCCGGCAACCTGATTGTTGTCTATGGTCGTGACTGTAGGCCACGGAGCCAAACCCTGCTCCGTCGCATAATCCAGCCGGTCGAACGTCCGATCCTTCCCGTCTTTCCGAATGACGGTTTTTCCACTCCCCTTGAAATCGTTCGCAGTAGGAGTGGGCCATGCAGCCAGAATTACTACATCCTGTAGGTTCTG
Organism: Enterobacter oligotrophicus; assembly: GCF_009176645.1. Classification (NCBI taxonomy): domain Bacteria; kingdom Pseudomonadati; phylum Pseudomonadota; class Gammaproteobacteria; order Enterobacterales; family Enterobacteriaceae; genus Enterobacter; species Enterobacter oligotrophicus. The sequence goes on from NZ_AP019007.1 coordinate 1,772,083, forward strand.
TTGCCTCCCCGCCTCTTTTCTTCTGATAACTTTCAGCCAGTCCGTGTAGCCGTTCACCACTCCATTCTGGGCGCAAGGGCTGGGCCATGCTGACCGCACCAAAATAAACCCTGTCACGCTTGTGCGGGGCACCGACGCTTGCCGCTGGCAATACAGCCGCCCCGCAGGCGTAATTTTCTCTTTCCAGCTCATCGAATAGATCATCGAGCCAGTGCTTTCCAATCGCTGCTGCAACTTGTTCGCCAAAGAGGATTGGAGGGTGGCACTGAGTGACAAGCCGCATGAAAGTTGGTGCGAGATGTCGCTCATCGAGCTGACCGAGTTGTTTTCCTGCTGAACTAAATGGCTGGCATGGCGGGCTTCCTGTCCAGCAAGCAAAGTTGTCTGGGACGCCTGCGAGGCGTAATGCGAATGACCATCCGCCAATTCCGGCGAAGAAATGGCATTGCGTGAACCCTTTGAGGTCTGCTGCTGTAACATCCGAAATACTCCTGTCGTCAACAATTCCAGGTGCAATTAGCCCTGCATCAATCAGATTTCGCAGCCATTGAGCCGCAAACGGATCAAACTCGTTGTAGTAGGCCAAGGTGCTCATAACTGAACCTCAGCAAAAACAGTGCGATCAGCGCTGTGGGCCATATCAACCCCAAACCAGCCTGCTGATTTTGTAGCGATGATTTCTGCTGCGGACTTACTATCACCGGCAGCCACACCCATGCTGCGCTTTGCGGTGATACGGTGACGGGTGAAATTGCGATAAAGAGAACGGGTCAGCGATGTGTCGCTGTTGGACACGATAACCGGATAACCTTCTGATGACCGGCGTTCAAGAATAGACGCCAGATGATATTGATCGTCCTCCGTAAAACCGGCAGTGTGATAAGCGGTAAACGTGCCATCGTATGGTGGATCACAATAAACAACATCACCCGTCCGCAGCAGCGCCAGTGTTTCGTCATAGCTGGCACAGATAAACGTTGCGCGTTGAGCCTTTTCTGCAAAAGCGCGTATCTCATGTTCAGGAAAATACGGATTTTTATAATTACCGTAAGGGACATTAAAATGACCGCTCAAGTTATAGCGGCACAGCCCACGATAACCATGACGATTGAGATAAAGGAAATATACTGCTTTCATGAAATCAGTAATTTCAGAGGAATGATTAAATTCATGCCTAATGTTGTAATAAGCAACTTCTCTATTCGCAATCGCAAAAATATTTTTTGCGCGTGATATGAAAACTTCACAATCAAGGGCAATTTTTTTATATAGGTTGATAAGGTCTGGATTAATATCCGCGACAAGATAATGAGGATAGTCTGTCGCCATCATTACAGCGCACGAACCCGCGAAAGGTTCAACCAGTCGCGGACCAGCAGTAAGGTGCTTAATCAGTTCCGGCATGATGGCGGTTTTATTTCCCGCCCATTTCAGGATAGTGCTCATACAACACCTCCGTTGTAGTGTTTGCCTTTCAGCTCTGCGATTTCCTGACAAGTGACGCAGCACTGCACGCCCGGAATGGCGCGGCGGCGAGCTGGCGGGATCGGAGCATCACACTCCGCACAGAGAACACGGGAAACGCCCGGCATTTTGGCGCGGGCATTGTTGATATGGCGCTCACGATCTTCCTGTTCGCGCAGCTGGGCGAGGTCCATAGAGTCAGCCATTAGTGCAGCTCCTGAGATTCGTTTTCGTAGCGGGTTGCTTCGCAGCGCAGTAGTTCAGCCGCTTCAATACCGTTTAACCCTTTGTTGGTGATGTGGGTTGCCAGCGCCTCAAGGCGGATTGAAACTGCGAGCGCGCGGCCTTTGCGCTCCTCACGTTTGGCAATATCGATCACTGCCATAAGCTGGGCTGGTCGGTTTCGGGTACAAACATTTTTGGTAATTCTTTCTGCATTGTTCTTTCTCCTGAATTTGGGCAAAAGAATGCCCGGCGGGTTTACGCCATTGATTTCTGTTGTTGATTAATTCGGCATGGTTAGCCGTTTGGGAAATAAGCTCACCACTGCACGAAAATGATTCATTGCTTTCACCAGTTCCCGCTTTTCGTCAGTAGTCAGATCACTAATATTGACGCCATGACGTTCTGCCGGAATTTTTGCCATATAAAAAATGGCTGCCAGCGCCCGCTCATTCTGTTTATTATTTACGTCGCGTGGATCTCGCATATCTTTAATAAACCTTTCAAGCTCTGGATCAATATTCAGACCAAACACCTTAGCCCTCAATTCCGCAATATGATTCAGTCCGCCCAGGCGTTCCCCAGGGCTTAACGGAACAGTCGCTGCAGTACCTTCGATAGCCATGTTTCCCCCTGCTTGATGGTTGACAGGTCAGCCAGCAATTCATCCTGTGAGCGGCACGGATGCCAGCGCTTGCCATCTTTACCTGCAATCCAGCCATGGCCGAAGTGCATTCCTGGGCTTTTCTTGACAAGCAGTGATGCAAATGACGGTTCGTTATTCAGCATAAGCACCTCAGATCAGACCGAACGAAGCGCCGAGGCCCGTCACTGTATCCACAGCGCTTGCCATCGCCGGGTTAGCCTGCAAACGCGCCTGCATCGAAACGGCGGCCAGTGCCATCAGACGAGTTACAGAGTTAATGCTGCTGATAACATCGCGGCGGCCTGCAGTGGTTTTCACATCACCAGATACAGCACCGGCAGCAACACGTCCGATTTCAGCAGTAGCGCTCATGACGTAATGCGGCAGCTTCTCTTTTGCCACTTCGTTCATCGGTACGCATGGCAGGCAGTGAATCTGAGCCAGAAAACCGTCAACCAGCGTGGAATCCTCAGTAAGATCGGTAAGCAGCCAGATTTCCGATGGATTGAGCTGATGCGGTTGCTCAGGGTTCAGCTTGTTACGCAGCGTCTGGACGTTCATTTGCGCGCGTTCTGCCAGCTTCGCCATGTTGTGACGCAGCGCGAAAGCCCGGCAGGCTTCGTCAAAGTGTGGATGTTTGGAAACGCGATAATCAAACATGATCCCCTCTTCCCTTTTCCATAAAGTGAATTACGAACCAATAACAAGTTGAAAACGTGAATGACCAAGAGCTTTACGCATTTGCTCTTCTTTCCAACGTGCGTAGTAAATACGGATGGGACCACCGGCTTTTTTACAACCTTTACGTATTGTGCGCGGTTCAATTGGCACGCAAGGATTATCACCAGTTGTCCAGCGATAAGCAGTACGCTCGGAGACACCTTCCAGCTCAGCAAACTGCTGCAGGGTAACGATGGGGGCAGGTACTTTGATGATTGCGATTTCAGAAGCCATGATGCATGATTCCCTATTTGCTGTTTTAGACAATGTTGGCCTCTCATTCCCCAATGTTTGCCAACATACACACCTCACTGATGAGCAATGTAATTAACTTTTGAGCATTGGTCAACATGGAAAACACTAATGAGCATAAACAAAAACACTTTTGAGCCTCTAACTATCCTTGACAGGATCATCTCTGTTTATGGCTTCACCCAAAAATTGCAGCTCGCAAATCACTTTGAAATGTCACCAAGTTCTCTGCAGAATCGATACACACGCGGCACTATCTCTTACGATCTAGCGGCGTTCTGCTCGCTTGAAACTGGTGCAAGTCTCAGGTGGATTCTGACCGGGGAGGGGGAACAATTCGAAACCAGCCCTTCAATCACTGATCCTAAAAAAATGGATCTTTATATTCTCAAGGATGGTGTTCTTGAAAAAAATTCCATATTGAGCATTGACCCTAATATTTTGAGTAAGCAGATATCAAAAGGGATTGCAGTTCGAGCAGAAGGAAAGTTGCATTTTGTTGATCAAGATTCCCCACATTCCGATGGCCTATGGTTGGTAGATGTTGAGGGAGCAAACAGCATTCGCGAGTTGACCATTCTTCCCGGTAGGAAACTCCACGTTGCAGGTGGGAAAGTGCCCTTTGAATGCGGTTTTGATGAGATAAAACTGATTGGTCGTGTGGTGGGTATCTACAGCGAGGTTAACTGATGGCAATCCGTAAAAACCCTGCTGGCGGCTGGACTTGCGAGCTTTATCCGAACGGGGCAAAAGGCAAACGCATCAGAAAGAAATTCGCCACCAAAGGCGAGGCGCTGGCGTTTGAACAGTACACAGTTCAAAACCCGTGGCAGGAAGAAAAGGAAGACAGACGCACGTTAAAAGACCTAATTGACTCATGGTATAGCGCTCACGGTATTACCCTGAAAGATGGTCTCAAACGCCAGTTAGCTATGCATCATGCTTTTGAGTGTATGGGCGAACCGCTCGCACGCGATTTCGATGCGCAGATGTTTTCCCGCTACCGGGAAAAGAGGCTAAAGGGTGAATATGCCCGTTCAAATAGGGTCAAAGAGGTATCGCCTCGGACACTTAATCTTGAGCTGGCCTACTTTCGCGCAGTGTTCAATGAACTTAATCGGCTTGGCGAATGGAAAGGAGAAAACCCGCTAAAAAATATGCGCCCTTTCCGCACTGAAGAAATGGAAATGGCCTGGCTAAATCAGGAACAGATCGCCGTACTGCTTGCTGAATGTCAGCGCCATGAAAATCAGGATTTGGTCAATGTGGTAAAAATTTGCCTTGCGACTGGCGCACGTTGGTCTGAAGCCGAACAATTGAAAAAAAGTCAGCTCACAAATTTCAAAATCACTTATATCAACACGAAGGGCAAAAAAAACCGCACCGTCCCTATTAGCAAGGAGCTATTTAACACCCTACCAGATGATCGAGCAGGTCGGCTCTTTAGTGATTGTTATGGCGCGTTTAGGTCTGCTCTTGAGAGAACAGGTATCGAATTACCGGCAGGGCAACTGACCCACGTTCTGCGTCACACCTTCGCCAGTCACTTTATGATGAATGGTGGTAATATTCTGGTCCTGCAACGAGTCCTCGGCCATACCGATATTAAAATGACGATGCGATATGCCCACTTTGCCCCTGACCATTTAGAAGATGCTGTTAAGCTAAACCCATTGGCGGTGAGTGGCGATAAAGTGGCGGTAGAAATGGCGGATAATGGGTAATTGGTGGCAAACAATGACAACCTATGTCAATGATAAATAATGCAAACTATTGATTTTCGGTTGTTACTGTATGAACTCATAATCGCTTGGTCGCTGGTTCAAGTCCAGCAGGGGCCACCAGATACAGCAAGGGCTGGCGCTAAACGCGCTGGCCCTTTTTTATTCGGGGATATGCCGGGGATATTCCAGAAAAGTAATTATAGTGATTTATGGTTAATTTATGACCGCCCACACCATCTCACCCCAATCTTTTATTTTCGCGGGTGTAAAAATTCGATGAAGCGGGCCGTATGGCGTTCGGTAACCTGCGGGGATTGTCTTACCACCTACCACCAGCGCTAGTGGTTCCCGGCTAACCAGCCAATCAAAACACGATAAAAACGTATATTTTCTGGGCGCTTAATTGCGAATTCGCAGATCGTATATGGTGGGGGATTCTGGCTGTAATTATTGCGGTGAAGCAAGCGCACCAAAAGCCCCTTTCCGAACCCGGAGGACAATCACAGCGCACTTTTGAACCGTGTACGGCGGCGGGTACGCCGTGAAAACTTACACGCGGCTCATCGTGTCATTGACCCGATAACAGGCATTATTTAATTAAATAATTATCTAATTATTTACACCACTCCCTCGCTTCCAACCCTCGCCACGCGCTGTTAAGTCTATAGAGGGGGCGGCGGCTATACCATCTGCATCGTAAAACAAAGAGGAGGTTGTAAAGCTGTATACAGTGCCGTGAATCGTGAAAGAGATGTTATTGCCTATGCCGTCTACTTTCGCGCGCGGCGTGTTCGCCGTGAGCGTGGGTGCGATATGTTGTTTTTCGAGAGCCACCAGCGGATCGCCGTCAATCTTGCTCGCCAGAAAATAGCGGTAAACATTTCCCGTGGTCATGTCCGGCTCTGCGTATTCAGTGATATATAACCACGTCCGGGGCGTGAGCTGGCGAATCTCATAAATCTTGTCTCGCACCGTTAAGCGCTGGATATGCTGAAAATAACAGTACCCCGCGATCATCAGAGCCATAAGAATAGTGGCGATCCAGTGCAGCGCCTTAAAAATGGTGCTGTTTAACATAGTCTATGCCTTGCCTTATCCAGAATTGGTCTATCGGATCATCACCAAATGGCGGGGCCCCCGTGAAATTACCCCATTCTGGTCTTGATGTGCCGGCTTTCCACTGAGCCGCGCCAGCAGCTATATGCAAAATCTCTGCAGGAATGCCGGCAGCGTAACCTACCGCGCCATAATGAAAATTACCGAAGTCAGCCCATATCCGTTTTTTTTGTTTGAAATCCCATGGGCCGCCGTTTCTTACTCGCTCATAAAACCACACATACGTAAGCGGGGCGGCCATGTCTTGTACTTCGTTACGCGCACGCGCGAGCCTGATATGTTCGCGCAAAATCTCCAGCCCGCGCGGCGGGTAAATCGGTATACATGCCATCGTTAATCCCTTCTGCCCGGCAAAACCAGCAACATAAGAGCAACGGCGCGGCGCGGTACTGTTTGAGATCAATCTATTAATTTTATTTGCAACATCAATAAGTAACACGTTTAAATAATACGAATCTATAACACAATTTGTATTACCTGCGATCAGGTTTTAGCCGTTAATGGGGGGTTTATTCTCATTGTTATGAGCGGATCACCTGGAAGTATTGCGATGGAAACGTCCAATATTCAGACGCGTGGAACGAGCGTGTAACAGCGTAAAAAAAAGGGGCGGTTAACAGAAGCGGTTCAACTCAACCCTTTAAACTTGATAAGTGGCAGAAAAATGGCAGCACAGCGCAGCACTATGCAATACTTTTCGACAATATACGAAATCCTACGCGCTTGAATTTACTGTAACTCATTGTTTTTAATGAAATATTGTTCGCTCTCATAATCGCCTGGTCGCTGGTTCAAGTCCAGCAGGGGCCACCAGATACAGCAAGGGCTGGCGCTAAACGCGCTGGCCCTTTTCTTTACAACCCCTAAAACCCGGTAATCACTCTTCTGTTAGCTTCTCAATTCTGGCTCCAGCGCGTCGGGCGGTAACGGGCAAAATATCCAGCTTGCAAACATAGCCATCGGGATCGAGCCCACGATTATGCGCCTTCGCCTGCTGTAAAATCGCATCATCCCAGTACACGCGTTTTCGCTGATCCCCCTGCGTGGTAAGGATAAATTCTGTCCCACCTTCTACCGCCCGGTAGCGCCGCCAGCTGTTGGCAGGAACAGAAATAACCGAACGTTCCGGCGCAATAATGCTGACCTCTTCCCCTTCCTGATTCCACGTCACCTCCAGTGATCCTTTGAACACCATAATGACCTGAATATCAGGGCAAAGATGACGCCCCACCTGATGCTCAGCCCGCAAGCGAAGCCATTCCACGGAGAAGCCGTGCGGTTGCGTGACTGGCGGTACACTGTGACGGTCCTGTGAAATGCCATAGCCAATAACCGGGGCAATTTCGCCGCCGTGACCCGGCAGAACCGCATCCAGCAAGCCCTCCGACGACCACTGGCGCTCCTCGCCCGTCACTGCTCGCTGACGCATCTCCTCAATGGAGTAATCACGCAGAGCCGCAATCTCCTCCGGGGCCAGCGGTGCCAGCAGGCCCGATTTCTCAGGCAGAGTATCACCCGCATTTACATCAATAAGCATATTATCTTTGCTCAGATACAGCCCATACTCGCTGGCCGCCTCCAGTATCGACGGATGCCAGATAATCCCACCGGTATTATTGCCACCCAGCACGGTATACACCATGCCGCAGGTATCTTCCTTGCTGACATTAGTAAAACCCCGGAATATCCACGTCGGGATGGTGAGAATAGCGGGCGCGCTGAATTCCGCCTCGTGCTCACCGTTTGCCCCCCAGCGAAAACGCCAGCATCCTTCATGAATTAAAAAGACCTCGGCGGTAAAGTGCAGGTGCAAATTATTGGTCACGCCCTTCGGCATCGCCGCTGCACCAATATTAAAACCATGCGGTTCAGGGATATTGACGACCTGTGATGAAGACTGAGTCACGCCGGGGCCAATAAATGAATAGTTCTGCTTGAGGTGTGAACCCGGCAGCTTGCAATCAATAAAAGCCAGATTGCAGGAGACCATATCTTCCGGTGCGACCAGACGGCTGCGGGCCTGCGCAGCGGTTAACGTAATTGCGTTCATTTCAGCTCCTGTTAATAACCGGACGCGCCGGTAGTAGGGATTTCAGTGCCGCGAGCAAGAGCGATCGCTTCGCGCGATGCGCGGCCCAGTTGCATAACGTCGTTAGCGGGTGTCACAAAATTGAAGCCCCCGGCGATGCGGTGCGCGGCGGCTGTGCCGGAGGTGCAGAAAATACCGGCGATTTTGTGCTTCTCCCGACAGCGGCTGACGACCCGCTCAATGGCCGCGAGCATATCCGGATGGGTGGATTCTGCGCTGGCAGTCCCCGTCAACGTCAGGGAAAGATCGTTCGGGCCAATAAAGACGCCGTCCAGCCCTTCGGTATCCAGAATCGCATCAATGTTGGCAAGCCCTTCGCGGGTTTCAATCATCGCCAGCGTAAGAATTTCGTGGTTAGCATGCAGAGGATAGTCGGAGCCACCATAGAGCAGACCCCGCGCAGGGCCGAAGGAACGATTACCATGCGGTGGATAACGACAGGCAGAAACGAAGCGTTGTGCCTGCTCTGCCGTCGATATCATCGGACAAATCACGCCGTAAGCGCCCGCGTCTAATAGCCGCATAATCTGCGCTGGCGTATCGTCAGCGACCCGCACCAGCGGTACGGCAGGCGTAGCCGAGAGAGCCTGTAACATCGCCAGTGCACTGGCGAAATCTATCATCCCGTGCTGCAAATCGACCGTGACCGCATCGTAACCCTGATGCCCCATGATTTCGGCGCTGTAGCTGGAAGGAATGGCCAGCCAACCGTTGATGACCGGGCGATGTTCCGCAATCGCCGTTTTGATTTTATTGACTCGCATTCAAAGACTCCGTAATCCATTTCCGTAACGGAACAGCGGCGTTTTCCGCCGACTCGAGGATAAAAAAATGTCCCGTTGAACTCAGGGTGATCCACGTGGCGTGGGCTGCGCTTGCGGCAGCTAACTGGTGGTGTGCAGGCGTACAGACAGGATCATGCTCGCCATTCATGATGAGCACCGGACACAAAAGAGCGCTCAGCGCCGCACGGTTATCACGACGGCCGATCGCAATTTCAGTCTGCCGGGCAAATACTGCGCTGTCCGTCTCCTGCGCCATCAAGCACAGGACGTCATGTAACTCCTGGTTGTCGAGGCTGGACGGTGCCACATACTGGTGCCAGAGGGTTGAAGAGAGCCATTTCCCGTGCCCCTGTTCGCGCGCATTCCTGACGGCAGCCCGTCGGGTAGCCGCGTTTTCAGGACGATCCGCCAGCGGATTGACCGACAGTAATGCCAGCCCCGCCAGCCGCTCAGGCGCATCAGCAACCATTTGCAGCGCGACAATAGCCCCCAGAGAGAAACCCGCCAGCAGGAAGCGCGGTGGCAGCACGTTCAGGAGCCGTCGGGAAGACTCCTGTGCCGAATCGGCACAGGACAGGGTCAGGCAAATAACCGCCGGGACGTTCAGTTGAGCAATCAATGGCTGCCATAGCCGGGCATTGCAGAGCGTGCCGCCGATTAACACCAGCGGCACATCGCTATTATCGATAAAAGAGGCATTCATGTTGCGGTCCACCCTCCGTCCACCATCAGCGCACTGCCAGTGATCATCGCCGCCGCGTCAGAGGCAAGGAACACCACCGGCCCCATGACATCTTCCACTTTCCCCAGGCGTGGCAGCTTAATGTTGCTCATCACGAAGCGGCGAAAGTCCGGGTCGCTCAGCGACTGACGCGACAGCTCGGTTTCAATAAAGGTGGGGCATAAGGTATTCACCCGAATTCCGGCCTCGCCCAGCTCAAGCGCCATCGTGCGCGTCAGCCCTTCAAGGGCAAATTTCGACGCACAATAGACGCTGCGCTGCGGCCCCCCCACGTGACCCATTTGCGATGAAAGATGAATGATGGAGCCTCCGTTGCCCGCCTCGCACATGCGCCGCGCGATCTGCTGGCTGACAAAGAAAGTCGCCCGCACGTTAAGCGCCATGACCGCATCAAAATTCGCATCGCTGACCTCCAGAAAAGGCTGGTGGCGAGCCAGTCCGGCGCTGTTAACCAGAATGTCCATGACCGGTAGCTGGCGAAGAGTCTCCTCTACCTTTTGAGATTCCGTGATGTCCAGCGCCAGCGGATGCAGCGTCAGGTGTTCGCCAGCAGCAAGCTCCACTGCGCTGGCCAGATCGTCACGATTGCGGGCGGCGATCCAGACTTCGGCTCCGGCCTGAGCCAGCGCGACCGCGCAGGCAAAGCCGAGCCCCTTCGATCCTCCGGTCACCAGCGCTCGCCTGCCAGCCAGGGAAAATGACGGTGTCTGAGGAAACCTCATGATCACACCTTCTCTCTGACCGGTGCTGGCGTGGCGTAAGGCACATCCGTGTTGCCATAGCGACGCACACGAACGTTGGCCTGCTCAGCGTGTCCGGCAAATCCTTCCAGCAGCGAAAGGCGTGAACAGTAGCTGCCAATTTCAGCCGTGGCTTCGTCGCTCAGTACCTTTTGCCAGGTGCACGTCTTCATAAATTTGCCAACCCACAGGCCGCCGGTGTAACGCGCAGCTTTCTGCGTAGGCAGCGTATGGTTAGTGCCAATCACCTTATCGCCATACGCTACGTTGGTGCGTGGGCCAAGGAACAGCGCACCGTAGTTGGTCATATTGGCGAGGAACCAGTCGTCACGTTCAGTCATCACCTGTACGTGTTCAGAGGCGATACGATCGGCCTCTTTCAGCATCTCTTCGTAGCTTTCGCAGACGATCACTTCTCCGTAATCTTCCCAGGCGCGACGGGCGATATCTGCGGTAGGTAGTTTTTCCAGCAGCCGTTCAACTTCTGCCATCGTCTCTCTGGCGAGCTTCTCTGAATTGGTCAGCAAAATGGCAGGTGTGGTTACGCCGTGTTCTGCCTGCCCGAGGAGGTCGGTGGCGCACATTTCTGCATCGACGCTCTCATCGGCAATCACCAACGTTTCAGTCGGCCCGGCAAACAGGTCAATACCAACCCGGCCAAATAGCTGGCGTTTTGCCTCCGCCACGAAAGCGTTGCCCGGCCCTACCAGCATATCTACCGGAGCCAGCGTGTCGGTGCCGAGTGCCATCGCGCCGATAGCCTGGATGCCCCCCAAAGCATAAATTTCCGTTGCCCCTGCCATCTTCTGGGCGGCAACGATCGCCGGTGCTGGCTGGCCGTTAAAGGGCGGTGCGCAGCTGATAATGCGCGAACAACCCGCGACGTTAGCCGTGATAATCGACATATGCGCTGACGCCAGCAGCGGATATTTGCCCCCCGGCACATAGCACCCGACGGCGTTAATCGGGATATTCTTGTGACCGAGAATAACGCCAGGACGCGTCTCGACTTCCAAATCCAGCAGGCAGGCTTTTTGTTTGCGGGCGAAATTAAAAACCTGCTCCTGGGCAAATTCAATATCCGCAATATCCTGACGACTTAGCTGGCGCATGCAGCTATTAATTTCGGCATCGCTCAGGCGATAATCCTGACGATCGTAGTTATCGAATTTAATCGCTAATTCGCGAATGGCTTTATTCCCGCGCGCTTCAATATCAGCAAGAATAAGTTCAACCGTTTCTCTTATTTGCCGCTGGGCTTCCTGACGTTCCTGCACAGGTTTACTGGTTTTTAGAACATAGGCCATGATGTACTCCTTTCAAAATGAGAATGAGAGATCCCCTCCCGGTGAACCAGGATGGAGTGCTTACCTGAAAAAATTACTGGTCGCGAGCGGAGGCGAGTTGCCCGTTCGCGGATAAATCAGATGAAGAATTTATCTGCCGGTTATTAACCCAACGCACGGACAGCGGCGTAATAATGACGGCAACAACGGAAAGCGCGGCAATAAACAGATAGCCGGACGCCAGATTAATATGTTGCAGCATGACGCCCATAATTACCGGACCGATAAACATGCCCAGTGAATAGATAGTCTGGAAAAGTCCCATGCGGGTGGATTGTTCATCCGAGGTCGTGTTAACCACGCTGAGAGACATAAACGCGGCAAAGGCCATGCCGAACGAGAAACCGGCCAGCGCCTGCAGGGCGTAAATCAGGTACATGTTGTCGGTAAAAGGGATGCCGAGGGTAGAAACCACCTGCAAAACGATGCCCACGACAGCCGTTTTCATCACGCCCAGACGCTTATAAAACACTGCACTGCACAGGGCGATAGCAAGCGCATAGAAGATCAGATGAATATTGCTTAACAGCGACAGGATGCCCGCTCTGGCACCGAGTTGCTCGGCGTAAATGGGAGTCAGGGTATCGCGGGTGGCAAACGGTACAAGGATAACAATGGTGGCTAAAATGCCGATCATCCATACCGAGCGGTCGCACAGTTGTTTACGCGCCCCGGCGATACACGCCTGCAGCGTGGGGGCCTGCACCGGGTCGTGGACATCGCTAATACGGGTGGTAAGAATCAGCGCCAGCAATCCGGAAACGCAGGAAAGCAAAAATGCGATATTGTTCTCAAAATAGTGAATTAATAAACCACCTACGCAGTTACCAATAAAAACGCCCACCGGGCCTGCCAGTGCCAGCAGCGCTACAGCAGCCGGAGCTTCCTTGCGGTCAAAGTAACGGATAAACAGGATGTTATACAAAACCCACGTGGCGGCGGTGACGCCATCTGCTGCTTTCGCCAGATACAGCGTGACCGCATTCGGTTCCAGCCAGGCCAAAGGCCAGGTAAAAATGGGTAGCATCAGGCTGATTTGAATAAAGATTTTCCGGCTTTTTACCACATCAGAAATAATCCCCAGGGGGAAACGGATGAGCAGCGTAGCCAGACCGCTGGCCCCCATAATGATTCCCATCACCTGTGGCTCAATGCCCTGGTCAAGCATCATAGGTGCAAGAAACGCGTCAATACTATGAATGCAAATGAAAAACAGGATACTGATGATGAAAAAAAGCCGGGCTTCAGGTCGGCGGAGTAGTGCTCGAAACATGGTTTGAACCTCTGATAATTAATGGTTTTGAACCAATCAAGAACGGCATTTACCGGCTCTTCCCTCTGTTCGTTGCTCCATTTGCCCGGTATCGTTGACGGCATAAATCACGCATGAATACGTATTCAAGAATTGAAGTTACGAAAAGGTTTCAATTTTGTAAAGTGACCTAATTAACATTGTGAGAAAATTAATTTTGCTTGTTGCATACGCATGCAAAGATGGTGTAAGTATAAAAAACACCCTCTTTCTGACGGCGTTGTTACGGCGTTGGGAAGAGTCCAGGATGAGGAACCGGGGTAATGAAACGTAAGAGTTTTGCGGCGGTCACGTCGCAGCAGGTGGCGCAACTGGCAGGCGTATCGCAGTCGGCGGTATCACGGAGCTTTACGCCTGGGGCGAGTATCTCCCCGGCAACCCGTGAAAAAGTGCTGAAAGCGGCACGGGAGCTTGGCTATCGACCAAACGCGATTGCCCGCTCTCTCAATACCGCCCGGTCGCGCATCATCGGCGTGGTGATTTCCTATTTCGATAACCAGTTCTATCCGCAGGTTCTGGAAGCGCTGGCGCAAAAACTGGACACTCTCAATTACCACCTGCTGCTGTTTGTGGGCGACAAAGATGGAAACGTGGACAGGATTTTCGATCAGATCATGCAGTACCGGGTGGACGGCATCGTGCTGGCCTCGGTTACGCTTTCGCTGGATCTCTCCGGCGAATGTCTGGCTGCGGGGATACCGGTTGTTCTGTTTAACCGCAGCCAGGAAAACGGTATGGCCTCCAGTGTTAACAGCAATAATGAAGCGGCGGCACGGCAAATCGCTGAATTCCTGATGGCGGGTGAACACCAGCGTTACGCCTATGTGGGCGGCGTGGCCGATTCGTCGGTGAACATCGCCCGTCAGCGTGGCTTTCTGGCCGCATTACAGGAACAGGGAATAAACGACGTCAGAGTGGTTAACGGTGACTATGACACCAGGCAGACCATCCGCGCGGCCTATACCCTCTTTTCAACCCCGCCAGTGCCGGATGCTATTTTTGTGGCTAACGACCACATGGCGTTAACGGTGATGGACGTCGCGCGCTACGAGTTCGGCCTGCAAATTCCTCAGGATGTGTCGGTCATTGGCTATGACGATACCGGCCCGTCAGGCTGGCCTTCTTATGCATTGACCTCTGTGTCACAGCCTGTAAAGGAGATGGTGGAAGCGGCGGTCGAACTGCTGATGAAGCAAATTGAGAGCGACACCATTGAGCCTGAGCAGATTACCGTGCCGGGTCAACTGGTGGTGCGACACTCCGCCCGACGGCCACACAGCGGCGTCATTGAAAAAGAGGGTGTATCCCTGTTTCAGCCTCAGGAGGTTAAATGAGCAGATTGCCCGGTTTCAGCCCCCAGTTTGACTCCATTCAGCAGTTTATTACCACGCTGACCCACGTTGTCTGGGAGCAGAAAGATATTGGTCAGCTGGCCGATTTTTATGCCACACCGGTGGTATTTATTACTCCGGAAAAACAGCTGACCGACCTTTCACAGTTTATGCGCCATACCCTGGAGGCGATGTACAGCTTCCCGCAGCGCAGCGTGCTGACGGAGGACATTCTCTGTACCGAAGCGCCAGGAGGTGAGTATTACACCTCTCAGCGGACAATGGCGTCGATTCGCCATCAGGGCGAGGGCTTTTTTGGTGCGCCGACGGGCAAGAGCGTCTGGGTGCGCACCTGGGCGGATCGTATTTGCGCCGATGGCGCGATACGTCAGGAGTGGTTGCTGCAGGACAGAGCCGCAATTGTTGCGCAGTTGGGGCTGGATGTGCGTGAATTTGCCCGCAGTCTGGGCAACGCCCGTGAGCAACTGGGGCTGGAAAACAGCCCGGCAGACGTACTGCACGCGCGCTGGGCGGGCGGCCCTGAAGGGGATGATGTTGAAGGCCCTATTGCAGGCGTGATTGAACGCTATCTGACCATGTGGGCGGGTGGTAACAGCGGTACTGTGCCCGGTTTGTACCATCCGGCCGCCACGTTATATGCGCCAGGCCACTGCATGGGCACCGGCGAGGCCGAAATCAGTGCTCTGCTCTCTGGATACCGTGCCTCGTTCGCCGACAGCGAAACCCAGCTTCACCATTTAATTGTGCGCAAAGATGCCAATGAGCCGGTGCGCATCTCGCTGCGCTGGTCACTTTTAACCTGGCATGACGGTTATGGAAAATTTGGCGCGCCGACGCGTAAACCTGTTTCTATTTCGGGTATTAGTCAGCTTGAATTGCGCGACGGTTTAATTATTCGTGAATATCTCGGAATAGATGAATTAGCGATATGGTCGCAAATCGTTAATCCGTAAATAATTATCATAAAATCCCTGCCGCAATAGTTATTGCGGCAAAGACTTCACTCATTTATTTGGGTGCAGGTTTCTTATTGTCTGAATAATAGTGAACATCAATGCAGGAGGTCCTATGTCTTCAACTGAAGTAACAAATAAAGCTCCAGCCGTACCCGAAAAAAATAACAGTAAAATTCAGCGTGACGAACCGGTATTACAGGTTGAACGCCGCGACTTTATTGATCTCGTTCCGGAGAAACGCCCTCGCGCGCAATCATTAAGAGGCTTCGATGAGTGTTATACGGATATTGTCGATTATATCGTGCGCTGCACCCATAAAATATGGGACGAACGTGACGTTGGTTTAATTTATACCCACTATACCCATAACTGCGTGCTGTATAACGCACTGGGCACACTGTATACCCGTGAAGAAGTGGTGCAGGACACCCTGAAACGCCTGGTAGCCTTCCCTGAGCGCCGGGGCATGGCGACGCAGGTTATCTGGAACGGCAATGACGTCGATGGTTTCTATACCTCTCACCTGGTAACGGGGACGGGGCGTCATACCCAGTTCAGCCATCTCGGCCAGCCCACGAACCGCACGTTTGTCACGCGCACCGTGGCCGACTGCATGATCCACGAGAACAAGATTTACCGCGAGTGGGTAGTGAGTGACAACATGTCCCTGATGAAACAACTGGGGCTAAACACCGATGACATCGCCTTCAACATGGCGAAAGAGCAATTTGATAAAGGCTTCCGCGTCACCGACATCGGTGAGAATGGCCGCATGCTGGGGCAGTATCCACCGGAGATAGAGTGCGACATCTCGATCGCCCATACCGATACCGAAGAGCAGTGCCTGCGCTGGATGCACGAAATTTATAACCGTCGGATGTTAGGCAAGATTAAAGAGGTCTACGCGCCCAACGTGCAGTACCACGGCCCGCTGATGAAAGAGCTTTACGGCGTAGCATCGGTGACGCACCAGACCCTGGCACTTATTGGCATGATCCCGGACGGCGCATGGCTCCCGCAGCATATCTGCTCTAACCCGTGCGATGAGGGCGGCGTGAAAGTGGCGATCCGTTGGATCATGGAAGGCCACCACCTGGGCTATGGCGAGCTGGGCAAACCCACAGGCGAGCGTCTGTTCGTTATGGGCATGTCCCATTACCACATTGTGAACGGCAAAATTGTTGATGAGTGGGTCGTTTACGATCACCTGGCGCTGCTGGCGCAGATCAAACTTGGTCAGATGGAGAATGCATAATGTCAGAGTCGATTGTTAATCAGGTTCGCTGGGTTAAACGCCCGCAGGGCCAGGATGAGAAAGCAGACCGTTCCCTGAGCGATACCGTCAGCACGATTATTGCGCGGGTGAAACAGGAAGGGGATGCGGCGCTGAGGGATTTTTCACAACGTTTCGATAAAGTCGTGCCATCGCAGTTTGAAGTGACGGCCGAAGAGATTGAACAGGCGCTGGCTGGCATGGACCCGCAGACCCGTCGCGATAGCGAATTCGCCATTTCTCAGGTGCGCCGTTTTGCTCAGGCTCAGTTCGCCACCATGCTGCCGCTGGAAGTGGAAACTCTGCCCGGCGTGCATCTTGGGCATCGCATTATTCCGGTTCAGACCGTGGGCTGCTACGTGCCGGGCGGGCGCTACCCTATCCTTTCCGCCCCGGTAATGTCGATTGTGCCTGCCACCGTTGCGGGTTGCGAACAGATTATCGCCTGCCTGCCACCGGGCGCGCATCCGGCGATGATCGCCGTCTGTCACCTGGCCGGGGCGCACCGCATCTTTAAAGTGGGCGGCGCGCAAGCCATTGCCGCCATGGCGTGGGGGACTGAAAGTATTCCGGCGGTGGATAAAATCGTCGGTCCTGGCAACGCTTATGTAAACGAGGCGAAGCGCCAGGTCTTTGGTAAAGTGGGTATTGATGCCCTTGCCGGGCCGAGTGAGATCTTCACCGTTGCTGACGATTCTGCCGATCCGCGTATTCTGGCCGCCGATCTGCTGGCGCAGGCGGAGCACGACATTCATACCCGCGTCGGGCTGGCGACCACCAGCGACGCGATCGCAACACGCACTCTCGCTGAGATCGAACGCCAGCTAGGCAACCTGCCCACCGCCGCGACAGCGGGTGAAGCCTGGCATCGTCAGGGCGAAATCGTGGTGTGCGACAACGAAGATCACCTGATCGCCTTCGCTGATTATATGGCAACCGAACATTTACAGGTTCATACCCGCGATCCGCACGCTACTGCTGCCAAGATCCGCAACTACGGTTCACTGTTTATCGGACAAAACGCCAGCGTCGTCTTTTCGGACAAATGCTGCGGAACAAACCACACGCTACCCACAATGGCGGCAGCGCGCTATACCGGCGGGTTGTGGGTTGGCGCATATGTCAAAGTATGCACCCATCAGTGGATTGACGAGCAGGGAATTCCGGCCATCGCGGAACCGGCTATTCGCCAGAGCCGTACCGAGGGAATGCAGGGGCACCGCCGTGCGGCAGAAATTCGCCTCCGCCCGCAGGATATTGATGCCATTACCGCAGGCACGCGGGATTAAGGTAACAGAGGCAGGCGGAATAGCCTGCCACACTCTTCTCTTCAGGAACTCACGCGATGCGTCTTATTCCACCCCAGGATTGTTGCGAGGAGATGGCCCGACGTCTGCAGGCCATTGATGAACACCAGCATCTAAATGCCATTCTTGGTGTCAATAGCGATGCGATGGCACAGGCTGAACGTTATCAGCAGCTTCGCCGTCAAAATAGTTTAATGGGGCCATTGCACGGCATCCCGCTGATTGTGAAGGACAACATCGCCTGTGCTTCTTTGCCGATCACACTCGGCTGCAAAGGGCTGGCATCGGTAAAAGCGGTATCTGATGCACGGGTCATCCAGCGCCTGCGGGCAGCAGGGGCGATTATTCTGGCAAGAGCAAATATGTCTGAGTTCGCCTTTGACGTTCGTTCCCGTAGCTCGCTGGGCGGCGATGTGCGCAATCCGTTACAACCTGCCGTTACGGCGGGCGGCTCAAGCGGCGGTAGCGCTGCTGCCGTCGCTGCCGGTATGGCAGACGGTGCCCTGGGTACGGATACCGGCGGTTCGATTCGTATTCCCTGCAGTTATACCGGTCTCGTCGGATTACGGCCTGCGTTTCGGCGTGAGATGCTTGAGGGCGTTGCCCCTTTATCCCTGAGTAAAGATACCGTTGGCCCGATGGTACACACCGTGCGCGATGCCGCTCTCTTACACGCAATCATGCACGGCGAGCGGCCCGTTGAGCCGGAGGCACTGCCGCTTAAAGGGAAACGGTTCGGGGTCATTACCGCTCTGGAGGGGGACGATCCGGCTCAGCTCGGCGTATGGTCTGAGGCGCTGGATCGCCTGCGGTTAGCCGGTGCGACGATGATTAATGTGCCTTTGCCGATTCTGACCGAAGTGGAATCTCAGATGTGCCTGAGTCTTTACGAATTCCATACCGGGATCAACGCCTGGCTCGCAGCCCAGCAGAACGCTCCGGCCAGCCTGCGGGAGGTGGTCACCTCTGGACAATGCTTATCTGAATTTTTACCGCTGCTGGAGCAGATGCTATCGTTTAGCCACCTGAAAACACCGCAGTGGTTTAACGGACGTCGTTTTCAGCGTCGTCTGTATCGTGAGTTGAGCGGTACAGCCGAACAGTATCGCATCGATGCTTTTCTCTACCCCACCGCCAAACGCCGCCCCGCGGACCTGAATAAAATGCCCCCTGGCTGTGCACCTGAACTCGCAGCAATAAGCGGTCTGCCAGCAATCACCTTACCGTACCGCCTGAATCATGCCGGTTTACCTGTGGGGATAGAGATATTATCGAAGACACGTAATGAGCAGTTCTTACTCTCATTAGCTCTGGGTTGTGAAAATGCGCTTGGCGAAGATGACGCTTGCCCGCCCCTTCACAAACCGTAAAAAACTAAAGAAATCCCCCATCGCGCCGATCATCATCCGTGTGTATTATTTCCTGTAGCGTCTGTAACAACTAACCTTAACTCAAATACTTAAGCGCCAAAGCGAAAGGCATCATGAGCACACCGATCAAACGGCTAGAAATCATTAAAAATGCGATTGAACTGGAAGATGACGATATCATCCAGAGCCAGCTGACACGGCTGAAAAAGGAAGCGTTTGACGATGAGCTACAGGCAATCGTCGTGGCGCTTGAGCAGAAAAACTACACCGCCGCCATTGCGGCCATCACTGCCTGGCTGCAGGGCCAGCGCGCTATCACTCAGTGGCGCGATCCGCAGGTGGCCGCCAGCAAGCTGGAGCTTAAAGCACTGGAAGAACGCCTGCGCGATCTGATTGACCGCCGCAACGCCCGCGTGCAGCAGCTTGATGAGTTCAACGATCTCTATTTCTCCCGGCTCGGGCCGCTTATGCAGCAGATCCTCGCCCTGCGTAAAACGCTGGCGGAGCTAAACCTGCGTCGCCAGCAGGCGGAGGCGCGTCGTCGTGAAGAGGATTATCGTCGCTGTCAGCGCTACATGGCGCAGGCGGTGGAGGTGCTGGCGACGCTCACCCAACGCTGGCGCGACCAACCTGCCGATTCCGTACAGGCTGCCGAGGCGCGCAAGCACCTGCAGCAGCAAAGCAACCTGATTGCCAACCTGCTGGCTGAAGCCCTGGAACTTGAGCGCGGGTTAACGCGCGAAGAGGAGCCTGCACGCCAGGCGCGCGACGAGGCCAATGAAGAGTACGAGAAATACCGCGAACAGCATCACGATGCTGAAATTCGTCTGCGCAAAGGGAAAAATCTTTCGCAGGAAGATCAGAACGAGCTAAAACGGCTCTGGCGTCAGGCAAGCAAACTGTGCCACCCGGACCTGGTCGCAGATGATCTAAAAGAAGAAGCCAACACGATGATGGTGCAGCTTAACCAGGCCAAACAGCGCGGTGACGTGAAAGCCATTCGCTCGCTGGTGGCGCGTCTGCAGCAGGGCTTTGAGCCATTGATGGCAAGCGACAGGCTGAACGATCTGGAGCGTATCCGCAAAAAGATGGCACAGGTCCGCGAGCAAATCGACACCTTAGTGAACGAGCTGGCGGAGCTGGAGAAAGAAGAGTCCTGGCTGCTGGTTTCGTCGCTCAGCAATATGGAAGCGTACTTTGCTCAGCAGGAGAAGGCGCTGAAAGAGGTTTGCGCCTCGCTCGAACATCAGGTAAGCGAAGCGCAGATGGATTCGGCTGCGTAGTTATTTAGCGTGCCAGTATGCGCTGGCACGCACCAGTTGCTGATCAATCGCGTCGGTTTCAAACTGGCGGCTCAGGTTTCTCACCACTTTCCCTTCCCCAGTCAGCCAGATGAAGTAATCTTCCGACGGCACGGTCAACGCCGCCAGGTGGTCAGCCACCTTCTGCTCGCTGTGGCCCACAATCCAGGTGATGTTGAAGTCACTCAGATGCGCCAGATAGTCCTTATAAGATTCATCACCTACGGTTACCACCGCATGGATCGCCGGGCGTACCGTCAGTTTTGCGATGCCTTCTAAACGGCGGCGCAGTGCGGGCATCCCGGACTCATCGCAGACATACAACTGCCAGGCGTAATCTTCCGGCACCACCAGCGAACCACGCGGGCCGCCGATAGTCAGCTTGTCACCGGGTTTCGCCTCAACCGCCCAGTTGCTGGCGACACCGCCGTCATGAACGAAGAAATCGAGCACCAGCTCATGGTTTACCTCATCATACAGCGGCGTATAGTCACGCGCCTGCGGGCGTACACCGTCGCCCCAGTCGATGCCATCATCGGTCACCACCGGTGGCACAAAGGCTGTGCCCGGTGCCGGGAAAAAGACTTTGGTGTGGTCGTCAAAACCGCGGGAGGTAAAACCGTCCAGCGCCTCGCCGCCCAGAACAATGCGCTGGAAGCCAGCACTTACACGCGCAACGCGGAGCACGTTTAGCTCGCGAAAGCGCAGGTCATTACGGACACGTTGCGGATAACGGGTGGATGTCATTTTTATGCCCTTCTCAGGTGAATACGATATATCGAAATCAATTTTAAATGATAATGATTGCTAATAAGCAAGAATGCAAGATTTCTTAGATTGCATCTTAATATATCTTAGATATAGTTTAGATATATCAAATTGAGGGGCATACCATGCGACATGAACACGAGGGCGGCGGACGCCGACCGCGATTTTTTGGTCACGGCGATCTGCGGCTGGTGATCCTGGATATCCTGACCCGCAACGCCAGTCACGGTTACGAACTGATCAAAGAGATTGAGAACATGACGCAGGGGAATTACACCCCAAGTCCGGGTGTTATCTACCCGACGCTCGATTTTTTGCAGGATCAGACGTTTATCACCATGACGGAAGAAGAAAGTGGCCGCAAGAAAATTGCGATCACCGTAGCAGGGCAACAGTGGCTTGATGAAAACCAGGAACAGCTTGAGAACATTCAGGTACGTATCAAAGCGCGCTGCGTCGGCTTCCAGCTACGCAAAAACCCGCAGATGAAGCGGGCGCTGGATAACTTTAAAGCCGTTTTAGACCTGAAGGTGAATCAGGGAGAACTCAGCGATGTGCAGCTTAAGCAGATCATCGGCGTGATCGACCGCGCGTCGCTGGAGATCTCCCAGCTGGATTAAGCCGGTGCGTGTTCGCTCACGCGGAAGACGCGAACCAGCTCTTTCAGGTGCATCGCCTGCTCATTCAGCGATGCCGCCGCTGCCACAGACTCCTCCACCAGCGCGGAGTTCTGTTGTGTGGTGGCGTCAATCAGGCCAATTGCGCTGTTAATTTGCGAGATACCTTCCGTCTGCTCATGGCTGGCCTGGCGGATCTCACGCAGGATCACATCCATCTCCTCGACGTTACCGACCATGCCGTTGATCAAGCCGCTGGCCTTCTCTACCAGATTCATCCCGTCCTGAGTCTGGCTGGTGGAGCTTTCAATGAGCTGGCGAATTTCACTGGCTGAGGAGGCGCTTTTCTGCGCCAGCTGGCGCACTTCCCCCGCAACAACCGCAAAACCACGGCCATGCTCACCGGCACGTGCCGCTTCTACGGCGGCATTCAGCGCCAGGATGTTAGTCTGGAAGGCAATGGCGTCGATCAGGTCGATAATGTCGGACATCCGGTTTGAGGTGTCATTAATCAGGCGCATTTTGCTGGTCACCTGCTTCATCATCTCGCCGTTGTTTTTCACCACCGCAGCCGCGTCGGCAGAAAGGTTCGTCGCTTCCCCGGTATGAGACGCGGTGTTTTTCACCGTCGCAGTGATCTGCTCCATCGACGCCGCCGTCTGCTCAACAGAACTGGCCTGCTCCTCCGTGCGTGCCGCCAGATCCTGGTTCCCCGCTACGATCTGCGCGGCCGCGCTGGAGATATTCTCCGACCCGGTCTGCACCTGCTGCACAATCTCCAGCAGACGAGTTTTCATCTCCATCAGCGCGGAGAGCAGCAGACCGGTTTCATCTTTACCGTGTGACGCAATGCTGCCGGTCAGATCCCCTTCAGCAATGGCTTCAGCGAAGGTCACTGCTTTACCCAGCGGGCGGGTTATCGAGCGCACAATGAACCAGCCAATCAGGCTGCCCACCACAACGCTAAACAGCGTGATCAGGATCAGCAGCAGGCGTTGGGTTCTGAAATCGTCGTCCACCTGCGTGCCCGCACGTTGCATCTCGCTGTTTTGAATAGCGATTAACTCCTGTACCTTCGTCTTATAGGCCTGTTGCAGGCTGAGGGTGTTGGTCATCATCTCCTGGATGGCACCCGCACGATCGTTATTCTGCACCGCCTGCAAAATACGGTAACGCGAATCCAGATACTGCTGGCGCACGCTACGAATATCCGCCAAAACCTGCTGTGATTTGGCATCGTGCAGAGCATTATTCAGGCCGTCCAGCAGCACGGTAATGTGCTCACTGATCTCTTTCATACGCTGCTGCGACCGGGCGGTGTATGTCCCCTGCTCGTCCAGCAGCATGAGCTGCTGTGTGCTAATAAATTCCTGGAAGTTGTCGATTAGCTGGTTCGCTTTTACCGTGGTCGGATAACCGCTGGTAATGATGGATTGCATACCGTTGTTCGCACGGTTCAGGCTCAGCAGGGACAAACTCGCACTCGCCACCATCAGGACAATAAAGAATCCAAACGCCAGAAATAATTTCGTGCCGATCTTTACGTCATGTAAGAACATATTTACTCCATCAATGTGATTATTTCTCAGACGATCTTCGTTATCGGTAACCCAGGCGCTAACTTTATGACTTTGATCGTTTTTTTATTTCATAACCATCATAATGGATAGGTGCAGGCTATTAATTACGCCGTATCGATCGTTACGTGACCGCCAGAACAGGCGTATGTGAAATAGCGTCAGGAAAAACAGACTTAGGCAGGAATAAATAACCAGGCGGATTTTTTTAGTTATTTAATATTAATTTAACAATAACCAACCAAAATAATTACAACAAACAAAAAAGCCGTTTACTCTTTCTGGAGCAAACGGCTTTACTGGAACTTTACTGAATCAATGGAGAACGGTTACCGCATCTTCAAGCCGCCCGGCACGATGCTTCACCATCGACGAGATTTTCGCACTCTCTTCCACCAGGTCGGCATTTTTCTGCGTGATGCTGTCCAGTTCCGCCACGGCACGGGTGAGTTCCGACAGGCCGGTCGCCTGTTCTGAAGTCGAGTGGCTGATCTGCGCGATAAGCTGAGTCACATTTTTCACCTGCTCAACGATATCGTCCATCGTGCGGCCTGCGGCATGCACCTGATCGGAGCCAGATTGTACCTTGCTGGCGCTGGCATCAATCAGTTTACGAATATCGTTAGCCGCATTCGCGCTGCGGCTGGCGAGATGACGCACCTCCCCTGCCACCACCGCAAACCCTTTGCCCTGCTCACCCGCGCGTGCCGCTTCTACGGCGGCATTCAGCGCCAGGATATTGGTCTGGAAAGCAATATCGTTAATGAGCGAGGTAATCGAGCCAATCCGCTGGGTGCTGTCGGCAATGTCATCCATCGTTTTGACTACGGTCTGCATCGCATTACCGCCTTTGGTCGCTGCGCTGCTGGCAGCCACGGAGAGCTTGTCCACTTCAGCAGCCGTCTCTGAGTTGCTTTGTACCGACGCCGCCATCTGGTTCATCGTCGCCACGGTTTGCTGCACGTTGGCGACGGTTTGGCGCGTGCGATCATTGAGATCTTCATTACCCTGCGCCAGCTTGTCACTGCCATCGCGCACGCTCACAACCTGGCTGGATACGTCATTGATCAGCCAGCGACACATCAGCCCTAACTGCCCAACCGCGCGCAGGGTCAGCCCCAGTTCGTCGCTGCGGTTCAGGTGCTGCACGCTGTTGCGCTCACCGGTGGCGACCCGCAGTGCCTGACGCGCTACGTTTTCCACCGGGCGGACAATCTGCTGTTCAAAGAGCACGGTCCCCAGCAGCATCACCACGGCTGTCGCCACCAGTGAAACCCAGCCGGCAGAGGTGGCTATCAGCGTGGCGGCCAGCGCAGCAAACAGTACCGCCATCACGCTGCGCACACGCCAGCGCAACGGCATCGCCGGTAACTTCCCGAGCCAGCCCTGACGCACCACCAGCCCTTTATGGATACGTTTTTTACAGCGCCCTTCATTCAGTGCCTTATAGAGCGGCTCCACGGCGGCAATCTCTTCGGCCGTCGCTTTCGTGCGGATCGACATATAACCTGTCGCCTGACCATTACGCACCATCGGCACCGCGTTCGCGCGCACCCAGTAGTGGTCGCCATTTTTACGCCGGTTTTTGACAATCCCGCTCCACGGCTCCCCCTTTTGCAGCGTGTACCACATATCGGCAAAGGCCGCTTTCGGCATATCCGGGTGGCGCACCAGATTGTGCGGCTGCCCCAGCAGTTCCGTGAGCGAGTACCCGCTCACCTGCACAAAGGTGTCGTTGGCGTGGGTCAGGTAACTGTGGAGGTCGGTGGTCGACATTAAGGTGGTGTCATCGTCCAGAGGGTATTCATTCCGGGTGACATAAGAAGGAGAGGACATGATGGGCATCCCTTGCAGGTTATTTGAATGTTAATTTTGTGGTTTATTGTTTTTCGGCGGTAACGAATTTATCTTTAGTTGTTAAATATGATTGAGATCGCAAATTTCAGTTAAACCGCACTTTTTGCGCGCCTTTCTAATTAATTGATTTAAAATACTTTCGCTAAGAAATTACCTGGAAAGTATGATCGGTTAACGCCCACTAAAGAAGCATCCTTCGCACCACACCAGTGCAATTGACGAACTGCGTTGCAGAACCTCTCCCCGCCTCCCTGCGCCTTCATCCCGTTTGGCTTGTATCGGCATGATTAAATTTTGCGCAACATTAATTTAACCTGGCGTTTATCCCGATTTTCGTTAAGTCATCTGAAGTGGCGTAATCCCTGCAATACTTAACTCAGTATCATGTGATACGCGATCCCAGGGAGCACATTTTGAACAGGTTACCTTCCAGCGCCTCGGCTCTTGCCTGTACCGCGCACGCACTGAATCTCATTGAAAAGCGAACGCTTGATCATGAGGAGATGAAACAACTTAACCGAGAGGTCATCGACTACTTTAAAGAGCATGTGAATCCGGGTTTTCTGGAGTATCGCAAATCTGTTACCGCCGGCGGGGATTACGGAGCCGTAGAGTGGCAAGCGGGAAGTCTTAATACGCTTGTCGACACCCAGGGACAGGAGTTTATCGATTGCCTGGGTGGTTTTGGTATCTTCAACGTGGGGCACCGTAATCCAGTAGTGGTTTCCGCCGTACAGAATCAACTTGCGAAACAACCTCTCCATAGCCAGGAACTGCTCGACCCGCTTCGCGCCATGCTCGCGAAAACGCTGGCGGCCTTAACCCCCGGCAAACTGAAATACAGCTTCTTTAGCAACAGCGGCACGGAATCGGTCGAAGCGGCGCTTAAGCTCGCCAAAGCGTACCAGTCGCCACGCGGGAAGTTCACCTTTATCGCTACCAGCGGTGCGTTCCACGGTAAATCGCTGGGCGCACTGTCAGCGACCGCCAAATCCACCTTCCGTAAACCGTTTATGCCGCTGCTGCCGGGCTTCCGCCACGTGCCGTTTGGTGACATCAACGCCATGCGCACCATGCTCAGCGAATGCCGTAAAACTGGCGATGATGTGGCAGCGGTGATCCTGGAGCCTGTCCAGGGTGAAGGTGGCGTGATCCTGCCTCCGCAGGGTTATCTGCCTGCTGTGCGTCAGCTTTGCGATGAGTTTGGTGCGCTGCTGATCTTCGACGAAGTACAGACCGGCATGGGCCGCACCGGCAAGATGTTTGCCTGCGAGCATGAGAACGTTCAGCCGGACATTCTCTGCCTGGCGAAAGCGCTCGGCGGCGGCGTGATGCCGATTGGTGCGACGGTCGCTACCGAGGAGGTATTCTCGGTGCTGTTCGACAACCCGTTCCTGCACACCACCACCTTTGGCGGTAACCCGCTGGCCTGTGCGGCTGCGCTGGCAACCATCAACGTGCTGCTGGAGCAAAACCTGCCTGCGCAGGCGGAGCAAAAAGGCGACATGCTGCTGGATGGCTTCCGTCAACTGGGACGGGAATACCCGGATCTGGTGCAGGATGCGCGCGGTAAAGGGATGCTGATGGCGATTGAGTTCGTTGATAATGAAATCGGCTATAACTTCGCGAGCGAGATGTTCCGCCAGCGGGTACTGGTGGCCGGAACGCTCAACAATTCAAAAACCATCCGTATTGAACCGCCGCTGACGCTGACCATTGAACAGTGTGAACAGGTGCTGAAAGCGGCGCGCAAAGCGCTGGCAGCGCTGCGGATAAGTGTGGAAGAAATGTGATAAAAGTCCTCCCTTTTGGGAGGGCTTTTTTACACCGCATATATGTTAAATTCCACTTTGCAATTAAAGATTCCACATTGAAATTTTATTTTCTGCGATCCCTGCGCATAATATTTTCCTGAATTTAATATTAATTATATCCCTCAGGATTCTGCTCAATAATAATCCACACATATTATTTCAGGCCCATTCTGCGCCAGAAAACCGGTAAATTCGATCAGTTAATGTGCAAATTCATTTTAAAAACTAATAAATTCTTATTTAAAATCCGTTTAAGTATTTCTAACCATAAAATATCCAGCAATAGATTGATATAATATTTTTCACCTCATAAAATATCTTTTCGAAACATCATGAGAATGTGCGAAACATACTGTGTTATATGAGCCGGTATATCAAGGACATTTAATCTAAGATATTACTTTCCTCTTAACGTTCGTAGTTTTAAATCTTGTTTCAATTTGACAGAAAACTGTTTATTAAAAGGATTTGTATGAAAAAGCATGTTTTAGCAATGGTTGTTGCTGCGGCAATGGCAAGCGGCGTAGCCGTGAATGCACAAGCTGAAAGCACAACAGTAAGCGGTGGAACCGTTAACTTCGTCGGTCAGGTTGTGAATGCCGCGTGTTCAGTCGCGGCTGACTCTGTCGACCAGACCGTTATTCTGAGCCAGGTTCGCACCGTGAAACTGACCGAAAAAGGAATGCTCGCAAATCAGAAAGAAGATTTCAACATCAAGCTGGAAGACTGCGACACTTCCGTGAGCCAGAACGCCGCCGTCATTTTCAACGCGCAGCAGGATGCAACCCAGCCGGGAGCGATGGCGAATACCGCGGGTGCGGGTTCCGCTCTGAACGTTGCTCTGCAACTGTTTGGACCTGACGGTAAAAATCTTGACCTGGGCACCACGTCCTCAGCCGTCGGTCTGATCAACGGTGAAAACATCATTCCACTGAGCGTTGACTACATCGCAACTGGCGCAGCAACGCCAGGTAACGTAGCGTCCACTGCCACCTTCCAGATGGTTTATTCCTGATCCGGATGCTGTTCCTCCTCCTTCGTACACCAGTGCGGAGGAGTCATTTTAATCCAGACATTTTTTACAGCGATTAAATACATAGGCTCTAACGGCATGTTTTATTCTATGTATTTAATTAAGTGATATATCAATGACACGAATTATACCATCAGCTTTTATAAATAAGCTGATTACAGGTTCTTTCTTATTTGCGATGACGGCGATAACCACCGCGTACGCGGGTGGTATAGGGCTTGGCGCAACGCGAATTATTTACCCGCAAGGCGATAAGCAGATCTCTTTGCCTGTGACGAATACGTCTGAAAGCAATGCTTTTCTGGTACAGTCCTGGGTTGCAAATGCGGATCAATCGAAGTCTACAGACTTTATCATTACCCCTCCGCTATTTGTGATGCATCCTAAAAAAGAGAACACCGTGCGAATTATGTACGTGGGCCCGGATTTGCCCACAGACAGGGAAAGCGTCTTTTTTTTCAACAGCAAAGCCATACCGTCAGTGGATAAAAGTAAATTGCAGGGAAATACGCTGCAGATTGCCACACAAAGCGTGATCAAGCTGTTTATTCGCCCCAAAAAGTTACCAACGCCTTCCATTGATGCGCCAAAAACCCTGCGTTGCCTGACGACGAACGGCAAGCTGACCATCAAAAACCCGTCGCCTTATTACGTATCACTTGTGCAGCTCAGAGTGGGAAGCACGACGTTAACAAATACCATGGTTGCGCCAATGAACAGCCTGGAGATTGCCGTTCCTGCGGGTAGCGGGGGTCAGGTCAATTTCCAGACGGTGAATGATTTTGGTGCTACTACCCCCGTTCAGTCATGCCCTGGAGCATAACTTTTCCGGAAAATAAAAGCATAGAGCGCGTTAAAGCAGGCTGAGAAAAATGAAGTATCGTAAGCAGAAGACAAAGCATGTCATTCATCATTTGGCTCCTCTCACATTGGCCATGCTGGGCGCGCTAACATCCATGAACGCAGGCGCGAATTATTATTTCAATCCGGCTTTCCTCTCAAGCGATCCTGCGGCAGTTGCTGATTTGTCACGTTTTAGTTCTTCCGGCCAGGCACCCGGCGTTTACCGGGTGGACGTGTGGCTGAATGACAATTTTTTAGCCACCCGCGACATAACTTTTAACGTCCGGAAAAGCGCAAAACCGTCGGATGATGATACGGGGCTGTCTCCCTGTTTGTCGCTGAAATCGCTTGATGCAATGGGGGTTAATGTTGATGCGTTGCCTGCCCTGAAGGAAGAAAACGCCAGCCATTGCGCCGATATTGCGTCCGCCATTCCTGCAGCCAGTACCCTTTTCGACTTTGAACGACAACGTCTGGATATCAGCATCCCGCAGGCTGCTCTGCGCAATAATGCGCGAGGTTACATCCCCCCTGAACAATGGGACGAAGGCATTAACGCTCTGATGCTGAATTATGACTTTACAGGCTCGCATAACCAAAACAGTGGCGATTATGGCTCGACCACGGATAACTATTTTCTCGGAATGAACAGTGGGATTAACCTGGGGCCCTGGCGGTTGCGGGATTATTCCACCTGGAACTACAGCAGCAGTGGCTCCAGTACCTATACCAACTGGGAGCACATTAAAACGTATGCTGAACGGGCGGTTATTCCCCTTAAAAGCAAGCTAACGATAGGCGAAAATTATACGACATCGGAAGTCTTTGATAGCCTGCCGTTTCGCGGCGTACAGATTAATTCTGATGACAATATGCTGCCGGATAGCATGAAGGGTTTTGCCCCGACTATTCGCGGTATCGCAAAATCCAATGCCCAGGTGACCATCAAGCAAAACGGTTACACCATTTATCAAAGCTATGTCCCGCCAGGGGCTTTTGCCATTAACGATCTTTATCCCACGTCCTCCAGCGGCGATTTAAACGTTGAGGTAAAAGAAGCTGACGGTACGATCAACAGCTATTCTGTGCCCTATTCTGCAGTCCCGGTTTTACAGCGAGAAGGCAGCGTAAAATACGCCGCGGCCGCAGCCCGCTATCGCAGCAGCAGTAGCCAGCAAGAGGACGTTAACTTTATTCAGGGAACGCTTATCTGGGGTTTACCTAAAGGATTTACCGTCTATGGCGGTACGCAACTGACGGAAAAATACGCCGCCTTTGCTTTGGGTTCAGGGGTTAACCTGGGCAACGTTGGCGCGGTGTCGGCCGATGTAACCAGTGCGCAAAGCGAACTGAGCGATGGTAGCTCACACAGCGGGCAATCAATACGTTTCTTATATGCAAAATCGTTAAATGGCATTGGAACAAATTTCCAGCTGTTAGGGTATCGCTACTCAACGTCGGGTTTTTATACGCTGGATGAAACGACCTACAAACAGATGAAAGGTTATATCGGCCAGGACGATCCCAATAACCGAACCGAAGACGATCGGCCAGTCTGGACGGATTATTACAATCTGTACTACACCAAACGCGGTAAACTCCAGGCGAATATATCCCAGCAATTTGGCAATGCCGGGTCGATTTTTCTCAACGGCAGCCAACAAACGTACTGGCATACCGATGAAAAAAACACACTTATCCAGCTAGGTTATAGCGGGATGGTGGCGGGTGTAAGTTATAACCTGACCTACAACTACAATAAAGCTCCCGGTATGAGCGGAAGCGATCGGATTTACGCCTTAACGCTCTCCTTCCCACTCAATGTATGGCTCCACCCAGGTGGAGATGTGACGAAACGTTTAAATAGCATCTATGCCACCTACGGCATGAGCACCGACAACGACGGCAGAGTGACCAATACTGCGGGCATCAACGGAACGCTGCTTGAAGATAACAACTTAAGTTATAGCGTTCAGCAGGGTTATCAGAATCAGCATACCGGTGCCAGCGGAAGCGCCAGTGCCGAGTACGACAGCGCTTACGGTAATGCGAACCTGGGATATAACTACAGCCATAACGGCGATTATCAACAGGTAAATTATGGACTGAGTGGCGGTATCGTCGCCCACCGTAATGGCATCACCTTAAGCCAGCCTTTGGGAGACACCAACGTCCTGATAGCGGCACCAGGGGCAAGCAACGTTAAAGTGGAAGATGGGCCGGGCATTCACACCGACTGGCGAGGCTATGCGGTCGTGCCCTATGCCAGCGCATACCATCGTAACCGCATGGCGCTGAACACCAACTCCCTGAGTGACGACCTGGACATCGATGAAGCCGTTACGCAAGTTATTCCAACCCAGGGCGCACTTGTACGCGCCACCTTCAAGGCCCGCTCCGGGAATCGTGCAATGATTTCATTAATTCATGATGGGCACCCTGTGCCGTTTGGTGCCATTGTCACGCGCAGTGACGAAGGTGGAGACACTATCGTGGGTGAAAATGGCGAAGCCTATCTGTCGGGACTGGGGACAACAGGCTCCCTGACGGTACAGTGGGGCGATACAAGCGATAAAAAATGTGTTGCTGCCTACACGCTAAGTGAAACAAAGCAGTCCCTCGAACGTTTAAAAGCGGAGTGCCGATAGGTGAAATTACGTATTATTCTTTTATTACTGGCTCTTGTAACGTCAGCGGAAAGTCTGGCTGCGGTTTGCCATAATTATTCAAATAGCATTACGGTTGTAAATTACGATTTGACAACGACGTTGACTAAAGAAGAAAACCAGTTGGGAAAGGCAGTTGAACTTGTAAAATCACAGGATGTGGGTGTGGAAGCCATATGTGCGAGACACCCTGATGGTGATTCTCGTACCTATCGTTCATACAAAAGTGCTTTTCCTGTTATCTTCACAGAAAATCAATGGCAATACATGAGCCTCGATCCAACCTATATCGCAGGTGCGATGCGTATTACCGATTCAGATATAGGGGATTATTATCCCCCTGCAGACTATGTTCATATGGGGAAAGACTGGAGGGTCGATCAAGAGGATATTGGCGAACCCTTCCCGGTATATGACTCCAACCTGGTGTTCAGGATAAAAATTGTCAAACCCTTTATTGGCACGGTCATTATCCCCAATAAGGTGATGTTCAATGTTTACATTACAACAGACAATACCGATCCACTGAATACTATTGTTTATCAAATAACCTACAACGGCGCTGTCACCGTACCACAAAACTGCGTCATTAATGCGGGGCAAATCATTACCGTTGACCTCGGGAAATTAAACAGTTCATCTTTCATTACCGCAGGGGAAAAACCGTATAACGCACCAGTGAAAACATTTAATGTTCCTGTTGAATGTAATGCCGATGTGATTTCACCCGCGCACCTCACGCTTCGGCTGGTCGCAACGGCAGACAGCCGCGTTAACCAGGCGCTTGCCACCGATAACAATGATGTTGGCGTCGTTGTTACGAATGATAAGGGCATGGTTATGATACCTAACGACGTTTCAAGCACGGCTGATTTTATCACCGACGATTCGGGCCATGCAGATATCACGTTAAAAACGTACCCGGTCAGTACAACAGGTAACGCCCCGGAAGAGGGTATTTTCACGGCGTTGGCTTGTTTACGTATCGATTTTGCGTAAGGGTGCTAAATGAAAAACATTTATTTTTCCGCTCTGCTCACTCTTTTTTTCTGGATGCCGCTAACGCATGCCGATGATGGCGCGTCGATAAATCTCCAGATATTCGGCACGATTATTGGTGAATCCTGTGATGTCGATGTGAACAGTAAAGAACAAACCGTCTATCTGGGTGAATTTGACAGTTCGGCGTTTCCTGCGCCAGGGACGACGTCGCCGGAAAAACCCTTCACAATTGATCTGAAGAATTGTTCGCGGGCCATCAACGGAACAAAAGTCTGGTTCAGCGGGACACCGGATATTAATAACCCCGATCTTTTATCCCTCAGCGACACGGGGAAAGGAACAGCGAGCCAAATGGCAACGGGTCTTGGTGTGGAAATTCTTAACGCTGAGCATAATCCCATTAGCATAAATAACGTGGAATCTGACACCTACCCCTTAACACAAGGCGATAATAGCTTAACGTTTAATTTACGGTATAAATCTACCCTGTCAGACGTCACGCCGGGGAATGCCACAGCCATCATGTATTTTGATTTGCTTTATCAGTAGGATGCGGAAATGAAAAAAATATCAACGATACTCTTTACCGCGCTTTCGCTGGTGGCGTTATTTTCAGAATGCATTCTGGCACACGACGGCACAATTTATATTACTGGCGTGATTCATAAAAAGACATGCAGTATTGCGCCTGACTCTCAAACTCTGACGGTCACGATGGACAACGTGCAAAGCACATATTTTACCCGGCCGGGTATGGGGGCGGATTATCACCCGTTTACCCTCAGTGTGGAAAACTGCGCAGGGACAGAAGGTTCCGTCAGTATTACCTTTGACGGCACACCAGACACGGTAAACCCCGACTTGCTGACGCTCATCGGCGGTGAAGGTTATGCAACGGGAATTGGCGTCGGTATTTATAACCAGGATAAGACGCTTATTGCCATAGGAAGCCATAGCCAGGAGACGTTGATTATTCCCAATCAGAGCGACGCGACTCTCCATTTTTACGCCCGCTATGTTGCCACTGCCAGCACCGTAACCACCGGGACGGCAAATGCCACAACGACATTTATCCTTAATTATGCGTAAACGTTCATTTGGGGCGGCGCTCCTGACGCTCTTTTTTCTGTCGCTCCCCCTGCTACAGGCGAAGGCGGGCGTGGTGATCGGCGGAACGCGTTTTGTCTATCCAGAACGAGAGAAATCGATCAGCTTTTCCGTCCGTAACCCTTCTGACGAATCTTATCTGATCTACACCAAAGTCGAGCCTGGTGGCTTATGGACGGGAGCAGATGTCCCGCACGGGCTTCAAACCACATTTGTGGCTATGCCACAGCTGTTTTCACTGCATCCTGAACGCGAGAACACGGTTCGTCTGATCTTCACGAGTGGAGACGTGCCCGCAGACCGTGAAACGCTGTTCACCTTAAACGTTGCGGCGATCCCTTCTGCTAACCATGACGTCTCCGGTGTACAAACGGCGGTACGTTCGCGCTTTAAACTTTTTTATCGTCCTGCCGGACTCGCCGGAAAACCAGATGATGCCTACCAGGCCCTACACTGGTCACGAAGCAAAAATAAGGTTGTCGTGAACAACCCGACGCCTTACTACGTCACGCTTTATCAGCTCAGCCTCGGAGGAAAGAGCATACCGGACGGCGGCGTTGTTGCCCCTTTCAGTGAGCGCTTACTTGATGGCTGTATCACCCCTGGGTTATGCGAGGTTCGCTGGCAAACGATCAATGATTTCGGCCGCATTATGCCTGTTCGCACACAGACAGTTGCGTCGTAGTCCCGTTTTCTCTCTTTTACGGAATACCATAATGGAAGTCTCAACCGCCCTTCATCGCCTTTCGCTCCTGCTGGCTGCGACCGTGACTTTCTCAGCCGCAACGCAGGCAGAGCAAGTCACACCGCAGCAGATTGATCAAACAGGAAAAGCAGCAGAAACCTATTTTGCCGCCCATCCTGAAAAGATTGGCGAAACCGTCGCGACATACCTTGCCGAACATCCTGAGTTTTTAGTGGCAGCAGGCGAAAGTCTCCGTCAGCGTCAGCAGATAGCACAGCAGCAGGCGATGGTTCAAAATGCGTTGCACCACCGTGAGCAGTTACTTAACACCGGCGAACCCGTCGTCGGGCCAGCTGACGCGAAAGTCGCCGTGGTGTCTTTTGTGGACGAACACTGTGTGAACTGCAACGTCACAGAAGAGATTCTCCACGCCAACCCGGATGTCCGTTTTATCTTTAAAAAAATGCCCACAGCGGGATCGGCAGACAACGCATTACAGGAAAATGTGGCGCTGCTGAAGCAGATTGGGTTTACGAACATGCCAGCGTTTATTGTCCTGCCTCAGGAAAAAGACCCGGTGATTCAGCGCATTAGCGTTCTTTCAGGAAACATCGCCTCCGATGCAATAATCATGGCGATCCAGAAAGCCAAAGGATAAACCCGACATTTCCGCAGCCTCCGATGACGCGCTCAAGCACGTCACCGGAGACGATCTTACTCCGGCAACAACCCGACAAAACTGCGTTTTTTGCGCGGCTCTGACATCAGCGCTTCGAGCTTATCCACGCACGCCAGGTAGTGCGGCGTTTTCTTGTGCGCCAGCACCGCCTCTTCATCTTTATACGCCTCGTATATAAAGAACCGGGTTTTCACCCGCGGGTCCTGCAACACGTCGAAGCGCAGGTTTCCCGGCTCCTGGATCGCCCCTTCATGGTTGGCGCGAAACACCTCCAGAAACTCATCCACCCGTTCCGGTTTGATGTTGATCTCCACTAACGTCACATTCATTTTGCTTCTCCCTGTTTCTCTTCCTGCCAGAACTGGAACGCATCCCGCGCGCTCATGTTCTCGTGTACCACTTTCTTCACGGCTTTCAGCATGGCGAGCGGCGCGCTGGACTGGAAGATATTTCGCCCCATATCCACGCCGGACGCGCCCTGATCGATAGCCCGCCAGCACATCTCCAGCGCCTCGTGTTCCGGCAGCTTTTTCCCCCCGGCGATAACAATCGGTACCGGGCAGCTGGCGGTCACTTTTTCGAAGCCCTCATCCACATAATAGGTTTTGACGAACTGTGCCCCCATTTCGGCGGCGATACGGCTGGCGAGCGAGAAATACCGTGCG
The DNA here is from genome assembly GCF_009176645.1 of Enterobacter oligotrophicus. NCBI lineage: Bacteria > Pseudomonadati > Pseudomonadota > Gammaproteobacteria > Enterobacterales > Enterobacteriaceae > Enterobacter > Enterobacter oligotrophicus. The sequence continues at coordinate 1,808,113 of NZ_AP019007.1, forward strand.
TCGCGCGCCATCTCTTTGCCGACGCCGGTCACGGCAAGCGTGGGCATGCCGTAGCGCGCCCCCGCATCCACCAGCTTGATGATGTTGTTGATCGACTGATGCTCGAATTCGCTGCCGATGTAGACCTGTGCCGCCACCGCGCAGACGTTCAGGCGCAGCGCGTCCTCCATCGCCACCGCCACACACTCGTTGGAAAGCTCGCCCAGAATCGAATTCCCCCCGGAGGCGCGCAGCACCACCGGTTTGTTGGTCGCCGCGGGGACGGTGCTGCGCAGAATGCCGCGGGTACACATCAGCACGTCGGTTTCGCCAAACAGCGGCGCAATAGAGAGATCGATACGCTCAAGTCCGGTAGTCGGCCCCTGAAAGTAGCCGTGGTCAAAGGCCAGCATCACCGTGCGGTTGCTCTGCGGGTTGAAGATGCGCGAAAGCCTCGACTGCATGCCCCAGTCCAGCGAGCCGCAGCCTTTCAGGGTGTAGGGTGCGTTGACCTGCGGCGTACCGATGCCAAAATCCTTACCGTCTTTGATGTCGTCTAAATCAGCCATTTGTTCCCCCGTCAGAAATCGTATTTGTTGATGTTCTCTTTGGTGAACACCACGCGCTCCGGCAGCAGCACGATGCCGTTGCCTTTCGCTTCATACTGATAGCCCTGCACGCTGTTCGGCTCGACCTTCAGCGTCCCGATGTCTTTTACGTCCACGCTGTCACCGACGTTAAGATCGCCCTTTTTCAGCAAACGATCGGCGACATTGACCGCAATTTTGCCCTGTTGCACCACATCCCACAGGCCGAAGGCTTTTACCGTGCCGCGCTCGACGTAGGGGCGCATCACATTCGGCGTGCTAAACCCGACAATCGCCACCCCTTCCCGCTTCAGGTTTTCCGCTGCCTGTGCTGCCGCTGGCAGGGCATTGGCATCCGGGGCGATAATCGCATCCAGATCCGGATACGCTTTTAAGATCCCCTCGGCGGTTTGCAGAGATTTGGTGGCATCGTTATAGCCAAACTGGGTGGTGACAATCTGCCACTGGGGATGGTCTTTCTCGATTTTGGCCTTCGCCTCTTTCACCCACTGGTTCTGGTCGGTGACGGTGGGGCTGGAGTAGAAGAACGCCACTTTGGCATTCGGTTTGGTGACCTGCTTGCCTGCCATGTCCACCAGCAGGCCGCCGAGCTGTTCTGGCGTGCCCTGGTTGATGTAGATGCTGCGGCACTCCGGTTTGGTATCGGAGTCCCAGGTCAATACTTTGACGCCGCGCTGCATCGCGCGCTTCAGCGCCGGGCAGAGGCCGTCCGGCGACACGGCGGAGACGATAATGGCGTTATAGCCCTGGTTGACGAAGTTATTGATGAGCTGCACCTGCCCGGAGACGCTCGGCTCGGTCGGGCCGTCGTAGGTCACGTCCACGCCAAGATCTTTCCCCGCCTCTTTCGCGCCGTTGCCGCCGCTGGTAAAGAAGCCGACGCCCACCAGTTTCGGGATAAAGGCGATGCGGTCCGCCGCCTGCGCCGACGCGAAGCTGAGGGCCATCGCCAGGACTATCAGTTTTGTTTTCATCTTACGCTCCGGGTAAGTTTTGTGAGGAGAGATCGCACCCATTCACGGTGCAGACTCAATGAACGTCCCATCACCACCACAACCAACAGCGCCCCTGACAGCGCGCTCGACACCTGGTTGGGGATGCCGACCATCTGTAAACCCTGTTGCAGATACCCCACCAGCAGCGCCGCCAGTGCAGTACCCGTAACCGAACCTGAACCGCCATAAATATTGGCTCCGCCGAGCACGGCGGCGGTGAGTGCAGGCATTAATAAATCACGCCCCAGATCCGAGCGCGCGGAACCGAAATAAGAGACCATCACCAGCGCAGCAATCGCTGAGGCCACGCCCACCAGACCGTACAGCGCGTAGGGCATACCGTTGACCGACAGGGCCGCATAGCGCGCTGCGCGCGGGTTTTGCCCAATCAAAAACAGGTGACGACCAAAGCGCCCGCGATGGGTTATCAGCCAGAAGAAGACGGTAATCAGCGCGAACAGCACCAGCGGGATTGGCAGGCCAAGAACGGTAAGATTGGCGAACGCGGTAAAGCTGTCCGGGAAGCCGCCGATGCCCTCGTAGCCCGTCGCCCCCGCCATGCCGGAGAGCAGCAGCGCGCCGCCGCCGTACAGGTAGAGCGTGCCGAGGGTGATCACTAAAGGGCTGATGCCGGTGTAGTGGATCAACGCCGCGTTAAGCAACCCGCACAGCAGGCCCAGCAGCAGCGTCAGCGGGATGGCCACCGCCATCGGCCAGCCTGCCTGCATCATGACGCCCAACGCGATGGCGCACAGGCCGATGGTCGAGCCGAGAGAGATATCGATCCCACCGCTGATAATCACCAGAGTGAGCGGCAGCGCGACAATACCAATGCAGATAAAATCGCTGGTGCTGAACAGCAGCATGTTGATGTCGAGCATGCGCGGGTTGATGGCACCGAAGAGCAAGATCTCCAGCACCAGTAAAATGAGTAGCGCGCTTTCCCAGTTAAGTTTCATTTACGCCACCTCTTTTTTGCGTTTTGGAAACGGGGTGACGTGCTTTCCCCCTTTATTACCCGGCTGGAAGCGGCTATATTTCAGCGCCCGCTGATGGCGCGCCAGCGCCTGACGCAGACGCCCGTCGAGCACCAGCACGCCCAGCAACACCAGCCCGGCGATAAAGTCGTTCCACCAGGCCGGAAGCCTGAACAGCACCAGCACGGTGTCGATTTGCGTGAGGAAGAAAGCGCCGAGTAAGGCACCGATCAGCGTGCCGGTGCCGCCCAAAAGCGAGATGCCCCCGAGAACGCAGGCGGCGATGGCTTTCATCTCCAGCCCGCTGCCGGTCTGATTGGGGACAAAGCCAATCTGCGCGGCAAAGACAATCCCGGCGCAGGCGGCCAGCATACCGTTCAGCGTAAAGGCGATCATGCGGGTGCGGTTCACCGCCACGCCCAGTTGTCGTGCGGCGGCAAGGTTATCGCCCACGGCATAAAAATCACGCCCGAAGGCAGTGCGCGACAGCGTCCACGCGCCAATGACCGCTAAAAACAGAACTACCATCCCAAGCGGTGAAATGCCAATAGCGACGGGCTCAGAGAGAGATTTCAGGCTTGATGGCAGCCCTTCAATCCATTTTCCGCCCGTCCAGAGCAGCATCGCCCCGCGATACAGCCCCAGCGTGCCGAGCGTGGCGACAATCGCCGGAATACGTAGCCCCACAACCAGAAAGCCGTTAAATGCCCCGGCCAGTGCGCCGATCGCCAGTGCAAAAAGCATCGCTACCGGCAGGCTGTAGCCGCTGTTCAGCGCCACACCCACCGCAATCGCCGACAGCCCGACGGTGGAGCCAACGGAAACGTCGATGTTGCGGGTCAGCATCACCAGCGCCGCGCCAAGCGCCAGCAGGATCAGGATCTGCGAGCTGGCGAAGATCATCCCCAGCGTTTGCAGGCTGAAGTAAGCCGGATTCAGCGCCACGAGGACGGCAAACAGCGCCAGAATAGCGAGAAACGCGCTCAGTTCGCGGTTTTTGAGTAAGATCTTCATGATTGCCCTCCGAACGCCAGTGCCATCATCCGGTCGAGACTGACGGCGTGGCGCGGCAGCTCGCCGCTGAGCACGCCCTGGTGCATCACCAGCACGCGGTCTGCAAGCCCAGGGAACTCATCAAGGTCGCTTGAGATCATCAGCACCGCGACGTTCTGCGCCGCCACGCTTTTTATCAGCTGATAGATGTCGGCGCGCGCCGAGACGTCCACGCCGCGTGTCGGTTCATCGACGATCAGCAAAAGTGGATTCGCTTCCAGACAACGCGCCAGCAGCACCTTCTGCTGGTTACCGCCGGAGAGCGTGCGCACGGTTTGATCCGCATCGTTGAGTTTGATCCCCAGCGCCCGGTGATAGCGCTCCACCACCGCAGACTCCCGTTTGCGCTGCTGCCAGACTGACGGCTCGTTCAGCGCCACGGTGTTCCAGCGGATTGGCGCATCCAGGAACAAGCCGGAAACCTGCCGATCCTCCGGCAGATAAACCAGCCCTCTATCCAGACGCGCAGACACGGAGTCATTGCTAATCTCCTGATTTTCCAGCCAGATGCGTCCACCCCGCACCGGACGCAAACCGTAGAGCGTTTCTGCAAACTCAGTGCGCCCCGATCCCACCAGCCCGGCCAGCCCGACGATCTCCCCGGCATAAATCTCCAGGCTGAGATCGATAAACCCTTCCCCGGTGAGATCCTCCACACGCAGTACCGGAAAATCCTGCGGCTGGGTGCGGCGGTTGCCCGGCAACGCCAGCCACAGCTTTTGCGTATCGCTCAGGGATTTCTCCCGGCTGACCGGCGTCATGGCGGCAATCAGGGCGTTATCGTCGAACTGCGCGGTTTCGCCGCTCAGCACCACTGCACCGTCGCGCATCACCGAGACGTGGCTCGAAAGCATGCGGATTTCCGGCAGCTTATGCGAGATAAAGACAATGCCGACGCCGAGTTCCTGCAGAGCGCGGATCTGGCGAAACAGGCGTTCGGTCTCGCCCGGCGTGAGCGAGGCCGTGGGTTCATCGAGGATCAGAATCTTCGCGTTGCGCATTAATCCACGCAGGATCTCCACCATCTGCTGATCCGCTACCTCCAGGGTGCTGGCGGTGGCGTCGAGATTAAGCTGGCACTGCAATTGTTGAAGTTTCTCTGCCAGTCGCTCATCCAGATCGCTTTCACGCGGCAGGCGGAACAGGATGTTTTCCCGCACCGTCAGGTTGGGAAACAGCAGTGGCTCCTGCGGCACCAGGTAAATGCCGAGCTTATGTGCCTGCGCGGGGGTTAGCCGCGTAAATGGCTGCCCGACGACAGAAAGTTCACCGCTGTCCGGTGTCTCAACCCCGGCGATGATCTTCATCAGCGTCGATTTTCCCGCGCCGTTACCGCCCATCAATGCATGCACCTGCCCTGCAAGCAGCGTGAAATCAATGCCTTTTAACACCGACACGCCAGAGAACTGCTTGCAGATATCACGTGCTTCGATAAGTGGGGTCATCATCGCTCCGCTATTGAACAAATGATTTTTAGATTTAATAATGTTCAAAAGCGTAGACGGTGAACTATATTTACAACCGTGCAGGGATCACAGTTTTATCGATTAAGATCCAGATAAAGCAGAAACCCTCTAAAAGATCTGTTTTGCCGCGCGGCTCACATTTTCTGCCCGCGCCATCACGAACATATGATCTAAATTTTTATAAGAGTTCAAATATGAGCGATAAACGCACTGCGGAAGAAGGACGGTTTGCCGGGCTGGCACTGGCAGAAGAGGAGCTGGTGGCGCGCGTGGCCTGGTGCTACTACCACGACGGGCTAACCCAGAACGACATTGGCGAGCGGCTCGGCCTGCCGCGTCTGAAGATTTCGCGCCTGCTGGAAAAAGGCCGCCAGTCCGGGGTGATCCGCGTGCAGATCAACTCGCGCTACGAGGGCTGTCTGGCGCTGGAAACGGAGTTGCAACAACGTTTTGGGTTGAAACTGGTACGCGTGATGCCTGCGCTGAACACGCCGCCGATGAACGTGCGGTTAGGCATTGGCGCGGCACAGTCGCTGATGGGCGTGCTGGAACCCGGCCAGCTGTTAGCGGTGGGATTTGGTGAAACGACCATGAGCAGCCTGCAGCATTTAAGCGGTTTTATTAGCTCACAGCAGATCCGCCTGGTCACGCTCTCCGGCGGCGTCGGACCGTATATGACCGGGATCGGTCAGCTAGATGCAGCCTGCAGCGTCAGCATGATCCCCGCCCCGCTTCGCGTCTCATCTGCTGAAGTGGCCGGGATCTTAAAACGGGAAACCAGCGTGCGGGACGTGATCCTCGCCGCAACCGCCGCAGATGTTGCCGTGGTAGGTATTGGTTCGGTGAACCAGCGTCGGGACGCCACCATTTTGCGCTCCGGCTATATCAGCGAAGGTGAACAGCTGATGTACGCCCGCAAAGGCGCAGTGGGTGACATCCTCGGCTATTTCCTCAACGGCGAGGGGGAATGCGTCGAGGAGCTGGAGATCCATAAAGAATTACTCGGCGTCACGCTCGATGAACTGGCACAGCTGCCCACCATCGTTGGCGTGGCCGGCGGCGAAGAGAAAGCCGATGCGATTTATGCCGCACTGAAAGGTCGCCGTATCAATGGCCTGGTGACGGAAGAGACGACAGCCCGCGCGGTGCTGGCCCTGACGTAACGGGGATGCCCTGCGCTAACAACGAGGCAAGCTCATGAGTTACCTTTTAGCGTTAGATGCAGGGACAGGCAGCGTTCGCGCCGTAATTTTCGATTTACAGGGCAACCAGATTGCCGTCGGCCAGGCCGAGTGGAAACACCTGAGCGTGGAGAACGTGCCGGGGTCGATGGAGTTTGACCTCGACACCAACTGGCGGCTCACCTGCCAGTGCATTCAACAGGCGCTGGATCGTGCGCACCTGAGCGCCGCGGATATTCAGTCCGTTGCCTGCTGCTCGATGCGTGAAGGCATTGTGCTCTTTGACCGCAACGGCGAGGCCATCTGGGCCTGCGCCAACGTCGACGCCCGCGCCAGCCGCGAGGTGGCCGAGCTTAAAGAGATCCACGACGACCGTTTTGAATCCGAAGTGTATGAGGTCTCCGGGCAAACTCTTGCTCTGAGCGCCATGCCGCGCCTGCTGTGGCTGGCGCACCATCGCCCGGATATTTACCGTAAAGCCGCGACCATCACCATGATCAGCGACTGGCTGGCGGCGAAGCTCTCCGGCGAGCTGGCGGTTGACCCGTCGAACGCGGGCACGACGGGCATGCTGGATCTGTTCTCCCGCGACTGGCGTCCGGCGCTGCTCGACATGGCCGGGCTGCGTGCCGATATTCTCTCCCCGGTAAAAGAGACCGGCACGGTGTTGGGGGCCATAACCAAAGAAGCCGCGCAACAGAGCGGCCTGCGCGAAGGCACGCCCGTGGTGATGGGTGGGGGCGATGTGCAACTGGGTTGTCTGGGGCTGGGCGTAGTGCGCGCCGGACAAACGGCGGTGCTGGGCGGCACCTTCTGGCAGCAGGTGGTGAACCTGCCACAGGTGCGCACGGACCCAGAGATGAATATTCGCGTGAATCCGCACGTCATTCCCGGCATGGCGCAGGCGGAGTCGATCAGCTTCTTTACCGGCCTGACTATGCGCTGGTTCCGCGACGCCTTCTGCGCGGAAGAGAAATTAATTGCCGAACGCATGGGCATGGATACCTACTCCCTGCTCGAAGAGATGGCGAGCCGCGTACCGGCGGGTTCCCACGGCGTAATGCCGATCTTCTCTGACGCGATGCATTTCAAGCAGTGGTACCACGCCGCGCCGTCGTTTATTAACCTCTCCATCGATCCGGAAAAGTGCAACAAAGCCACGCTGTTCCGTGCCCTGGAAGAGAACGCGGCGATTGTCTCGGCCTGTAATCTGGCGCAGATTTCACGCTTCTCCGGCGTGGCATTTGAGAGCCTGGTTTTTGCCGGAGGGGGGTCGAAAGGGGCGTTGTGGAGCCAGATTCTAAGCGACGTCACCGGCCTGCCGGTACGCGTGCCGGAAGTGAAAGAGGCAACGGCGCTCGGCTGCGCGATTGCCGCCGGCGCGGGCGCGGGGCTGTTTGCGGATATGGCCTCGACGGGCGAGCGGCTGGTGAAATGGAGCCGCGAGTTCACGCCGAATCCGCAACACCGGGAGCTGTACGACGGCATGATGCAGAAGTGGCAGGCGGTCTATGCCGACCAGCTTGGGCTGGTGGACAGCGGCCTGACGACCTCGATGTGGCAGGCACCAGGACTGGTGCGTACCCCCTCACCCCGGCCCTCTCCCTAAGGGAGAGGGAGATTAAGTCCCCTCTCCCTGTGGGAGAGGGTTAGGGTGAGGGCATCAGGCCACACCAATATTTGAATCCCATCACATTCACTGCATTCCCCTTTTCCCTTTTACTCCCCGCTGGCTAAATTAGTAACTCATCCGACCACATAACAATAATTTTACACTGGAAGAGACTATGAGCCGCTACCCGTCGTTATTCGCCCCCCTCGATTTGGGGTTCACTACCCTTAAAAACCGCGTATTGATGGGCTCGATGCATACCGGGCTGGAAGAGCGACCGGACGGCCCGGAGCGGCTGGCGGCCTTCTACGCCGAGCGCGCGCGCCACGGCGTCGCGCTGATTGTGACCGGCGGCGTCGCCCCAGCCACCACGGGCGTGACGATGGAGGGCGGCGCGGTGCTGAACGATGCGTCACAGCTTGCGCATCACCGGATTGTGACCGACGCGGTTCACAAAGAAGGCGGCAAAATTGCCCTGCAGATCCTGCACACTGGCCGCTACAGCTATCAACCGAATCTGGTCGCGCCGTCGGCCATTCAGGCACCTATTAACCGTTTTAAGCCGCATGCCCTGAGCCACGACGAGATCCTGGCGCTGATTGACGACTTCGCCCGCTGCACCGCGCTGGCGCGTGAAGCGGGCTACGATGGCGTCGAGGTAATGGGTTCCGAAGGCTATCTGATCAACGAATTCCTCGCCGCCCGCACCAACCAGCGCGAGGATGAATGGGGCGGCGACTATGCCCGCCGCATGCGCTTCGCCGTGGAAGTCGTGCGCGCGGTACGCGAACGTGCGGGCGCGGATTTTATCATCATCTTCCGCCTTTCGATGCTCGATCTGGTGGAAGGCGGCGGCACGTTTGACGAAACCGTGCAGCTGGCACAGGCGATTGAAGCTGCAGGTGTCACCATCATCAACACCGGGATCGGCTGGCACGAAGCGCGCATCCCCACCATCGCCACGCCGGTGCCGCGCGCGGCCTTCAGTTGGGTGACGCGCAAGCTGAAAGGCAAAGTCTCTGTTCCACTGGTGACCACCAACCGCATTAACGACCCGCAGGTGGCGGAGGATGTGATATCACGCGGCGACGCCGATATGGTGTCGATGGCACGTCCGTTCCTCGCAGATGCCGAATTGCTGTCCAAAGCGCAAAGCGGGCGGGCGGATGAGATCAATACCTGCATTGGCTGTAACCAGGCCTGTTTGGATCAGATTTTCGTCGGTAAGGTTACCTCTTGTCTCGTCAACCCACGCGCCTGCCATGAAACCAAAATACCGGTCGTGCCTGCGGTTAATAAAAAACGCCTGGCCGTGGTCGGCGCGGGTCCGGCGGGGCTGGCGTTTGCGGTGAATGCCGCCGGACGCGGGCACAGCGTGACGCTGTTTGATGCCGCAGCCGAAATCGGTGGGCAGTTTAATATCGCCAAACAGATCCCCGGCAAAGAGGAGTTCTACGAAACCCTGCGCTATTACCGCCGGATGATCGAGCTGACGGGAGTCGATCTGCGGCTCAACCAGTGGGTCACGCCTGACGATCTGATCGATTTCGATGAGGTGATCCTGGCGAGCGGGATCGCGCCGCGCATCCCTGCGATCGAGGGTATCGACCATCCGAAGGTGCTGAGCTATCTGGACGTGCTGCGCGACAAAGTGCCGGTTGGGGAAAAAGTGGCGATTATCGGCTGTGGGGGCATCGGTTTTGATACCGCCATGTACTTAAGCCAGCCGGGTGAAGCCACCAGCCAGAATATTGCCGAGTTTTGCGTGGAGTGGGGAATTGATACCAGCCTCAAACAGGCTGGCGGCCTGCGCCCGGAAGGGCCGCAACTGCCAAAAAGCCCGCGCCAGATTGTGATGCTACAGCGTAAAGCCAGTAAGCCAGGTGAAGGGCTGGGCAAAACCACCGGCTGGATACATCGTGCTACCCTGCTCTCTCGCGGCGTGAAGATGATCCCGGCGGTGAGCTACCAGAAGATCGACGATGACGGGCTGCACGTGCTGATCGGCGGTGAGCCGCAGCTGCTGCGCGTGGATCATGTCATTTTATGTGCCGGGCAGGAGCCGAAACGCGATCTGGCCGATCCGCTGCGTGAAGCGGGTAAACCAGTGCATTTGATTGGCGGATGCGATGTGGCGATGGAGCTGGATGCGCGGCGGGCAATTGCGCAGGGGACGAAATTAGCGCTGGAGATCTAGAGCATTGCCGGGCGGCGCTGCGCTTGCCCGGCCTACGGGTACGAGGCCGTTGTAGGCCCGGTAAGCGCAGCGCCACCGGGCAAAAAAAACTTACCGACGACGCCCCAGCTTCACAGATTTCAGCACCACAAACTTGTTGTTCGTCGCAATGGTGACGCAGTTACCGAAAATCTTCTTCAGCTTGTGGAAGTAGTCCAGGTGACGGTTTGCCACGATGTACAGCTCGCCGTTAATTTTCAGGCAGCGTCGCGCATGGTGGAACATCTCCCAGGCGACGTTATCCGTCAGGGCGTGCTTCTGGTGGAACGGCGGGTTGCAGAACACCGCGTTGAAGCGGAAAGGCTCCACGCCCGACAGCGCGTTGTTGATCATAAACTCGCAGCGATCCAGCGCCTCAGGCATGTTGGTTTCTACGTTCAGACGGCTGGACGCCACCGCCATGGGCGACTCATCGCTGAACACCACGCTCGCTTCCGGGTTCTTCGCCAGCAGCGTCAGGCCAATCACGCCGTTGCCGCAGCCCAGATCGACAATTTCGCCTTCCAGGTTTTCCGGCAGATGTTCCATAAAGAAACGCGCGCCGATATCCAGCCCCGTGCGGGAGAAAACGTTCGCGTGGTTATGGATGGTCCAGTCGGTCCCTTCCAGCGTCCAGCTCAGCGTCTCTGGCGCATCAGCCAGTTCCGGTGCGCTAAACGTACAGTTGATCAGACGCGCCTTTTTCCACGCCAGCGTGGTGGTGGTTGGGCCGAGCACTTTCTCGATCAGTTCCAGCGTCGAGGTGTGAATATCACGCGCTTTGGCACCCGCAATGATGCGCGTTTCCGGCGTCACGACTTTACGCAGCGCACGCAGCTGTTGCTCCAGCAGCGCCATGGTTTTCGGCACTTTGATCAGTACCACGCCCGGCGCCTGCGGGTACTCCGCGGTGCTGTCGAGGAACTTCACGCTACCTTCATCGATATCGTTGTGACGCAGGTTTTCACGCGTCGCCAGCTCGCTTAAGTAAGAATCGCCGATGCTGTAGGGCGAGTGTTGCGCCAGGGCGCAGCCCAGCGCGCCAAACGCGTCATTCAGGATCAAAACCGGGCCGCGGATTTCAGTCTCATCCAACTGCTGCAGCAGATATTCATCCGCCGCTTCCCACGCCTGAAGCGGGTTAACGTCGTCCGTCTCCGGGAAACGTTTAAGGTTGAGTGAACGGAAACCGTTGTCTAAGTGGCTCATCGGCCCTCCTGAATGGTAAAATTTGGCGTATCCCTGAAAAGGGTGCGTGAGTATACCCGTTTTATTGTCATTTTGGGGCGTTGATGAACCAACTAACTTATCTCCAGGGCTACCCGGAGCATTTACTTTCTCAGGTGCGCAGCCTGATTGCCGGGGAAAAGCTGGGGGCGGTGCTGGAAAAACGTTACCCCGGCACGCATGATTTCGCGACTGATAAGGCGCTCTGGCAGTATACGCAGGATCTGAAAAACCGGTATCTCAAGAGCGCGCCGCCGATCAACAAGGTGATGTACGACAACAAGATCCACGTTTTGAAGAACGCGCTCGGCCTGCACACTGCCATCTCCCGCGTGCAGGGCGGCAAACTGAAAGCCAAAGCGGAGATCCGCGTGGCGACGGTATTTCGCACTGCGCCAGAACCGTTTTTGCGGATGATCGTAGTGCACGAACTGGCGCACCTGAAAGAGAAAGAGCACGACAAGGCGTTTTACTCTCTGTGCTGCCACATGGAGCCGCAGTACCACCAGCTGGAGTTTGATACCCGTTTGTGGCTTACGCATTTATCGTTAAAGAGTAATGCGCAGTAGCGCACGCGAATTGTCATGATGACGTGCTACAGTGGCTAAAGGTTCCCAGCAACGGAGTACGTAAACGTTTATGATACGTTTCGCAGTCATTGGCACGAACTGGATCACACGCCAGTTCGTCGACGCCGCCCACGAAACCGGCAAATATAAGCTCACCGCAGTCTATTCCCGCAGCCTTGAACAGGCGCAGAGTTTTGCAAACGACTACCCGGTCGAACACCTGTTTACCTCGCTCGACGAGATGGCGCAAAGCGACGCCATTGACGCGGTCTATATCGCCAGCCCGAACGCCCTGCACTTCCCGCAAACGAGGCTGTTCCTCAGCCATAAAAAGCATGTGATTTGCGAGAAGCCGCTGGCCTCAAATATTCAGGAAGTGGAAGCCGCCATTCAGCTTGCCCGCGAAAACCAGGTGGTGCTGTTCGAAGCGTTCAAAACCGCCAGCCTGCCGAACTTCCTGCTGTTGCAGCAGTCCCTGCCAAAAATTGGCAAAGTGCGTAAAGCCTTTATTAACTACTGCCAGTATTCCTCACGCTACCAGCGCTATCTGGACGGTGAGAACCCGAACACCTTTAACCCGACCTTCTCTAACGGCTCGATTATGGACATCGGTTTTTACTGCCTGGCCTCTGCCGTGGCGCTGTGGGGCGAGCCGCACGGCGTAACGGCCACCGCCAGCCTGCTGGAGAGCGGCGTGGATGCACACGGCGTAGTGGTGCTGGATTACGGCGATTTCAGCGTCACGCTGCAGCACTCGAAAGTGAGTGATTCCGTGCTGCCGAGCGAAATTCAGGGGGAAGCCGGGTCGCTGGTCATTGAGAAGATCTCCGAATGCCAGAAGCTGAGTTTTGTGCCGCGCGGCGGTAAAGCGCAGGAGCTGACGCAGCCTCAGCATATTAACACTATGCTCTATGAGGCAGAGGTCTTCGCCCGTCTGGTAGAAGATAACGAGGTGAATCACCCAGGCCTCGCGGTAAGCCGCACCACGGCGAAGCTGCAAACGGAGATCCGCCGTCAGACTGGCGTGGTGTTCCCTGCAGATGGCGTGGGTGCAGAAGCGGTCGCGTAAAACTGTGTAATGAAACGGCGCAGACCATTGACGAAACCGATGGTCTGACATATTTTGTTACCTGCAAAGGGGAGTAACTTCTTCGCCGGTGGATCGTCATTACGATGCGTGCAAAACCGCATCCGGTCGCCGGGCAACCTTCATGGTTGTAAGTGAGACCTTGCCGGAAGGCGAGGTCTATGCATAAAAAGCTAACGGCTATCGTCTTCTGACCATAGCCGTTTTTGTTTTTTATGTGTAAGGAAAATAGTATGCATTCTGTCGGCACTCCAATGTTGTGGGGCGGATTCGCGGTAGTCGTGCTCATCATGCTGGCGATCGACCTCTTTTTGCAGGGCCGTCGCGGCGAGCACGGCATGAGCGTCAAGCAAGCCGCCGTCTGGTCACTGGTGTGGGTATCCCTCTCACTCCTCTTCTGCGCCGCCTTCTGGTGGTATCTGGCTTCGACCGAGGGCCGCGCGGTGGCCGATCCTCAGGCTCTCGCCTTCCTCACCGGTTATCTGATTGAAAAAGCGCTGGCGGTGGATAACGTCTTCGTCTGGCTGATGCTGTTCAGCTATTTCGCTGTGCCTGCCGCCCTGCAGCGTCGCGTGCTGGTTTACGGCGTGCTGGGAGCGATTGTCCTGCGTACCATCATGATCTTCGCCGGAAGCTGGCTGATCACCCAGTTCGAATGGCTGCTGTATGTGTTCGGCGCGTTCCTGCTGTTCACCGGGGTCAAAATGGCGCTGGCGAAAGAAGATGAAACCGGTATTGGCGAGAAGCCGCTGGTGAAGTGGCTGCGTGGTCATCTGCGCATGACGGATAAAATCGAAAGCGAGCACTTCTTTGTGCGGAAGAACGGCCTGCTGTTTGCCACCCCGCTGCTGCTGGTGCTGATTCTGGTTGAACTGAGCGACGTGATTTTTGCGGTAGACAGTATCCCGGCGATCTTCGCGGTGACCACCGATCCGTTCATTGTTCTGACCTCTAACCTGTTTGCGATCCTCGGTCTGCGTGCGATGTACTTCCTGCTGGCAGGTGCGGCAGAGCGCTTCTCAATGCTGAAGTACGGCCTGTCGGTGATTCTGGTGTTTATCGGTATCAAGATGCTGATTGTCGACTTCTACCACATCCCGATCGCCATTTCGCTGGGTGTGGTATTTGGCATTCTGGCCGTGACGCTGATCATCAATACCTGGGTTAACCGCCAGCACGACAAGAAGCAGCAGGTTTAGTGCAACGTTCGGTGCGGGCTGATGCCCTCACCCCACCCCTCTCCCACAGGGAGAGGGGGAAATGCAATGTCGGCCGGGTAAGCGCAGCGCCACCCGGCATTTTCGTTAACCAATAGTTAAAAAACATGACGCAACACGTAAAATCCAGCATTTTACGCTTCCCTCCTTTCGCGCATTCCCTATACTCGACCAGGCAAACATTTACTTACATCCGGAAACAAACGTGACTTAGAGCACATCCAGGATGGAACGCAATTTCACTCAGGAATAACGTATGAGCACACAATCAAGCGGTCTGTTCGCGCGCCTGGCGCAGGGCAGCCTTGTAAAACAAATTCTGGTCGGGTTGGTATTGGGTATTCTGCTGGCGATGGTGTCAAAACCTGCCGCGGAAGCAACGGGACTGCTCGGTACGCTGTTCGTAGGCGCACTGAAAGCTGTTGCACCGGTGCTGGTACTGATGCTGGTCATGGCGTCGATTGCCAACCACCAGCACGGACAAAAAACCAACATTCGCCCTATTTTATTCCTGTATCTTCTGGGAACCTTCTCTGCTGCCTTAACGGCCGTTGTGTTTAGCTTCCTCTTCCCCTCCACGCTGCATCTGACCAGCGCGGCAGGTGATATCACACCGCCTTCCGGCATCGTAGAGGTATTACGCGGCCTGCTGATGAGCATGGTATCCAACCCGATTGATGCCCTGCTGAATGCAAACTACATTGGCATTCTGGTTTGGGCGATTGGGCTTGGCTTCGCGCTGCGTCACGGTAACGAAACGACCAAAAATCTGGTCAACGATATGTCCAACGCCGTGACCTTTATGGTGAAAATCGTGATCCGTTTTGCGCCAATCGGTATCTTCGGGCTGGTCTCTTCTACGCTCGCAACCACCGGTTTTGAGACGCTGTGGGGCTATGCACAGCTGCTGATCGTCCTGATTGGCTGTATGCTGCTGGTGGCGCTGGTGATCAACCCGCTGCTGGTATTCTGGCAGATCCGCCGCAACCCGTATCCGCTGGTGCTGATGTGCCTGCGCGAAAGCGGCGTGTATGCTTTCTTCACCCGCAGCTCTGCGGCGAACATTCCGGTTAACATGGCGCTGGCGGAGAAGCTGAATCTGGATCGCGACACCTACTCGGTGTCGATCCCACTGGGTGCCACCGTGAATATGGCGGGTGCGGCGATCACCATCACCGTGCTGACGCTGGCGGCGGTACATACGCTGGGTATTCCGGTGGATCTGCCGACAGCGCTGCTGCTGAGCGTCGTGGCGTCGCTGTGTGCCTGTGGTGCATCCGGCGTGGCGGGTGGTTCGCTGCTGCTCATTCCGCTGGCGTGTAATATGTTCGGTATCCCGAACGAGATCGCGATGCAGGTGGTAGCCGTTGGCTTTATTATCGGCGTGCTGCAGGATTCCTGTGAAACGGCACTGAACTCCTCTACCGACGTGCTGTTTACCGCAGCGGCCTGTCAGGCGGAAGACGCGCGTTTAGCGAAGAACGCCCTGCGCGGGTAAAAAAAAAGCCCGGTGGCGGCTACGCCTTACCGGGCCTACAGGATTTGGTAGGTCGGATAAGCGTTAGCGCCACCCGACATAATATTTACAGCGTCACACCACTCTTAAAGATCGCCAGCTCACGGAAGTCGTTCTTCTCGTTGCAGGTCTGCCTGCCGCTGGCGAATTCCACGATGGTATCGACGAATTCGTTCAGCAACTGCGGCATTGCTTTGCCGTGGATCAACTGACCCGCATCGAAGTCAATCCAGTGCTTTTTCTTCGCTGCCAGCTCGCTGTTGGTAGCAATTTTTACCGTTGGCACAAAACCGCCGTATGGCGTACCGCGACCGGTACTGAACAGCACCATATGGCAACCGGCACCTGCCAGCGCGCTGGTGGCAACCGCATCATTACCCGGCGCGCTCAGCAGGTTCAGACCGGGCGTTTTCAGGCGTTCACCGTAGCGCAACACGTCCACGACCTGGCTGGCTCCGGCTTTCTGAGTACAGCCGAGAGATTTCTCTTCCAGCGTGGTGATCCCCCCCGCCTTGTTCCCCGGTGATGGGTTCTCATAAATCGGCTGGTTATGCGCGATGAAATACTGTTTAAAGTCGTTCACCATGGTGACGGTCTTTTCAAACGTCTCTTCGTCGCGGCAGTGGCTCATCAGAATACGCTCTGCGCCGAACATCTCCGGCACTTCGGTCAGCACGGTAGTGCCACCGTTGGCGATCATATAATCCGAGAAGCGGCCCAGCATCGGGTTGGCGGTGATACCGGACAGACCATCTGACCCGCCGCACTCCAGACCAAACTTCAGCTCGCTCAGCTTGCCCGGCTCGCGCTTATCATGACGCATCACCTCATACAGTTGGTGCAGTTGCTCAATGCCCGCTTCCACTTCGTCGTCCTGATGCTGGCACACCATAAAGTGCACACGCTCAGGGTCGAACTCCCCCAGCGTTTCACGGAAGGCATCCACCTGGTTGTTCTCACAGCCCAGGCCAATCACCAGCACCGCGCCCGCGTTCGGGTGGCGCACCATGTTTTGCAGCATGGTGCGGGTGTTAATGTGGTCGTCACCCAGCTGTGAACAGCCGTAAGTGTGGCTGAAAAGATGCACTCCGTCGGTGCCTTCGGCATCGTTGGTCTCTTTCAGGAAGCGCGTCTGGATTTGCCGCGCGATCCCATTCACGCAACCGACGGTCGGGAGTATCCACAGTTCGTTGCGGATGCCCACGTCGCCGTTAGCGCGGCGGTAGATCTGAACATCGCGATCTGCCGCCTGCCCCTCTTCCGCCTGAAAATCAGGTTGATAGCTGTACTCGTCCAGATCGCTGAGATTGGTGCGGGTATTGTGGGAATGAATATGTTCACCCGGCGCAATATCCGCCAGCGCATGACCAATCGGCAAACCGTACTTAACGACGTTTTCCCCTTTGGCGATCGGTTTCACGGCAAATTTATGCCCGCGAGCAATCGCCTGGCGCAGCGTGACCGTCTGGTTCTCAACGGTCACAACGTCACCTTCAGTCAGGTCCGCCAGCGCGACGGCAACGTTATCCAGCGAATGGATTTTGATGTATTGCATATCAACCTCAAACGGCCTTAGTTCAGTTCAATGGCGAAGTAGTCACGCGCATTGTTAAAGCAGATGTTTTTCACCATTTCGCCCAGCAGCTGGATATCCGCCGGTGCTTCTCCTGCCTGCACCCAGCGGCCAATCATCTGGCACAGGATGCGACGGAAATATTCGTGGCGAGTGTAAGACAGGAAACTGCGGCTGTCGGTCAGCATGCCGACAAAGCGGCTTAACAGGCCGAGCTGCGCCAGCTGCGTCATCTGACGTTCCATGCCGTCTTTCTGATCGTTGAACCACCAGCCAGAACCGAACTGCATCTTGCCTGGCATCCCTTCGCCCTGGAAGTTACCGATCATGGTGCCCAGCACTTCGTTATCGCGTGGGTTCAGGCAGTAGAGAATGGTTTTTGGCAGCAGGTTCTGCTCGTTTTGTTTACTCAGCAGTTTCGACAGCTCTTCCGCCAGCGGACGGTCGTTAATGGAGTCGAAGCCCACATCCGCGCCCAGCAGCTTGAACTGGCGCTGATTGTTATTACGCAGCGCGCCAATGTGGTACTGCTGTACCCAGCCGCGACGCGCGTATTCCGCACCGAGGAACACCAGCACTGCCGTTTTGAACTGGGCCACTTCGTGTTCGTTAAGGGATTCACCTGACAGTCGACGCGCCAGGATGCTGTCCAGCTCGGCTTCGTTAGACTCAGCAAACAGCACCACGTCCAGCGCGTGGTCAGACACCTTACAGCCGTGCGCCGCAAAGTGATCCAGACGTTTGGTCAACGCAGTTTGCAGGTCGGCGAAACGACGAATGTCGGTATCAGAGACTTCGGCCAGCTTCGCCATGTAATCGTTAAAGGTTGCCTGCTCAATGTTGAACGCTTTATCCGGACGCCAGCTTGGCAGCACTTTGATGTCAAAAGCCGTGTCTTTAGCGACAACCGCGTGGTGTTCCAGCGAATCGACGGGGTCGTCGGTGGTGCCCACCATTTTCACGTTCATCTGTTTCATGATGCCGCGCGCAGAGAAGTTGTCCTGCGCCAGCAATTCATTGCACCGCTCCCAGATTTCATCAGCAGTGGCCGGGGAGAGCAGTTTACCGGTGATGCCAAACGGACGACGCAGTTCGAGGTGCGTCCAGTGGTATAACGGGTTGCCAATGGTGTGCGGAACGGTCGCGGCCCAGGCGTCAAACTTCTCGCGGTCGGTAGCGTCACCAGTACACAGGCGCTCAGCCACGCCGTTGGTGCGCATCGCGCGCCATTTGTAATGGTCACCCTTCAGCCAGATGTCATACAGGTTTTTGAAACGGTAATTTTCGGCAACCTGCTGCGGTGGCAAGTGGCAGTGGTAGTCGAAAATCGGCTGGTCTTTTGCGTAGTCGTGGTACAGGCGGCGAGCAAATTCGGTATCTAACAGAAAATCTTCGGTCATAAACGGCGTCATTATCGTCATCCTCTTAACGAGAGCGTCAGAAATCGTATGTTCAGATGCTGCAAAGTTATCACACCAATTTCCACTGACCGAAGTTTTTTTCGTGAGTTAGATCAATAATCGTCGATAAAAAAATTACCCTCAAAGGAGTAAACCCTTCTGCAAGCCCCGCCAGCACTGGCTTTGTTCTCACAACAGAATATCCCTACAAAGAATCACACATTTGTGATGTCACTCACCTTTTAAAGTTGTATGACAAGTTATCTTTTCGCCGTCGCAAACTATAAGCCGACGGAATGCATTGCCGGTGTCAGATACATCGGATTTAACGGTACGGAAACCGACTTATGCACGAGTACTTATGGCAAGGTTCGGGCCGTTCCGGGAAATTCTCCCGGTTACGCCCCTCCCGTTACAGAACAGCTCCCGGCAACGGTTGAGGTGTTGCCGTGCCCCGGCACGGAAATAACATAACGATGAGGTTTTACATGCGTAAAATTAAAGGGTTACGTTGGTACATGATCGCACTGGTGACGCTCGGCACCGTGCTGGGCTACCTGACACGTAACACCGTGGCAGCAGCGGCTCCAACGTTGATGGAAGAATTGCATATCTCAACACAGCAATACTCCTACATCATTGCGGCGTATTCCGCCGCTTACACCATAATGCAGCCTGTTGCAGGTTATGTTCTTGATATTCTGGGGACTAAAATTGGTTATGCCTTCTTCGCCGTCGCCTGGGCTGTGTTCTGTGGTGCAACTGCGCTGGCAGGCAGCTGGGGTGGCCTGGCGCTGGCACGTGGTGCGGTCGGTGCTGCAGAAGCGGCGATGATCCCTGCGGGCCTCAAAGCCAGTTCCGAGTGGTTCCCGGCGAAAGAGCGCTCTATCGCAGTGGGTTACTTCAACGTCGGCTCCTCCATCGGTGCAATGATTGCGCCACCGCTGGTGGTCTGGGCTATCGTCATGCACAGCTGGCAGATGGCGTTCATCATCTCAGGTGTACTGAGTTTTGCATGGGCGATGGCGTGGCTGATCTTCTATAAGCACCCACGTGACCAGAAAAAGCTGTCCGAAGAAGAACGTGAATACATCATCGGCGGGCAGGAAGCGCAGCACCAGACCAACAACGGCAAAAAAATGTCTGTCTGGCAGATCCTGGGCACGCGTCAGTTCTGGGGGATCGCCCTGCCGCGTTTCCTGGCTGAACCTGCATGGGGGACATTCAACGCCTGGATTCCGCTGTTCATGTTTAAAGTTTACGGCTTTAACCTGAAAGAGATTGCGATGTTCGCCTGGATGCCAATGCTGTTCGCAGACCTGGGTTGTATCGTTGGCGGCTACCTGCCACCGCTGTTCCAGCGCTGGTTTGGTGTCAACCTGATTGTCTCCCGTAAAATGGTGGTGACCATGGGTGCCCTGCTGATGATTGGCCCTGGCATGATCGGCCTGTTCACCAGCCCTTACGTGGCTATCGCCCTGCTGTGCATTGGTGGTTTCGCTCACCAGTCTCTGTCCGGTGCGCTGATTACCCTCTCTTCTGACGTCTTCGGACGTAACGAAGTGGCAACCGCAAATGGTCTGACTGGTATGGCAGCCTGGACCGCGAGCACCCTGTTTGCGCTGGTCGTCGGTGCGCTGGCGGACACCATTGGCTTTAGCCCGCTGTTCGCGGTACTGGCCATCTTCGACCTGATGGGGGCGGTGGTGATCTGGACGGTGCTGAAGAGTAAATCGGCAGATGAACTGGCGAAAGAGTCCCTCGGCGGACCGGCAACGCAGAGTTAGCATCGCTGTGCCGGGTGGCGGCTTCGCCTGACCCGGCCTACAAAACCCAATAAAATCCAGGCCGGGTAAGCGTAGCGCCACCCGGCAAAATCTGCACAAAAGCCGCCGCCGGGCGGCTTTTTTCATGGCAAAATCTGGAGACTGGCGCACAAAAGTGGTATAACAAATAATCCGCCGTACCCTGCCTGGAGCGCATATGGAAATCACCGAATCACGTCGTTTATATCAACAACTTGCTGCCGAACTGAAAGATCGCATCGAGCAAGGGGTCTATCTTGTCGGTGACAAACTCCCCGCTGAACGCTTTATTGCTGATGAAAAGAGTGTAAGCCGCACCGTGGTGCGCGAAGCGATCATCATGCTGGAAGTGGAAGGCTATGTTGAGGTGCGTAAGGGTTCTGGTATACACGTGATATCCAGTCAGGCAAAACACTCCCCGGCACCGGATGAAAGCCTGGAGTTCGCCAGCTACGGTCCGTTTGAGCTGCTCCAGGCTCGTCAGTTGATCGAAAGCAACATTGCGGAGTTCGCGGCAACGCAGGTGACCAAACAGGACATCATGAAACTGATGGAGATCCAGGAGAAAGCGCGTAAGGAAAAATGTTTCCGCGATTCAGAGTGGGATCTGCAGTTTCACGTTCAGGTGGCTCTGGCAACCCAAAATACAGCACTGGCGGCAATTGTTGAAAAAATGTGGACTCAGCGCGTTCACAACCCGTACTGGAAGAAACTGCATGACCATATCGATTCACGCACCGTCGATAACTGGTGCGACGACCATGATCAGATCCTTAAGGCACTGATTCGTAAAGATCCGCATGCAGCAAAACTGGCGATGTGGCAGCACCTTGAGAACACCAAGCAGATGCTGTTTAACGAAACCAGTGACGACTTCGAATTCAATGCTGACCGTTATCTTTTTGCCGACAATCCTGTCGTTCATCTTGATACCGCGTCCAGTCTCGCAAAATAGCGTTCCTTTTCTCTGGCAGGCGCTTCGTTGCGCCTTCTGCCAGTAATGGGTAAGCAAAACATATATAGTGTCAGCCTTTGTAAATCCCCTCGCTCCCTTCCAGGGCTTACGCCAAAATCATCTCTCCCCTGCAAATTCTGTGACGCAGAACGTTGGGCTTTGTTACAATTGGATTCACTTCGCTATTTTGTAAGTTAGTGCTTGCTAACCAGCCAATTAACAGGGAACAGTGTTGGCCACATCTCAATGTGTCCGCGAGCGATCATAATGAAATCATAACAATGTCGCCGTGCTGTTTTTCCCGGATAACAGGCGTGACGTTAACCGATTTCCAGGAACACTGAATGGAACTTTTGACCCAACTACTGAATGCCTTATGGGCTCAGGACTTTGAAACGCTGGCCAACCCGTCCATGATTGGCATGCTCTATTTCGTCTTGTTTATGATCCTGTTTCTTGAGAATGGATTGCTTCCTGCCGCCTTTTTACCGGGCGACAGCCTGCTGGTGCTGGTCGGCGTTTTGTGTGCCAAAGGGGCGATGGCATTTCCGCAAACCATTTTGCTGTTAACCATTGCCGCCAGTCTCGGCTGCTGGGTGAGCTATATCCAGGGACGATGGCTTGGCAACACGCGGATTGTGCAAAACTGGCTTTCCCACCTGCCAGCGCATTATCACCAGCGCGCGCACCATCTTTTCCATAAGCACGGTTTGTCAGCGCTGCTGATTGGCCGCTTTATCGCTTTTGTGCGCACCCTGCTGCCGACCATCGCGGGCTTGTCCGGGCTGAGCAGCACACGCTTTCAGTTTTTCAACTGGATGAGCGGCCTGCTGTGGGTGCTGATCCTCACCACCCTGGGCTACGCGCTCGGCAAAACGCCTGTGTTTATGAAATATGAAGACCAGTTAATGTCCTGCCTGATGCTGCTGCCGGTCGTGCTGCTGGTGTTTGGCCTGATCGGTTCGCTGGTTGTGCTGTGGAAAAAGAAATACGGAGCCAGGGGCTAACGATGGCAATGACCCCGCTCTCTCTGCGCCGCTTCTCATACGCCATGATCGCGCTGATGATGTTCAGCGTCATGCTCCTGGCGTGGGCCGCGTTGCAGCGTCAGGAATCTACGCTGGCGATTCGTTCGGTGAACCAGGGTGCCAGTGTGCCGGACGGTTTTTCTGTCTGGCATCACCTGGATGCCAACGGAATTCGTTTCAAGAGCATAACTCCGCAGGATGATGTGCTACTGATTAAATTTGACTCCAGTGCACAAAGCGCAGCGGCAAAAGCCGTTCTCGACAGAACGCTGCCCCAGGGTTATATCATTGCTCAACAGGATGACGATAGCCACACGGCGTCCTGGTTATCACTGCTACGCGACACGTCGCATCGCTTCGGATAACTTCCAGGATTCCGAATCTTTTCACTTACTTTGGTGAATATCCCGTTTACTTACTATGCTTAAGTACGCGGAGCACCCCTCAATGTTCTCCGCATGTTTCTGGATAGCGGTGTACGCCGCAACACAATGGAAGGTTTCTATAATGAAATACCGCATCACTCTGGCTCTGGCCCTTTTTTCTTTAAGCACAGCTTCCTTCGCCAATTCTCTCTGTCAGGAGAAAGAACAGGAAATTCAACGCGAGATCAGTTTTGCCGAAAAGCACAACAATCAGAACCGGATCGACGGTCTGAAAAAAGCGTTGAGCGAAGTGAAAGCCAATTGCACGGACAGCAAGTTGCGTGCCGATCACCAGAAAAAAATCGCTGAACAAAAGGACGAGATAGCTGAGCGCCGTCAAGACCTGCAGGAAGCGAAAGAGAAAGGGGATGCGGATAAAATTGCCAAGCGCGAGAGAAAGCTGAAAGAAGCGCAGGACGACCTGAAAGCGCTGGAAGCTCGCGATTATTGAGTTAACGGAAATCTCAACAGGAGAGAATCATGTCAAAAGATACGACGTCTGAACATCTGCGCGCTGAACTGAAATCCCTGGCCGATACCCTGGAAGAGGTGCTGAACTCCTCTGCCGACAAGTCAAAAGAAGAAGTCAGCAAGCTGCGCAGTAAAGCGGAGCAGGCGCTGAAAGAGAGCCGCTACCGCCTGGGTGAAACCGGCGATGCGCTGGCGAAACAGACTCGCGAAGCGGCGGCGCGCGCTGACGAATATGTCCGTGATAACCCATGGACGGGCGTTGGTATCGGTGCCGCCGTAGGTGTGGTACTGGGTGTTCTGCTGACGCGTCGTTAATTATGGAAGATCCTCGTCACGCACAAGGGCCTGCTAAAAACGTCCTCGGCATCGGCCAGCGTATATTAACCACGCTGGTCGGGATTGCCGAAACGCGCGTCCGGCTGGCAGTGGTTGAACTGGAAGAGGAGAAAGCCAATCTCTTCCAGATGCTACTGATGCTTGGGCTTACCATGCTCTTCGCCGCATTTGGTCTGATGAGCCTGATGGTATTAATCATCTGGGCTATCGACCCGCAGTATCGGCTTAATGCGATGATTGCCACTACCGTTGTTCTGCTTGTTGCAGCATTGATTGGCGGTATCTGGACACTGCGTAAAGCGCGAAAATCCACCTTCCTGCGCCATACGCGCCAGGAGCTGGCTAACGACCGCGCTCTGCTGGAGGATGACAAGCCGTGAGCGACAAAGCCGAACGTCAGAAGCGAAAAGCGTACCTGCTAAGCCAGATCCAGCAGCAGCGGCTGGATCTTTCTGCCAGCCGTCGCGACTGGATCGAGGCGACGCATCGGTTCGATCGTGGCTGGAATACCTTCCTGAGCCTGCGTTCGTGGGCGCTGGTTGGCAGCAGCGTGATGGCAATCTGGACAGTCCGCCATCCTAATATGCTGATCCGCTGGGCTCGCCGTGGCTTTGGTGCCTGGAGCGCCTGGCGTCTGGTGAAAGCGACGTTGCGGCAGCAGCAGCTGAGGTAGCCTTCTCGCCGGGTGGCGGCTTCGAGGTAAAAGCAAAACGGTAACCCTGGTTACCGTTTTTTGTTTTTGCGCCCTCTCCCTGTGGAAGAGGGATGAGGTGAGGGCACCAGCCCGCACGCCCCTTGCTCAATATCTTTGAAAAAGATTGACAGTTTTCCTTGCTAACAATTGCCATCCGTCACGTTTACACTCCTCTCCATCGATAGCAAAGCCGCGGTATCTACCCGAATTTGCACATATTTAAAGTTCAGCCGCTGTTGTGGTTTCCTGGAGAGAGAAATGAAAAAATTAGAAGATGTTGGTGTACTGGTCGCGCGCATTCTGATGCCGATTCTGTTTATTACCGCAGGCTGGGGCAAAATCACCGGTTATGCGGGAACTCAGCAATATATGGAAGCGATGGGCGTACCGGGCTTCCTGCTGCCACTGACCATTCTGCTGGAGTTCGGCGGCGGCCTGGCGGTACTGTTC
This sequence comes from Enterobacter oligotrophicus, assembly GCF_009176645.1. NCBI lineage: Bacteria > Pseudomonadati > Pseudomonadota > Gammaproteobacteria > Enterobacterales > Enterobacteriaceae > Enterobacter > Enterobacter oligotrophicus. The sequence goes on from NZ_AP019007.1 coordinate 1,832,952, forward strand.
GGCTTCCTGACCCGCACCACAGCACTGTTTACCGCAGGCTTCACCCTGCTGACGGCGTTTATCTTCCACAGTAACTTTGCGGAAGATGTGAACTCCCTGATGTTCATGAAAAACCTGACCATCGCAGGCGGCTTCCTGCTGCTGGCTATCACCGGGCCAGGTGCCTACAGCATTGACCGCCTTCTGAATAAGAAGTGGTAAGCAGGCTATAATTAATGAACACAAAGCGAGGAGATCTCTCCTCGCTTTTGCTTATCTGACGGAGGAGAACAAAATGGGACAACTCGTAGATGGTGTCTGGCAGGATGTCTGGTATGACACCAAATCCACCGGCGGACGCTTCAAGCGCTCAGCGTCGGCCTTCCGTAACTGGCTGACCGCCGACGGTACGCCCGGCCCGAGTGGCGAAGGTGGCTTTGCGGCGGAGAAAGACCGTTATCACCTTTATGTTTCCCTCGCCTGTCCGTGGGCACACCGCACGCTGATTGTACGTAAACTTAAAGGACTGGAATCGTTCATTCCGGTCTCGGTGGTAAACCCGTTGATGCTGGAAAACGGCTGGACGTTTAACAGTGACTTCCCTGCTGCGACCGGCGATGACCTTTACCACCACGACTTCCTCTACCAGCTTTATCTGCGTGCCGATCCGCACTACACCGGACGCGTTACCGTACCCGTGCTGTGGGACAAGAAAAACCAGACCATCGTCAGTAATGAATCCGCCGAAATCATTCGCATGTTTAACACGGCGTTTGATGCCCACGGTGCCCGCGCCGGGGATTATTATCCGGTTGAATTGCGTGAGAAAATCGACGAGCTGAACAGCTGGATTTACGACAACGTAAACAACGGTGTCTACAAAGCCGGTTTTGCCACCAGCCAGGAAGCCTATGACGAAGCAGTCGGGAAAGTATTTGAATCCCTGGAGCGTCTGGAGCAGATCCTCGGTCAGCACCGCTATCTGACGGGCGACCGCCTGACCGAAGCTGACATCCGCCTGTGGACGACGCTGGTACGTTTTGATCCGGTCTATGTCACCCACTTTAAGTGCGATAAACATCGCATCAGCGACTACCTCAACCTGTATGGTTTTCTGCGTGACATCTACCAGATGCCGGGCATTGCTGAAACGGTCAATTTTGACCACATTCGCACCCACTATTTCCGCAGCCATAAAACCATCAACCCGACGGGCATTATCTCCATTGGCCCGTGGCAGGATCTGGATGAACCACACGGTCGCGACGTCCGTTTTGGATAAATATTAAGGGCATCAATAGATGCCCTTTTTTAATTCACAATCTCCATCTATCCTTACCTCGATCGCTTAAAAAACAAGTGATTGACTGATTAATGAGGCAAGGAAAATGGACTGGTATTTAAACGTACTGCGCAACTACATTGGATTTGGTGGCCGCGCCCGCCGCAAAGAGTACTGGATGTTCGCTCTGGTGAACTTCATTCTTCTCGTGGTGCTGGGCATCGTTGATAAAATTCTCGGCTGGCAGCAGGCCGGCGGGGAAGGCATTCTCACATCAATTTATGGCATATTTATTCTGCTGCCGTCCTGGGCAGTACAGTTCAGACGCCTGCACGACACCGATCGTTCAGCATGGTGGTTACTGTTGCTGTTGATTCCGGTGGTAGGTTGGATCGTGATTTTGATCTTCAACTGCCAGAATGGCACGCCGGGTGAAAACCGCTTCGGTCCAGACCCGAAAGCCAGCGCATAAAAAAAGCCCGGTGGCGCAAAGCGCTCCGGGCCTGCACATTTATTTATTGTGGTGGGCAAAGAGCTTTGGTATTTCGCGCAAACACCACGACTTGGCTTCCCCCATACTGTCGCGCCGCCACGCCATAATGATATCCACTTCACTGGTGTATTCCGGGCTGACAACGCGCAGCCGCCCTTCGGCAATGTCTTTTTCAACAAACGGATACGGCATCGTCGCCACGCCCAGACCGGCCAGCAACGCCTGACGTTTATCTTCAAGAGACGTGACGGTCAGACGCGGCTGTTTATCCAGCAACTGCACCGTTAACACCGGACGCTCGCGCGCGGTGTCGGCCACTGCCACGCCACGATACTTCACGCGCGTCACTTCTGAGAGCGGCTCTGGCTCCTGGTGGATCGGATGATCCGGGGCAGCCACGTAAACGTTCATCACGCTGTAGAGCTTGCGGGAGTTGATTTCAGATGAGGATCGGAAGTGCATGTCCGGGGCAATCACGATATCCGCCCTGCCCGTCTCCAGACGCTCCCACGCGCCTGCCAGCACCTCGGTAATGATCGACAACTGGGTGTTAGCTTTATCCGCCAGTCTGTCCACCAGCGGGAACAGCGCCTCGGTAGGTACCAGCGCTTCGGTAACCAGCGTCAGATGGGTTTCCCAGCCGCGCGCCAGTGCTTCGGCGTCTGTCGTCAGCTTATCCGCTGCTTCCAGCAGCACACGACCGCGCTCCAGCAGCATTCGGCCAACGTTAGTGAATTTTGTTCGATGACCGGAGCGGTCAAAGAGCACCACGTCCAGCTCCTCTTCCAGCTTCTGCATGGTGTAGCTCAGCGCAGACGGAACGCGCCCCAGTTCATCTGCCGCTGCGGCAAAGCTGCCGCGCCGGTCAATCGCGTCCATAACGCGCAGCGCCTCAAGCGTCAATGCTCTCTCTTTAGCCATCTCGTTCTCATTCAGGAAATTTGAACATACCGGGCAGAATATCTGGCTAACAATGCAGCGTCCATACCTTTACCATTGTTTTAGTGTAAAGAGAGGTCAAGTTTATGATTACGACAAGAACAGCTAAACAGTGCGGACAAGCCGATTTCGGTTGGCTGCAGGCCCGCTACACCTTTTCCTTTGGACACTACTTTGACCCGAAACTCCTCGGTTATGCTTCACTGCGTGTATTAAATCAGGAAGTGCTCGCCCCAGGCAGCGCCTTCCAGCCGCGTACATACCCGAAAGTCGATATCCTGAACCTGATCCTGGAAGGCGAGGCAGAATACCGCGATAGCGAGGGCAATCATGTCCAGGCAAAGGCTGGCGAAGCGTTGTTAATTTCCACGCAGCCCGGTATGAGCTACAGCGAGCATAACCTTAGCAAAGACAAAACGCTGACCCGCATGCAGCTATGGCTGGATGCCTGCCCGGAGCGGGAAAATCCGCTGCTGCAGAAACTGGATTTGAACGGTGAAAAACAACAGTTAATTGCTTCGCCGGACGGCAGCAACGGTAGCCTGCAACTGCGCCAGCAGGTATGGCTGCACCATATTGAGCTAAAAAAAGGCGAGCAGGCGAGCTTCCAGCTTCACGGGCCACGCGCCTATTTGCAGTCGATCCACGGCACGGTGCATGCAGTGACGCACACGGAAGAGAAAGAAGCGCTCACCTGCGGTGACGGGGCGTTTATTCGTGATGAAGCGAATATCACCCTGGTGGCGGATACACCGCTGCGCGCGCTGTTGATTGATTTGCCGGTGTAGCCCCCTCACCCTCGCCCCTCTCCCCTTTGGGGAGAGGGGCGAGGAACGACTCACGACACCTTATTTGCCATAATCTCAATAATCTGCCGGTCCGTTTCCTGCATCGAGCGGCACGCCAGTGCGCACAGGTTCGAAATAGATTGCTCCACATCGTGCGCAACAATCCCTTCGTTGCCCGTGACGGCGGAATCATCCAGCGCCATCATCACCGCTTTCCAGGCACTCCCGACGCTGGTCGAAACCTTCATTGCGCAGCTATTAGAAGCGCCGTCGCAGATCATCCCGCTGACATCACCGATCATGCTGCTGATAGCCATCGCGATCGTCTGGTAACTTCCGCCCATCAGCCACGCCATCCCTGCCGCGGCCCCCATTCCAGCAGTTGTCGCTGCACATAACGCCGACAAACGCGGAAGCTGGTGATGGATGTAGATCGCTGACAGATGCGAGAGCATCAGCGCCCGCGCCCGTTTTTCATCATCAGCCTGAATATGTTCGGCAACGACAACCACCGGCATAGTGGCGGTGATCCCCTGATTCCCGGAACCTGAGTTGCTCATCGCCGGAAGCGTCGCGCCGCCCATACGTGCGTCTGAAGCCGCGCTGGTGCGGATCACAATGTCGGAGCCGACATCCTGCGCCATCCATCCGCGCGAGCGCTGTTTATGCAGCGTCGCACCAATGTGCAGCCCCCACTTCCCGCTTAACCCTTCGCGGGAGAGCGCATCGTTGAGCCGCCCGGCATCCAGGATAAAGCGGATCGCCTCGAACGGCACCTGCTCCACAAACTCAAGGATCTGCGACAGCGTGGTGTTTGAGAGCACCGCCAGCGGATCGTCGGTGACCTGACGCTGTTGAGAGTCCAGCGTAAAGCGCGTTTCGCCCTGACAAACCACCTCCACGACGCGCGTATGCCCACCGGCAATGGTCACCATTGCCGAGGTGTCGCCAGCGTAAACACAGGCGCGCGAATAGAGGATTTCATCGCACGGTTCCTGCAACTTCACCTGCACTTTTCCGGCATTCAGCATCGCTTTTGCGCGGGCCAGCGCATCGGGTGTTGCGTCTTTTAACACCTCCAGCCCGGCGTGCGCATTACCGCCAATGGCCCCCAGTGCCGCCGCAATCGGTAGCCCGACCATTCCGGTGCCAGGCACTGTCACACCAAGACCGTTTTTCATCAGGTTCGGTGACACCCACGCCTCAATCTGCGTGACCTCACCGCTCAGTTGCTCAGCCGCAATCGCACACGCCAGCGCCAGTGAGACGGGTTCCGTACATCCCAGTGCAGGTTTAACTTCTTCCTGCACCGCGCGAATAAAATGGTTCCATAAAGGATTAGTTTGCTCAGACATCGTTACGACCTTATTTGCCCTCAGGAGAACGCGAGGAAAGGAGAAACACAAAGCAGCAGCCCGGTGATGACAATAATCACTAGCGACACGCCTTTATATTTGTGCAGCGCAGGGACTTTGTAGACCAGCCACGCCGGAATTAAGCAGCCGACCATGCCGAATATCGGGCTGCAAATAGAGGTAAAGCTCAGCACCGGTGCGTTTAAAACAATGGCGCTCCAGGCCAGCAGAATGGCGAAAAACATGATGCCGCGCTGCACCGTGTTTTCATTGATCTTCTCCGCTGGCATTTTGCGGCGCAGGATGTTCATCACAATGCCCTGAGTCGCCTCGCGGAAACCAAGATAGACGCCAAAGAACGCAGTCATAACCGCGAAAATATTGAGGATCACGCTGACGATTTTGACCCAGCCTGCGCCGTCGCCGCTGATAAACTGCGCCGCGATGGCCAGGGCAGAGATATTCTGCTCGTAGGCTTTAACCGCCTCATCGTGCCCCATCGCCAGGGTGAAAGAGACGGCGTAGAAAAAGACCGTCACAAACAGAATGCCAAAGGCAATATTCATTGCCCGCAGCGCTTTATGACGCGCCACCTCAACGGACTTTTCCCGTGAGCGATAGGAAATCACCATCGGACTTAGCGTCTGAATAAAGAGGATCGAGGTTAAGGTAAACGGCAGCGTAATAATGGCGTTTTTAATCAGCAGCCCCATCGGTGGCAGCATGCCCACGTTGGCTAAATGCCAGAGGCCAATCATCGACAATCCCAATGCTGCGACCACAAATAACTTAGTGAGCACCATCAGGCTGGAGACTTTAAACAGCAGCTTTTCGCCGCGTGAAGAGATCGCCACCAGAATGCAGATGAGGAATAAACCGTAGAACGGATTTTCCGAGAGTAACCCGTCAGTCACGCCAAACGTGTGTAAATAAGAGGCGCTATCGTTAGTGATGGCCGTGGAATACACAAACATCCAGATGACCAGCATCACGAAATAGAGTGCGCCTAATAAAATGCCCCAGTTTTTACCTAAATAACCGCTTATCACGCTCGGGTAGTCTTTGCATTCCGGCGATTCCGCCAGCGTATTAATAAACAACCGCTGGAAGAGGTACATGGCCGGGTAACCAATAATCGACGAAAGTAAAAAGACCCACAGACCCATTAATCCCACCTGCACCGGGAGAAAAACAATCCCCGCGCCGATAGCCATCCCGATACTCATAATCACCCAGCCCGTATCGGTACTGTCGAATTTAATCGCCTCTCGCCATTCGCTTTCACTCATTCCCGCCCGCCTTGCCGCAGGGGAATCATTCACAATCACACTGCTGTTTGTTGCCGTATCCATAAAAAGGCACTCGCTTAGTTTGTAGGGTAAACAGTTATTTTTATGAGGTTCTGACCACCAGCGATAATGAGCCAGAGCGTTGCAGGTGTTTGTTATTGGTGTGGAAAGATCATATCCGGAGAGTGAGAGAAAAAAGTCACAATGTTTATAAGGATTTTCTGTTTCAGGAGGAAAATTTACTTCTTTACCGGAGAATATTGCGGAGTTTTTCTAAAAGTGATGGTGATCAAGAAATGAAAATCCCCCTCATGGCGAGGGGGATTTTAATCGTACTGATTTACATCGCCTGCGTAAACGTCCTTGAAATCACGTCCTGCTGCTGCTCACGCGTCAGGGCGTTAAACCGCACCGCATACCCTGAAACGCGGATCGTCAGGTTCGGATAATTCTCCGGATGCTCAATCGCATCCAGCAGCATTTCCCGGTTCATGACGTTGACGTTCAGGTGCTGCCCGCCTTCGATAGCCGCTTCGTGGTGGAAGTAACCGTCCAGCAGCCCCACGAGGTTAGTTTTACGCACCCCCTCATCTTTCCCCAGCGCCTGCGGCACGATGGAGAAGGTATAAGAGATACCGTCTTTCGCGTAGGTGAACGGCAGCTTGGCGACCGAGGTTAACGAGGCCACTGCCCCTTTTCTGTCGCGCCCGTGCATCGGGTTCGCGCCTGGGGCAAACGGCGTGCCGCCGCGGCGTCCATCCGGCGTGTTCCCGGTCTTCTGGCCGTACACCACGTTTGAGGTGATGGTCAGGATCGACTGGGTCGGCACCGCGTTGCGGTAGGTTGGCAGCGCCTGAATTTTCTTCATAAAGCGCTCGACCAGGTCGCAGGCGATGCTGTCCACGCGATCGTCGTTGTTGCCGTACTGCGGGTAGTCCCCTTCGATGACAAAATCGACCGCCAGACCGGTATGGTCGCGCACCGGTTTTACCGTCGCATATTTAATCGCTGACAGGGAATCCGCCGCCACCGACAGTCCGGCGATGCCGCAGGCCATCGTGCGGTAAACGTCGCGGTCATGCAGCGCCATCAGCGAGGCTTCGTAGCTGTACTTATCATGCATGTAGTGAATGAGATTCAGCGCGCTGATGTACTGCACCGCCAGCCAGTCCATAAAGTGATCGAGGCTCGCCATCACGGTGTCGTAGTCCAGCACGTCATCCAGCAGCGGCTCGGTTTTCGGGCCGACCTGGATCTTCAGCTTCTCATCCACCCCGCCATTGATTGCATAGAGCAGCGTTTTCGCGAGGTTGGCGCGCGCGCCAAAGAACTGCATCTGCTTGCCGATCACCATCGGGCTGACGCAGCAGGCAATGGCATAATCATCGCTGTTGAAATCCGCACGCATCAGATCGTCGTTCTCATACTGCAGCGACGAGGTAACGATCGACACCTGCGCGGCGTATTTCTTGAACGCAATCGGCAGTTGTTCGGACCAGAGGATCGTCAGGTTTGGCTCCGGCGCGGGTCCCATGGTGTGGAGCGTATGCAGGTAGCGGAAGCTGTTCTTCGTCACTAGCGTGCGGCCATCCAGCCCCATCCCGCCGATCACTTCGGTCGCCCAGATCGGATCGCCGGAGAAGAGCGTGTCGAACTCCGGGGTACGCAGGAAGCGCACCATGCGGATCTTCATAATGAAGTGGTCGATCAGCTCCTGTGCCTGAACCTCATCCAGCCGCCCGGCCTGCATATCGCGTTCAATGTAGATATCAAGGAACGATGCCGTGCGCCCCAGCGACATCGCCCCGCCGTTCTGGGATTTCACCGCCGCCAGATAAGCAAAGTACACCCACTGCACCGCTTCCTGGGCCGTTATCGCCGGACGTGAGATATCAAAGCCATAGTTCGCCGCCATCTGCTGGATCTGCAGCAGCGCGCGCTTATGTTCCGCCAGCTCTTCACGCAGGCGGATCGTGGCCTCCAGATCTTCACCACGCTCCAGTTTTCCCTGAAGATCGGCGAACTGCAGCTCACGTTCACGCACCAGATAGCTGATGCCATACAGCGCCACGCGGCGGTAGTCACCAATGATACGCCCTCGCCCGTAGCCGTCCGGCAGGCCCGTCAACACGCCCGATTTACGGCAGCGCATCATCTCCGGGGAGTAGACGTCAAACACGCCCTGGTTGTGGGTTTTTCGCAGCTCGGTAAACAGGTATTCAAACTGCGGCTCCATTTCGCGGCCATACGCCTCGAATGAACTGCGGATCATGTTGATCCCACCATACGGATGCAGGGCACGCTTGAGCGGTTTATCCGTTTGCAGGCCGACGATGGTTTCCAGATCTTCGTCAATATAGCCCGGACCGTGGGCGGTGATGGTGGTGGCAATGTTGGTGTCAAAATCCACTGGCGCGTGGGTAGCATTCTCCTGACGAATGCCGACCATCACCTTTTGCCACAGCGCCGTCGTTGCAGGCGTCGCCTGCGCGAGGAAAGCCTCATCGCCTTCATAAGGGGTGTAGTTATGCTGAATAAAATCGCGCACGTTAACGGCGTCTTTCCATTCTTCACCGCGAAACCCGGCCCATGCGTCGCTGTAGGGCGCGACGCCTGTATCGATTGTTACTTTCATTTGATTCTCGCTTTATCAGGCGTAAGCCGCTGCCGGAATGACCTTTCCAAGACGGAGGGCATCCAGCGCGATCATTTTTTCTTCGTTGGTAGGGACAACCGCGCAGGCCACGCGGGACGACTCGGTGGAGATCACGCGCTCGCCCGCACTACCCGGCAGGGCGTTTTTGGCGTCGTCGAGGCTGATACCAAAGACCTTGAGGCGCTCAGCCACCAGTGCGCGGATCAGTTTTGAGTTTTCGCCGATACCACCGGTAAATACCACACCATCCAGGTGGTGCAGCGATGCGGCGTGACCGGCGATATGCCGCGCGATACGGTGTACAAACGTGTTAATCGCCAGTTGCGCACGCTGATTACCCTCGTGCCAGGCTTTTTCCAGAGAGCGGAGATCGGATGAAATTCCGGAAAGGCCAAGCAGGCCGGACTCTTTATTGACCACGCGCTCCAGATCCTCGAACGACTGGCCGGTCTGCTGGGCAATCCACGCCATCGCGCCAAAATCGACATCGCCACAGCGCGTGCCCATCACCAGCCCTTCCAGTGGCGTCATTCCCATAGAGGTATCAACGCTTTCACCGTTACGTACCGCACAGATGGATGCGCCGTTGCCAAGATGGGCGATGACCAGCCCGCTATCATCGGGGGACAGCCCGAGAAGCGTATGCGCCTGACCAGCCACGTAGCGGTGAGAGGTGCCGTGGAAGCCGTAGCGACGCACGCCCAGCTCTTCGAAATAGCGGTATGGTAAGCCGTAAAGATACGCCTGCGGCGGCAGCGTCTGGTGGAAGCTGGTGTCGAACACTGCCACCTGCTGTACGCCGGGGAATAAATGCGCTGCCGCTTCCACGCCATTCAGATTGGCGTAGTTATGCAGCGGGGCCAGAGGGGAAACCTGGCGGATCTGTTCAATAACCTCTTCAGTGATCAGGGTCGACTCGCTGAAAAGCTCGCCGCCGTGAGCAATACGATGGCCAATTAAGGCCACGCTGCTCATCAGGTCGCGCTTTTCCAGCTCCAGGGCGATGGCAGCCAGCGCCCCTTCGTAGTCCTGGTGAGCCAGTCTGACCGGCTCACCCCCGTTCACGGAAATAAAGGCGTTTTCAGTATTAATGCCGTCTGCAATGCCCGTCATCAGGGCATCGCAATTTGATGCATCCAGAACCGAAAACTTAACAGAGGACGATCCACAGTTAATAACCAATACAACCGGAAACTCAATCATGGTATGACTCCGCTCTTCCTGAGCTTTGATCAGAACAATTTGTAAACGATATTCAGAATGGTCAGCAGCCCGACCGTGGTCACGAAGATGTTCTCCGCTCTGCCTTTGAATTTCGCCAGTGCAGGTGCTTTACGGATGGCGTACATCGGCAACAGACACAGCAGAGAGGCGATGATTGGCGCGCCCATGGCTTCGATAAGGTCGAGAATGTTCGGGTTGGCGTACGCAACAACCCAGGTGGAACCCATAATGAAGACCATACTGATCGTGTTCAGTTTGCCCACAGAGACTTTTGTCTTATCGCCCTTGTAACCAAACTTCAGAATCAGGCCGTTCAGCCCCTCCAGCGTGCCCAGGTAGTGGCCGAAGAAGGATTTGAAGATAGCGACCAGCGCGATGATGGACGCGCCATATTCCAGCACGGTGGCGAAAGTGGATTTGCTCCCTGACATCGATGCGAAGTGGTTCGCCAGATAAGAGAGCACCGGAATATTCTGCGCTTTGGCGTCCGCCATGTTCTGCGGAGAGAGCGTGAACAGGCAGCTAAAGGCGAAGAACATCACCACGGCGACCATCAGCATGCTCGCGCGGCCGATGATTTTGGAACATTTCTGCTCGGTGAATTCTTTACCAAACTCTGGCTCGTACTCTTCGCGCTTGGAGACCACGAATGAAGAAACGATCGGTGAGAAGTTAAAGGAGAAGACCATGATGGAGATCCCCAGCCACACCGTAACCAGAATACCATCATGGCCGGTAAAGGCGATATCGCTCAGGTTGACCTGGTCGATCACCGCAGAGTTCCAGTACGGGATCAGCGACAGGGAAATCAGCACCAGACTGGCGATAAACGGGAACACCAGGAAGCTCATCACCTTCACCATCAGGTCTTTACCAAACCAGATAACAAAGGCCATCAGCAGCAACAGGAACAGCGCCACAAAGCCGCGGTTCAGCGCGGGCATCTGGAGCTGGTTTTCCCAGAAGGTCATAAAAGTGTTAGTAATGGTGACGCCGTAAATCCACAGCAGCGGGCAAATCGCAAAGAAGTAGAGGAAGGTGATCACCACCCCGCCGGTCTTACCGAAATGCTCCTCCACCGTTTCGGTGATGTTCCCGGAGACGTTGCTGCCGGACAAACACAGACGCGCCAGCGCGCGGTGGCAGTAAAAGGCGATCGGGAAGGCGAGAAGCAGCATCAGCAGGATGGGGATCAAGCCGCCAAAGCCTGCGCGGATCGGGAAGAACAGCACGCCTGCGCCAATGGCGGTACCAAACAGGCCCAGCGTCCAGGTGGTATCAGACTTACGCCAGGTGGACGTTTTTGTCTGGCCAACGATAATGCTTTCAGTGTTGCTCATAGGTCATCCTTTTATGCGTCAACAAAGCCAGTAATTTGGGAAACACGGGAGAGATCGATATTGCCCCCGGAAATAATGCAGACGGTTTTACGCCCCTGAATATAGTGATCGAGCTTACCGCTTAATAACGCGGCACACGCCAGCGCTCCGGCACCTTCTGTCACCACTTTATTTCGTTGAATGAGCGCAATCATGCTGTTGCGAATGTCATCTTCGCTGACCAGCACGATGTCATCGACTAATTCACGAACAATTTCGAAGGTTAAATTACCCGGACGAGAAACATCACAACCGTCTGCTAATGTGCCGGTGACACGATGGCTCATTATTTCTCCGGCATGGTATGACGCCGCCATACCGTGAACATTTTCGGACTGCACGCCGATAATATTAATGGTTGGGTTGATGGATTTAATCGCCGTGGCAATACCGGCAATTAATCCGCCGCCGCCGATGGGCACAATCACATTATCCACATCATATAAATCTTCGAGAATTTCGAGGCCGATGGTCCCTTGCCCGGCAATCACTTTTGCGTCGTCGTATGGCGGGATAAAAATACGCCCTTCCATCTCCACGATTTCGCTCACTTTGGCGATGGTGTCGTTGAAGTTTTCGCCGTGCAGCACCACTTCAGCCGAGTAGTCGCGGGTCGCAGCAACTTTGGATTTCGGCGCGCCCATCGGCATCACCACTTTACCGTCGATACCGAGCATGGCACAGGAGAGCGACACGCCCTGTGCGTGGTTCCCCGCCGAGCAGGCGACAACGCCTTTGCGTTTTTCAGCATCGGTCAGCGAGCTTAATTTATTAAACGCACCGCGAATTTTAAACGAGCCAGTACGCTGCATATTTTCAAATTTAAGGAATATCTCACCCTTACAGCGTTCGCTGAGGTAATTTGAACGCGGCATACCGGTTTTATATATTTTTCCTGCCAGCCGTTTTCTGGCATCCTGAATATCTTCAATGGTCACCGGGAGATCGTAGGTAATGTGCATAATATCCTCGTTATAATAATTCATTGTTTTCAGGCAAAGTCAGGGTATCAGAGCGTAAATAATGCTCTGGGTGTTTTTAAAAAAGAATCATACTGAACCGGGTATTAACGCTTCATCGTCGTCGTTCGCTATTCTGTGAGGAATATTGTTTCGCCAGCTCAACTAATACTGACGCCGATTTTTTTATACTGTAATTTTTTGACCATACGGCGGCGTAACGCGCCACGGGTAATTCATCTTCAACCGGCAACACAACAAACTGGTCGGAACCGAATGGCGCAATCATGTCGCGGGGAATAACCGTGAGATAATCGGCATTCAGGACAAGGTTATAAATGGTGACGACGGAATCGGTCTGGACGATGTTTTCAATACTGATGTGGTTGTTTTGCAGGGTGTTCAGGAGTTCTTTGTAGTAGCCCATATCGGTTTGCGGCATCACCCACTGCTCGTGCGTGAGCGATGCCAGTGTCGTCGAGCCGGTGCACGTTCGTGATTTACTGGCAACCAGCACAAACTCCGATTCAAACAGCGGCTCGACGTGGAGATCCTGCAGCAGCATCTCGTCGCTCAGCGTACCAATGGCGAAATCCAGTCGGCCATCGCGAATCGCAGGCAGGAAGGAGGAGAGCTGCGCTTCATACATGGAGACGCGCGCTTTCGGGAACACTTCCTTGAACTTTTTGATCATCTCCGACAGGAAGGTGAAGCCAATCAGCGAGGGATAACCAAAGGAGACATCCATGACGGTACTAAAACTGAGGCTGTTAATCTCGCTCACCATGTTTTTCATTTCGCGGGTGATCGACTCAGAGTACGACAGCAGCACCTGGCCTGCAGCAGTGAGTTTCACGCCGGTGTTTTTGCGGATCATCACTTCCACGCCGAAGTAGGATTCGATATCGCTGATGATTTTGCTGACGGCGGGTTGCGTCAGACCCAGTTGTCTTGCAGCAGAACCTATGGAGCCACTTTTAATGACTTCCTGAAATACAACAAGGTGCTGTGTTTTCGGTAGAATAATAGTGTTCATAATATTCTGCGCTTATTTCCCTATGACGGGGTGAATTCTACTCAATATTGTTTCAGAGGGTATGTGCTGTTACTCACAATTTATCTTTTCACAGGATTTTACGACCCGCCACAAAGCCTTTAAAACACTTTAAAATCAATAAATTACACGGTTAAAAATACGCTATCTTGATGATATTGATCAACAAAATATGCGGTAATAAATTTATTTTATGGCGATAACTATGGTGAATTTTTCACACATGAAAATATCAATTAAGTCTATCTTTCAGGCAATTAAAGATTAATAAATAGGCATTATTCGTTTAAAACATTTTTGTAATTTATCAAATATGATAATAATCCTTTTTCCGATCAGGCAGAAAGAGTGGAATACATCACACATTCACAGGGTAAATGTTTTTGAATTCAATATATGCTTATCAAATAAGAAAACATTCAGAACCATTAAGGCAACAACCATAACAAATCAACAACACTGGAAAATCACGATTTTTTAGCGCGAAATTTTGTGATTACGATCATCTGCGGAGGATGAGGAAAACCATTAATCTATAAACAGTGAAATGTGCTTAGTGTCGCAAATTTGAGAATTAGTATCGTTTGGATGATTTGACACACAGGGACGAAAAGCAAAAACCCCACCGAAGCGGGGTTTTTTAAGAAGTTGAAGCTGACCGATAAGCCGGGTTCTGTCGTGGACAGTCATTCATCTAGGCCAGCAATCGCTCACTGGCTCAAGCAGCCTACCCGGGTTCAGTACGGGCCGTACCATGTGAACCCCTATTTGGCCTTGCTCCGGGTGGAGTTTACCGTGCCACGGACTGTTACCAGCCGCGCGGTGCGCTCTTACCGCACCCTTTCACCCTTACCTGATCCCGCTTGCGCGGGCCATCGGCGGTTTGCTCTCTGTTGCACTGGTCGTGGGTTTCCCCCCCAGGCGTTACCTGGCACCCTGCCCTGTGGAGCCCGGACTTTCCTCCCCTCCGCCCGTCTCCCCCGAAAGGGACGACGACGAAGCGGCGACTGTCTGGTCAGCTTCGGCGCGCAGTATAGTGGGTTTGCGCGCCGCTGTCACCCTTGGGTATGCATCCCCACCAGCAAAGTGGCGGCGATATTGCGTGAAGCGCGGTAAATGTTGTCATACGCACCGCGGAACGCCTCCTCCAGGGAGCCAATACTGGTCAGCACGCTGAACACCGCATCGATGCCGTACTGGTGCACCACGCCTACGTCCGGGGTAAGGCTACCGGCAATACCAATTACCGGCTTATGGTATTTTTTGGCAACATCCGCGACGCCGACAGGTACTTTGCCATGAATGCTCTGGCTGTCGATGCGCCCTTCTCCCGTCACCACCCAGGTACAGTCGTGGATATGTTCTTCGAGGTTAAGCGCCTGGGTGACAATCTCAATGCCGCTCCTAAGCTCCGCACCGAGAAACGCCATCAGCGCCGCGCCCATTCCGCCAGCCGCCCCCGCGCCAGGAACATGCTTTACGTCAATGCGCAGGGATTTTTTAATCACATCCGCGTAGTGGCTGAGGTTGGCATCAAGTTCAAGGATCATCCCCTCGGTCGCCCCTTTTTGTGGACCAAAGATGCGCGACGCCCCTTTCTCCCCCACCAGCGGGTTGGTGACGTCGCAGGCGACGCGAATTTTGCAGCCCTTCAGCCTGCCATCAAGCCCCGAAATATCAATGCTGTTAAGGGCCATCAGGCTACCGCCGCCGTAACCAATCTCCGTCCCGTTGGCGTCGGTGAGTTTTGCCCCGAGCGCCTGTATCATCCCCGCGCCGCCGTCGTTGGTTGCGCTGCCGCCGATGCCGATAATGATATTACGCGCGCCTTTATCGAGTGCGCGGAGGATAAGCTCCCCGGTGCCGCGTGAGGTTGTAACAAGTGGATTACGCTGTGCCGGAGGGACAAGCGCCAGACCGCTGGCAGCCGCCATCTCAATAAAGGCCGTGCTACCGTCACCGGACATTCCCCAGCAGGCATTCACCTTTTCACCCAACGGGCCCGTGACCACGGCATGCTGTTCTGTACCCTGGGTAGCGGCGATCATCGCTTCAACGGTACCTTCCCCGCCGTCGGCTACAGGAACAGAAACATAAAGTGCATCGGGGAAAATCTCCCGAAATCCTTTTTCTATCGCCTGAGCTACCTCGGTGGCAGAAAGGCTTTCTTTATAAGAGTCTGGCGCGATTACGATTTTCATAGTTGTAGCCTGTTACAGCGCAGATCCGGCCTGGACCGTAGGCCCGGTAAGCGTAGCGCCACCGGGCAGGACGTCATTAGCGAGCAACTTCCACCTTCGCCAGTTTTTCGTAGTAGCACGCAAGCGCGCTGTGGTCGGCGGTGCCCAGTCCATCTGCACGCAGCGCCTGCATCATCTCCATGACGGCGGCAGTCAGTGGCAGTTGTGCCCCTACGCCGTGAGAGGTATCCAGCGCGTTCGCCAGATCTTTAATGTGCAGGTCAATTCGGAAACCGGGCTTGAAGTTACGATCCATCACCATCGGCGCTTTGGCATCCAGCACGGTGCTGCCCGCCAGGCCGCCGCGGATAGCCTGATATACCAGATCCGGATTTACGCCCGCTTTGGTTGCCAGCGTCAGCGCCTCTGACATCGCAGCAATGTTCAGCGCCACGATCACCTGGTTTGCCAGCTTGGTGACGTTGCCCGCACCGATTTCACCGGTATGCACCACAGAGCCCGCCATCGCTTTCATCAGGTCGTAGTATTTGTCGAAAATCGCCTTATCGCCGCCCACCATCACTGACAGCGTGCCGTCGATAGCTTTTGGCTCGCCGCCGCTGACCGGTGCATCCAGCATGTCTACGCCTTTCACCTTCAGCGCCTCGCTGATTTCACGGCTTGCCAGTGGTGCGATAGAACTCATATCAATCACCACCAGGCCCGGTTTTGCACCGTCGATGATGCCGTTTTCACCCAGCGCCACCTCCTTCACGTGCGGGGAGTTGGGCAGCATGGTGATGATCACGTCGCACTGTTCGGCAACCGCTTTGGCAGTGGTGGCTGTTTCTGCACCTGCTGCGATCACCTCTGCCACGGCGTCTGAATTGCGGTCTAACACCACCAGTGAGTAACCCGCTTTGATGAGGTTCTTACTCATTGGTTTACCCATGATACCTAAGCCAATAAAGCCCACTTTCAGCGTCATAATCTTGTCCTCAATGATGGTTATTTTTTAAAAGCATCTGCTAATTTCTGCGTGGCGGAGCGGAATACGCCGAGGTCACTGCCAACGGCAACAAACGTCGCGCCCCACTCCAGATAGCGGCGGGCATCGGCTTCAACAGGAGCCAGAATGCCGCACGGTTTACCGTGCGCTTTGGCGCGGGTGAAGATGTGCTGAATGGCGCGCTGCACGTCCGGATGACCCGCATTGCCCAGGTGTCCTAACGCAGCGGCCAGATCGCTTGGTCCCACGAAGATGCCGTCTACACCGTCGGTTGCGGCAATGGCATCGACGTTATCAACGCCCTGCTGACTCTCAATCTGTACCAGGATGGTGATGTTCTTGTTGGACTGCGCAAAGTAGTCCGGCACGGTGCCAAACATGTTGGCGCGGTGTGAAACGGACACGCCGCGAATGCCTTCCGGCGGATAGCGGGTAGAGGCTACGGCCAGCACCGCTTCTTCTTCCGTTTCTACGAACGGGATCAGGAAGTTGTAGAAACCGATATCCAGCAGACGCTTGATGATCACCGGCTCATTAGTAGGAACACGCACCACCGGCGCGCTCGGGCTGCCTTTTAACGCCATCAGCTGTGGAATAAAAGTGCTGATATCGTTCGGCGCATGTTCGCCGTCCAGCACCAGCCAGTCGAACCCGGCCAGACCCAGCACTTCGGTGCTGATTGGGTTTGCCAGCGCAGACCAGCAGCCAATCTGGATCTGGTGCGCCGCGAGGGCCGCTTTAAACTTGTTCGGGAAGATATCGTTACTCATCGCTTATACCTTTGCTTATTTCTGCAATTCCATACGTTTGATGTCGCCTACCACGAACAGGTAGCAGACCATCGCCATCAACGCTGAACAGCCAACGAATACCAGTGCCGCGTTGAACGAATGCAGTTCACTGACCAGATAACCAATGACCAGTGGAGTCGCAATCGACGCCACGTTGCCAAAGACGTTAAACACCCCGCCGCACAGGCCGACAATCTCTTTTGGTGCCGTGTCGGAAATCACCGGCCAGCCCAGCGCACCAAAGCCTTTGCCGAAGAACGCCAGCGCCATCAGGGCCACCACCAGCGTGGTGTTATTGGTGTAGTTACACAGAATGATGGACGACGCCAGCAGCATACCGAGCACAATTGGCAGCTTACGCGCCAGGGTGATCGACTTGCCCTGCTTAATCAGATAATCCGAGAACACCCCGCCCAGCACGCCACCGGCAAAACCGCACAGCGCCGGAATCGAGGCCACCAGGCCCACTTTCAGAATCGACATTCCCTTTTCCTGCACCAGATAAATCGGGAACCAGGTGAGGAAGAACCAGGTGATGGTGTTGATAAAGTATTGACCAAAAAAGACGCCCAGCATCATGCGGTTGGTCAATAACTGTTTGATGTAATGGAGCTTAGGACCGCTCGCAACCTGCGCACCCGGCTTTTTGTGGTCCATATCCACCACCGCGCCGCCTTCGGAGATGAACTTCAGCTCCTGCTCAGACATGCGCGGATGGTCGGTCGGGTTATGGATAAACTTCACCCAGATGCCGGTCAGCACAAAACCAATCACGCCCATCACGGTGAAGACATGTTCCCAGCCCCAGGCAAAGGTTAACCAGCCCAGCAGCGGAGAGAAGATTGCCAGTGAGAAATATTGCGCCGCATTAAAGAGAGCCGATGCCGTACCACGCTCTTTGGTCGGGAACCAGGCCGCCACGATACGGGCATTCGCCGGGAATGACGGCGCTTCCGAGAAGCCGAGCATAAAGCGCATGATAAACATCGACACGCCCGCCCAGGCCAGCGGGAAGACGTCCACAAAGCCCTGCAGGAATGTGAACAGCGACCAGAAGAACAGGCTATATGTGTAAACCTTTTTGGAGCCGAACTTATCGAGCAGCCAGCCGCCGGGGATCTGCATCAGCAGGTAGGCCCAGCCAAACGCGGAAAAGATGTAACCCATTGAGACGGCGCTCAGTTGCAGTTCTTTCGCGACTTCCGTACCGGCAATGGAGAGCGTCGCACGGTCAGCATAGTTAATGGCCGTGACGATAAAAATAATGAGCAGAATTAAATATCGGGTGGGCACACCCTTTTTTGATTCTACAGTGGTATCCAGTATCATGTTTATTTCCTCGGGCATATCGATATTTTATATTTATAATTTTAAAAAGAGTATTTCCTGATTATTTATCGATAGCAGGTAATATCAGGTAATTAACCAGACGCAATGAAATCGTCATTCAGTATAATCATCGACCCGTGGCTTAACACTGGATTAACGCTCAATAATTGACGCTGTTTTTAATAATATTTTGAGCATATGCACAAAGCACTGGGCGCTAATGCACAGAATCACGGATTAGCACCCAGGTAGCGCCACTTCTCGCCTCAGCGAGTGATCTGGATCACATTCTTATATCTGAAGTCCTGACATTCTTTATTTAAGAAAGCAGCATCTTTATTTCGATAATAAGAAAATAGATACCGATCTGCCTGCATTTATTATCAGACATTTTGCTGGAGAATACTGAACAATGGCCGACATTGAAATTCGACAAGCATCGCCGACGGCGTTTTATATAAAAGTACACGATACCGATAACGTGGCGATTATTGTTAACGACAACGGCTTAAAAGCGGGAACCCGTTTCCCGGATGGGCTGGAACTGATTGAGCATATACCACAAGGACATAAAGTTGCGCTGGTGGATATCCCCGCGCACGGTGAAATCGTGCGTTACGGGGAAGTCATTGGCTATGCGGTGCGCGCCATCCCGCAGGGAAGCTGGATTGAGGAGTCGCTGGTTGAGCTGCCTAAAGCGCCGCCGCTGAACACCCTGCCACTGGCGACCCGCGTACCTGAACCACTGCCACCGCTGGAAGGGTATACCTTTGAAGGCTACCGCAACGCGGACGGCAGCGTCGGCACCAAAAACCTGCTCGGCATTACCACCAGCGTGCACTGCGTGGCGGGCGTGGTCGATTACGTGGTGAAAATCATCGAACGCGATCTGCTGCCGAAATACCCGAACGTGGACGGCGTGGTGGGTCTTAACCACCTTTACGGCTGCGGCGTGGCGATCAACGCGCCCGCAGCGGTCGTGCCTATTCGTACCATTCACAATATCGCGCTGAACCCGAACTTTGGCGGCGAGGTCATGGTGATTGGCCTCGGCTGTGAAAAACTACAGCCAGAACGTCTGCTGCAGGGCACCGAGGATGTGAAAGCGATTCCGGCAGACGATGCCAGCATCGTGCGTCTGCAGGACGAACACCACGTCGGTTTTCGTTCGATGGTCGACGATATTCTTCAGGTGGCGGAACGTCATCTGGACAAACTCAACACGCGCCAGCGCGAAACCTGCCCGGCTTCTGACCTGGTGGTGGGTACCCAGTGCGGCGGCAGCGATGCGTTTTCCGGCGTCACCGCTAACCCGGCGGTGGGGTATGCGTCCGACCTTTTCGTCCGCTGCGGTGCCACGGTGATGTTCTCCGAAGTCACCGAAGTGCGTGATGCCATCCATCTTCTTACGCCGCGCGCTGTCAACGAAGAGGTTGGCAAGCGCCTGCTGGAAGAGATGGCCTGGTACGATAACTATCTCGACATGGGTAAAACCGACCGCAGCGCCAACCCGTCTCCGGGAAATAAAAAAGGCGGCCTGGCAAACGTGGTGGAAAAAGCCCTCGGTTCGATTGCCAAATCCGGGCAGAGCGCCATTGTGGAAGTGCTCTCTCCCGGCCAGCGCCCAACCAAACGCGGCCTGATTTATGCGGCAACGCCAGCCAGTGATTTTGTTTGCGGCACACAGCAGGTGGCATCCGGCATTACGGTGCAGGTCTTCACCACCGGACGCGGCACGCCGTATGGCCTGATGGCAGTGCCGGTCATCAAGATGGCGACGCGTACCGAACTGGCAAACCGCTGGTATGACTTAATGGATATCAACGCGGGCACCATCGCCACCGGGGAAGAGAGCATTGAGGAGGTAGGCTGGAAGTTGTTCCACTTCATTCTGGATGTGGCGAGCGGCAGGAAGAAAACCTTCTCCGACCAATGGGGATTACATAATCAGCTGGCGGTGTTTAACCCGGCACCGGTGACGTGATGTCCTCTCACCCTGCCCTCTCCCCACAGGGGAGAGGGTAAAAACTGCACCGAGCCTTTAAACCAGCACCACATCAATCCCGCTTTTGCGTAATCCTTCCAGACTTTCTGCCGGAATGCCTTCATCGACAATAATCATATCAATCCGTTGCGTATCAATGATTTTATGCAGGCTTGAGCGGTTAAACTTGCTGGAGTCTGTGACCACAATAATGCGCTCTGCCACCTCGCACATTTTGCGATTCAGACGGGCTTCGTCTTCGTTATGCGTGCTTACACCGCGATCGAGATCGATGGCGTCGACGCCCAGGAACAGCAGGTCAAAATGGTAATTCTGTAATGATTGCTCCGCCTGGTCGCCGTAGAAAGATTGCGACTGACGGCGTAAATGCCCGCCGGTCATCAGCAATTCCACCCCTTCCGCTTCCAGCAACGCGTTTGCGACATTCATGCCGTTGGTCATCGCAATCACATCCGTATGCTGGCGCAGCATACGGGCGATTTCAAACGTCGTGGTGCCGGAGTCCAGAATGATACGGTGTCCTGGCTTTACCAACGCGGCAGCGGCCTGGGCGATGCTGCGTTTGACCGCCGTATTAAGCGAGCTTTTATCCTCAACGGAAGGCTCAACGCCAGGCGCATTCCCTTCGCAAATCAGCGCTCCACCGTAAGCGCGAACGGCAATCCCCTGCTTTTCCAGGAAGGCCAGATCGTTACGGATCGTCACCGTCGACACACCGTATAAATGAGAAAGATCGTTAACCTGCACGCTTCCCTGCGCCCGCAACCGCTGAATAATCTGCTCTCGCCTTTCACTGGTGCCGGTGATGCGTTTTTCTGCGGATGAATCGGTGCTGCTCATGCGAGCTCCTTAGTAAATAAACTTTCGTTTCATTTCGTTTTGCCTATTAAGGCCTTTCTTTTACGGGAATGCAAGTCCTGTCTGGCCATCAGACACAAGCATACCAGCGGCTGAAACCTTTCATTATGTTTCTTTTGTGAAACAGATCGGAAAACTATTATCTTTCGTTTTATTTTTATACCACCATGATGCAGGATTAAATGAAACAAAACGAAAGATGAATACCATCACCATCCGAAATGGAGAGGAAAGTGAAACATCTGACAGAAATGGTGGAACAACATAAACGGGGGAATGCAAACGGGATTTATGCCGTCTGTTCCGCACATCCATTGGTACTTGAAGCTGCGATTCGTTACGCGCATTCGCATCAGACGCCGTTATTAATTGAAGCCACCTCCAACCAGGTGGATCAGTTTGGCGGCTATACCGGTATGACGCCCGCTGATTTTCACGGGTTTGTCTGGCAGTTGGCCGCGTCACTCGGTTTGCCGACATCACAGCTGATCCTCGGGGGCGATCATTTAGGGCCTAACCGGTGGCAAAATTTGCCTGCGCATCAGGCGATGGCAAATGCCGACGATCTGATCAAAAGCTATGTTGCTGCCGGATTCAAAAAGATCCATCTCGACTGCAGCATGTCCTGTGAAGACGATCCGGTACCGTTAACCGATGCAATCGTCGCGCAACGTGCAGCTCGTCTGGCGAAAATCGCCGAAAAGACTTGCCGCGAACAGTTTGGTACATCGGATCTGGTTTACGTTATCGGTACAGAGGTCCCCGTTCCCGGCGGCGCACACGAGACGCTGACCGAACTCGACGTCACCACGCCAGACGCGGCCCGCGCCACGCTTGAAGCGCACCGCCACGCATTCGAAAAAGAGGGCTTGAGCGACATCTGGCCGCGCATTATTGGTCTGGTGGTTCAGCCCGGCGTCGAATTTGACCACGCGCACGTCTGCGATTATCAGCCACACAAAGCCGTCGCGCTGAGCAAAATGGTGGAAGCGTACGACACGCTGGTGTTTGAAGCGCACTCCACCGATTACCAGACACCACAGGCGCTTCGTCAACTGGTGAAAGATCACTTTGCCATCCTGAAAGTTGGCCCTGCCCTGACCTTCGCCCTGCGCGAAGCGCTGTTCTCACTGGCCGCCATTGAAGAAGAATTGCTGCCTGCAAAAGCCAGCTCTGGCCTGCGCCATGTGCTGGAAAACGTGATGCTTGACCGGCCGGAATACTGGCAAAGCCATTACCACGGTGACGGTAATGCCCGACGCCTGGCGCGCGGCTACAGCTACTCCGACCGCGTGCGCTATTACTGGCCCGACAGCCAGATTGACGACGCCTTTGAACGACTGGTACGCAACCTGGTGGATGAACCGATCCCGCTGCCGCTAATTAGCCAGTACCTGCCGTTGCAGTACAGCAAAGTTCGCGAGGGTGCTCTCAAGTCAACACCACGGGAACTCATCATCGACCACATTCAGGACATACTTCAGCAGTACCATGCCGCCTGCGAAGGCGTAACGACTCAAAACACATAATTAAAAAGAGGAAAACGCTATGCCAAACATTGTCTTATGCCGCATTGATGAACGTCTGATTCACGGTCAGGTGGGCGTGCAGTGGGTCGGGTTTGCGGGGGCAAACCTGGTGCTGGTGGCAAATGATAAGGTTGCAGACGATCCGGTTCAGCAAAACCTGATGGAAATGGTGCTTGCGGAAGGGATTGCCGTTCGCTTCTGGTCGCTGCAAAAAGTGATCGACAACATTCACCGCGCCGCCGACCGTCAGAAAATCCTGCTGGTCTGCAAATCACCCGCCGATTTTTTAACGCTGGTTGAGGGTGGCGTGCCCATTACCCGTATCAACGTAGGAAACATGCACTACGCCAATGGCAAACAACAAATTGCCAAAACGGTATCTGTCGACGCGAACGATATCGCCGCGTTCAACGGCCTGAAAACTGCCGGAGTGGAATGCTTCGTTCAGGGCGTTCCAACAGAAACTGCTTTGGATCTCTTTAAACTGCTTTGAGGGATTCACAATGGAAATCAGTCTGTTGCAGGCATTCGCACTGGGCCTTCTCGCCTTTATCGCGGGCCTGGATATGTTTAACGGGTTAACACACATGCACCGCCCGGTTGTGCTAGGGCCATTGGTCGGCTTGATTCTGGGCGATCTGCATACCGGTATTTTAACCGGCGGTACGTTAGAGCTGGTCTGGATGGGGCTGGCTCCGCTGGCAGGCGCACAGCCGCCAAACGTGATTATCGGCACCATTGTGGGTACGACATTCGCAATTACTACGGGCGTAAAACCGGATGTCGCCGTTGGCGTCGCCGTCCCGTTTGCCGTCGCGGTGCAGATGGGGATTACTTTCCTGTTCTCGGTGATGTCCGGCGTCATGTCCCGCTGCGATCGCATGGCCGCCAATGCCGATACCCACGGTATTGAGCGGGTCAACTATCTGGCGCTGCTGGCACTCGGTATTTTCTATTTTTTGTGCGCGTTCCTGCCAATTTACTTCGGTGCGGAACATGCGAAAACCGCCATTGATGTCCTGCCGGAGCGTCTGATTGACGGCCTCGGTGTCGCGGGCGGCATCATGCCAGCCATCGGCTTCGCCGTATTGCTGAAGATCATGATGAAAAACGTCTACATCCCTTACTTCATTATCGGTTTTGTTGCCGCCGCCTGGCTCAAGTTGCCTGTACTGGCGATTGCAGCCGCCGCGCTGGCAATGGCGCTAATCGACCTGCTGCGTAAATCGCCTGAACCGACGGCCCCTGCAGCCCAGAAAGAGGAATTCGAAGATGGCATCTAATCACACAACGTTGCCGGGCGTGTCCGAAAGCGAAGAGACTTTGCTCACCGGCGTAAATGAAAACGTCTATGAAGACCAAAACATCGGTGCCGAGTTGACGAAAAAGGATATTAACCGCGTAGCCTGGCGTTCCATGCTTTTGCAGGCCTCGTTTAACTACGAACGTATGCAGGCCTCCGGCTGGCTGTATGGGTTACTGCCCGCGCTGAAAAAAATCCACACCAACAAGCGGGATCTGGCGCGCGCCATGAAGGGCCATATGGGCTTCTTCAACACTCACCCATTCCTGGTGACCTTCGTTATCGGCATTATTCTGGCGATGGAACGCTCCAAGCAGGATGTAAACAGCATTCAGAGCACCAAAATTGCCGTGGGTGCGCCGCTCGGCGGTATCGGTGACGCTATGTTCTGGCTGACGCTACTGCCCATCTGCGGCGGTATTGGTGCCAGCCTGGCGCTTCAAGGCTCCATTCTTGGTGCCGTAGTTTTCATCGTGCTGTTTAACGTGGTGCATCTCGGCCTGCGTTTTGGTCTGGCGCACTACGCTTATCGTATGGGCGTTGCGGCAATCCCACTGATTAAAGCCAACACCAGGAAGGTCGGGCACGCGGCCTCCATCGTCGGGATGACGGTGATCGGCGCACTGGTCGCAACCTATGTCCGCCTTAATACGACGCTCGAAATCAAAGCGGGTGATGCGGTTGTCAAACTACAAACCGACGTGATCGACAAGCTGATGCCTGCCTTCCTGCCACTGGTCTACACCCTGGCCATGTTCTGGCTGGTACGCCGTGGCTGGAGCCCGCTGCGCCTGATTGGTATCACCGTGGTGCTGGGCGTTGTCGGTAAATTCTGTCACTTCCTGTAAAAGCAAAGAGGTTCCGATGTTAGGCATTATTTTGACGGGTCACGGTGGTTTTGCCAGCGGGCTTGAGCAAGCGATGAAGCAGATCCTCGGCGAACAGCCGCAGTTTATCGCCATAGATTTTCCTGAAACGTCAACGACCGCGCTGCTAACCGCTCAGCTTGAGCAGGCGGTGAGCGACCTGGACGGACAACACGATATCGTGTTTCTCACCGATCTGCTGGGCGGGACGCCGTTTCGTGTTGCTTCTACGCTCGCCATGCAAAGACCGGGTTGCGAAGTCATTACCGGCACTAATCTTCAGCTTTTGCTTGAGATGGTGCTGGAGCGCGACGGGTTAAGCAGCGAAGCGTTTCGCCTGCAGGCGCTGGAGTGTGGCCATCGCGGCCTGACCAGCCTGGTGGATGAACTGGGACGCTGCCGTGAGGAAACGCCCGCTGAGGAAGGGATATGAGCCAACGGCTTCGTGCGCGTCGTCTGCTTACCGAACAGGGCTGGCTTGAAGACCACCAGCTCCGTATTGAAGATGGGGTCATCACGGCGATTGAACCCATCCCTGCGGGCGTGACCACCCGCGATGCTGAACTGCTTTGCCCGGCCTATATCGATACCCATGATCACGGCGGTGCGGGCGTGGATGTCATGGATGATGCACCCGATGTACTGGACACTCTGGCTATGCATAAGGCGCGTGAAGGTGCAGGCGCATTTTTACCGACCACCGTCACTGCGCCGCTGGAAACCATTCACGCGGCGCTAACGCGAATTGCCCGACGCTGTCAGTCCGGTGGCCCTGGCGCACAGGTTCTGGGCAGTTATCTGGAAGGCCCGTACTTTACCCCGCAGAACAAAGGGGCACATCCGCCAGGGCTGTTCCGGGAGCTGGAGATCCCCGAGCTGGATGCGCTGATTGCAGTCTCGCAAAATACGTTACGCGTGGTGGCGCTGGCACCGGAAAAACCCGGCGCTTTGCGGGCAATTCGCCATCTTAAACAGCGAGGCATACGGGTCATGCTCGGACACAGCGCCGCCACGTATGCTCAAACCCGTGCTGCTTTTGACGCAGGCGCTGACGGGCTGGTGCACTGCTATAACGGCATGACGGGGCTGCACCACAGGGAACCTGGCATGGTGGGCGCAGGGCTTACGGATAAACGCGCATGGCTGGAATTGATCGCTGATGGGCATCACGTCCACCCTGGTGCGATGCAGTTGTGCTGCTGTTGTGCGAAAGAACGGGTAGTACTGATCACCGATGCCATGCAGGCTGCAGGTATGCCCGACGGACAGTATTCGCTGTGCGGCGAAGAGGTCATGATGCAAAACGGCGTGGTCCGTACCGCTTCCGGTGGGCTGGCGGGCAGCACATTGTCGCTGGATGCCGCGGTGCGAAATATGGTGGAACACGCGGGGATAACAGCCGAAGACGCTATCCATATGGCCTCACTACATCCTGCCCGCCTTTTGGGTATTGATAGACATCTCGGATCGTTAGTGCCGGGCAAACGCGCAAATATCATCGCGCTGGGCGGAGATTTACTCCTCCAGCAGATCTGGATTCAGGGCCAGGCTCTCCCCCTTTAGCCCTTTCATTGTGTGCCCCATTGGCCTTACGACATAAGATCGTAAGGCCTTTCTTTTCCTTTCCTTAATTCTTCGCTTTCCTTTTACGATCACACTTTTCGTTTTATTTCTTTTCTTTTGTTGAACTTTCGATTTCTTTTCTATAGATTTTATTTAACTGATTAAGTGAACAAGTGAAACGAAACGAAAGACATCGGCACGTTTACCAGCGTCTGATGTGGAATTCACAAGACTAAGGACTGAGTTATGCCAGAAATCAAAACCGCCACGACCACCGGCACCTGGACCGAAGAAGAGATACTGCAGCAGCCCGCCTGTTGGGTCCGCTCGCTCAATAATATTGATAACCTGCGTTCGTCGATCGACAGTTTCCTGACGCCATTGCTGCGCAAGGACGATCTGCAGATTGTGCTGACGGGCGCTGGCACCTCCGCATTTATCGGCGACATTATTGCGCCATGGCTCGCCAGCCACACCGGTAAAAACATCACCGCCGTACCGACGACCGATCTGGTCACGAACCCGATGGATTACTTCAGCCCCGCACACCCACTGCTGCTGGTCTCTTTTGCCCGTTCCGGCAATAGCCCTGAAAGCGTAGCCGCCGTTAAGCTGGCGGACCAGTTTGTGCCGGAGTGCTATCACCTGTCGATTACCTGCAATGAGGCGGGAAGCCTGTACCAGAATGCCGTCGACAGTGATAACGCTTATGCACTGCTGATGCCAGCTGAAACGCACGATCGCGGGTTCGCGATGACCAGCAGCATTACCACCATGATGGCAAGCTGCCTGGCCGTATTTGCACCGGAGCGGATCAACAGCACAACGTTCCGGGACGTGGCCGATCGCTGTCAGGCGATCCTCACCTCACTCGGGGATTTCAGCCACGGCGTCTTCGGCAACGATCCGTGGAAAAGGATCGTCTATCTGGGAAGCGGTGGACTACAGGGCGCGGCGCGTGAATCGGCGCTGAAAGTGCTGGAGCTGACCGCAGGCAAACTGGCGGCATTCTATGATTCCCCCACCGGTTTCCGCCACGGGCCGAAGTCACTGATAGATAACAAAACGCTGGTCGTCGTGTTTGTCTCCAGCCATCCGTATACCCGTCAATACGATCTGGATCTGCTGGCAGAGCTGCGCCGCGATCGTCAGGCCATGCACGTGGTCGCCATTGCCGCCGAAACCGATCCGGTCATCGAAGCGGGCCCGCATATTCTGCTGCCGCCTTCACGCATGTTTATCGATGTGGAGCAGGCGTTCTGCTTCCTGATGTACGCCCAGGTTTTTGCCCTGACCCAGTCCCTGAATGTAGGCAACACCCCGGATTCGCCATCAGCCAGCGGCACAGTCAACCGTGTGGTGCAGGGCGTGATTATTCATCCGTGGCAGGCTTAAGAGGATCGCATCATGAGTATTATCTCAACTAAATATCTTCTGCAGGATGCACAGGCAAAAGGTTACGCCGTTCCTGCATTTAACATCCATAATGCCGAAACGATCCAGGCGATCCTCGAAGTGTGTAGCGAAATGCGTTCGCCAGTGATCCTCGCCGGCACGCCGGGCACTTTTAAACATATTGCGCTCGAAGAGATCTACGCCCTGTGCAGTGCGTACTCTATCACCTACGACATGCCGCTGGCGCTGCATCTCGATCACCACGAATCACTGGACGATATTCGTCGCAAGGTCCACGCTGGCGTGCGAAGTGCGATGATCGACGGCAGTCATTATCCGTTTGAGCAAAACGTGAAGCTGGTGAAATCCGTGGTTGATTTTTGCCACCTCAACGACTGCAGCGTCGAGGCCGAACTGGGCCGTCTGGGCGGTGTAGAAGATGACATGAGCGTCGACGCCGAAAGCGCGTTTCTGACCGACCCACAGGAAGCAAAACGCTTTATTGAGTTGACCGGCGTCGACAGCCTTGCCGTCGCCATCGGAACCGCGCATGGCCTGTATACCAAACGCCCTAAAATCGACTTCCAGCGACTGGCCGAGATCCGTGATGTAGTGACGGTTCCACTGGTGCTGCACGGCGCAAGTGATGTGCCGGATGATGATGTTCGCCGCACCATCGAGCTGGGCGTTTGCAAAGTTAACGTGGCAACCGAGCTGAAAATCGCCTTCTCTGACGCGGTCAAAGCCTGGTTTGCCGAAAATCCACAGGGTAACGATCCACGTTTCTACATGCGCGTTGGCATGGACGCGATGAAAGAAGTGGTCAGAAGCAAAATTATCGTTTGCGGTTCGGCGGATAAATTAACGTTGAACCCTGTGACGGTGTAAATGTGTAAACACCAGAAAATGTTTAGGAGCAGAGGATATGAGTACACCGAATATTTTATTGACTCGCATCGACAATCGCCTGGTACATGGACAGGTAGGTGTGACCTGGACATCCACAATTGGCGCGAACTTGTTGATAGTCGTTGATGATGAAGTGGCAAAAGACGAAATCCAGCAAAAGCTAATGGGAATAACAGCAGAAACCTATGGTTTTGGTATCCGGTTTTTCTCTGTTGAAAAAACCACGGCCATTATCGCTAAGGCCGCCCCACATCAAAAAATTTTCCTGATCTGTCGAACGCCTGAAACAGTGAAAAAATTGATTGAAGGTGGCGTATCGCTGAAAGATGTCAACGTGGGGAATATGCATTTTTCTGAAGGTAAGAGACAAATCAGCAGCAAAGTTTATGTCGACGATAACGATCTGAACGATCTTCGTTTTATTAAACGAAGTGGCGTAAACATCTTTATTCAGGATGTGCCTGGTGATGCGAAAGAAGGCATTCCTGACTAATTGTGCTGTCTCGACATTCTAAAAAACGGGTCACGATTACGAGGCAATAAAATGCATGAAATAACATTAGTTCAGGGTCTATCTCTGGCAGCATTAGTCTTCATTTTGGGAATCGATTTTTGGCTGGAAGCTCTTTTTCTATTTCGCCCTATCATCGTTTGTACACTTACAGGCGCGATTCTGGGCGATATCCATATTGGCTTGATCACCGGCGGCCTGACTGAACTGGCTTTTGCCGGGCTAACCCCGGCCGGAGGCGTGCAGCCGCCCAATCCCATCATGGCTGGGGTAATGACCACAGTTATCGCCTGGTCAACGGGGGTTGACGCTAAAACAGCCATCGGACTTGGTCTGCCATTTAGCCTGCTGATGCAGTACGTCATCCTGTTCTTTTACTCGGCATTTTCACTGTTTATGTCCAGGGCGGATAAATGTGCGAAGGAGGCTAATACTGCGGCATTTGCTCGTCTCAACTGGACGACAACGCTCATTGTCGCTTGCACTTACGCCATTATCGCTTTTCTTTGTACCTACCTTGCACAGGGCGCAATGCAGGCTCTGGTAAAAGCCATGCCCGGCTGGCTTACACATGGCTTTGAAGTCGCAGGCGGTATCCTGCCTGCGGTGGGCTTTGGTTTGCTGCTTCGCGTGATGTTTAAAGCACAGTATATCCCTTATCTGATCGCCGGGTTTTTGTTCGTCTGTTATATCCAGGTCAGTAATTTGCTGCCTGTCGCCGTACTGGGTGCCGGGTTCGCGGTGTATGAGTTCTTTAACGCTAAATCCAGAAATGCCGCCCAGCCTCCAGCTGCGAGCGTAAAAAACGATGAAGAGGACTACAGCAATGGGATCTGAAATCAGTAAAAAAGATATTACTCGCCTGGGATTCCGCTCTTCTTTGCTTCAGGCAAGTTTTAACTACGAACGTATGCAGGCTGGTGGGTTTACCTGGGCTATGCTGCCCATTCTCAAAAAGATCTACAAAGACGATAAAGATGGTCTGAGCGCCGCAATGAAAGATCATCTGGAATTTATTAATACCCATCCAAATCTGGTGGGTTTCCTGATGGGCTTGCTGATCTCAATGGAAGAGAAAGGTGAAAACCGCAGCACGATAAAAGGGTTGAAAGTGGCTCTCTTCGGGCCAATTGCCGGGATTGGTGACGCAATTTTTTGGTTTACATTGCTGCCGATTATGGCCGGGATTTGCTCATCATTTGCCAGCCAGGGAAATTTATTGGGACCCATCCTTTTCTTCGCCGTCTATCTCGCGATTTTCTTCCTGCGTGTCGGCTGGACGCATGTTGGATACACCGTCGGAATCAAGGCGATTGATAAGGTGCGGGAAAATTCGCAGATGATTGCCCGTTCGGCAACCATACTGGGTATTACGGTTATTGGCGGACTGATCGCCTCGTACGTCCATATCAATGTAGTGACTACGTTTGCCATCGACAGCACCCATAATGTTGCACTCCAGCAGGATTTCTTCGACAAGGTATTCCCCAATATTTTACCGATGGGATATACCTTGCTGATGTATTACCTGCTGCGTGTGAAGAAAGCGCATCCTGTCCTGCTGATTGCCATTACGTTTGTGCTGGCCATTGCCGGCTCGGCATTCGGAGTTCTTTAAATGAACATGATCTCTTTTCAGGAATATCCTGATTATGAAAGCGTTAGCGAAGCCGCCAGCGAGCAATTACTGGCACTGGTTCAGCGTAAGCCCGATGCGGTGATTTGCGTGGCTACGGGGGCAACCCCATTACTGACCTATCAACGTTTCGTTGACAAAGTAAAATCAGAAAAGGCAGATGTCAGTCGAGTGACCTTTGTAAAGCTGGATGAATGGGTAGGTTTAGCACCTGATAACCCTGCGACTTGCGAGGCTTTCCTGCAACTGCATCTTCTTAAGCCACTCGGCATTGAGCCTGAGCGTTATATAGCGTTTACACCCGACAAAGCGGATCACGAAGAGTCGGCCCGCGTTGTCAGGGAAATTGCGGAGTGTGGTGGTTTAGATCTTTGTGTGTTAGGCATTGGCAAAAACGGGCATCTGGGTCTAAACGAACCGGATGAATGGCTGGAGCCTGCTTGTCATATTACTTCTCTTGATGAGCGTACTCGCTTGCACGATATGCTTAAACAGGCCGACAGACCTGTCGAGCAAGGCATTACACTAGGCTTGAAAGATATACTGGCGGCAAAAGAAGTATTGTTGCTGGTTGCAGGTGAAGGCAAGCAACAAGCGTTTTCGGCATTGAGAGAAAGAAAAGTTTCAACGAAAGTGCCGGCGTCCTTCCTTTGGTTACATCCAAAAACGTCTTGTCTTTATTGCTCAATGTAGAAAAATGCCGGACAGATATGCTTATTTGTCTTTTCCGGGATTGATGCTGATAGTTTCAAGTTTATAAGCCGGGCAAGCGCAGCTCTGCCCGGCAAAACAAACGAGTAAAAATTTACTCCCCCTGCTGCTCCAGCGCATACTTATACAGCGCATTTTTCTTCACGCCATGGATCTCAGCCGCCAGCGCAGCCGCTTTCTTAAGAGGCAATTCTGCCTGCAGAAGCGCCAGCGTGCGCAGCGCATCGGCTGGCAGGGCATCCTCTTCCGCTTTATGCCCTTCAACAATCAGCACCATTTCGCCTTTGCGACGGTTTTCGTCTTCCTTCACCCACGCCAGCAGTTCACCCACTGGCGCACCGTAGATGGTTTCCCAGGTTTTGGTCAGCTCGCGCGCCAGCACCACGTAGCGGCCTTCGCCCCAGACGGTGACCATGTCTTCCAGGCTTTCCAGCAGACGATGGGTGGATTCGTAGAAAATCAGCGTGCGCGGTTCGGCTTCCAGGTCTTTTAACACATCGCGACGGCCTTTGGATTTAGCTGGCAGGAAACCTTCATAGCAGAAACGATCGGACGGCAGACCCGCAGCGCTTAGCGCCGCAATGGCAGCACACGGCCCCGGCAACGGCACCACGCGGATGCCCGCTTCACGGCAGGTACGCACCAGATGGTAGCCAGGATCGTTAATCAGCGGCGTCCCCGCGTCGGAGACCAGCGCAATGTTCTGCCCCTCTTTCAGCTTCGCGACCAGCGTGTCGGCTTTTTGTTGCTCATTGTGATCGTGCAGGGCAAACAAACGGGCGTTAATTGCGAAGTGTTGCAGCAGTAGCCCCGTATGACGGGTATCTTCAGCGGCAATTAAATCAACAGCTTGCAATACGGTCAGCGCACGTTGGGTAATATCAGACAAATTCCCGATAGGAGTAGGTACAATATAAAGCTGGCCTTGAGAATTATCTGCCGTTTCGTGTTGTTTCATTGTTTAGTCCGTATTGCCGATTTAATATTGAGCATTGCGTAAAAAATCACTGGATACAGTATGGTACCGTTAACGTTTCTTCGAACAAAAGCCGCGCGCAGCGTGCCGCTTCTGCTGGCAGCCCTGATCTTTGCAGGCTGTGGCACCCAGGCACCCGACCAGAGCACTGCCCATATGCAGGGTTCCGCTCAGGCTGATTCTGGCTTTTATCTGCAACAAATGTCGCAGAGCTCAAATGATACCAGGATCAACTGGCAATTACTCGCCATTCGTGCACTGCTGAAAGAAGGCAAAACGCAGCAGGCCGCCGAACTGTTCAACCAGTTGCCGCAGGATCTTAACGACACACAGCGTCGTGAGCAGAGCTTACTGTCTGCCGAGCTGAAAGTGGCGCAGAAAGATTACGCGGCGGCGAAAAAGACCCTCGGCAGCATTGACCTGAGCGCGCTGGATAAAAACCAGCAGGCCCGCTTCTGGCAGGCGGGCATCACGGCGGAGCAGGGCCGTCCTTCGCTGCAACTTCTTCGCGCGTTGATCGCGCAAGAGCCATTGCTTAGCGGTGCGGATAAGCAAAAAAATATCGATGCCACCTGGCAGGCGCTGGCCTCCATGACCCAGGAACAAGCCCAGACTCTGGTCATTAACGCGGATGAGAACGTGCTGCAGGGCTGGCTGGATCTACAGCAAATGTGGTTCAACAACCGCAGCGATCCCAACATGCTGAAAGCCGGTATCACCGACTGGCAGACCCGCTATCCGCAAAATCCTGGTGCCAAAATGCTGCCAACGCAGCTGGTGAATGTGCAGAACTTTAAACCCGCGTCCACCAGCAAAATCGCCCTGCTACTGCCATTGAACGGCCAGGCAGCGGTGTTTGGTCGTACCATTCAGCAGGGTTTTGAAGCCGCGAAAAACGGTACGACTGCGGTGACCGGCAGTGCGGTTCCAATGCAGGCGGCGCAGGCAGCGAATGTGAACGATGTTGTCAGCCCTTCTGCGGCAGAGACCAGCGATTTGACCACTGCACAAACGCCTGCGCAGGGCACAATACAGAACCCGGTCACGGCACCGACCACGCCTCCGGCTGCGGCACCTGCACCTGCCGTTCAGGCTCCGGTCGATGCGGAACAGACGCCACCGCAGACAACTCAGCCAGAACAGCAACCGGCAGCACAGCCACAGGCTGTTGCAACCACCAGCGCTAACCCTGGTGCTGAGCTGAAAATTTACGACACCAGCGCACAGCCGCTTGACCAGGTTCTGGCGCAGGTTCAGCAGGACGGGGCCAGTATCGTTGTTGGCCCGCTGCTGAAAAATAACGTCGAAGCGCTGATGAAAAGCAATACCACGCTGAACGTGCTGGCGCTCAACCAGCCTGAGCAGGTGCAGAATCGCGCTAACATCTGCTATTTCGCGCTTTCTCCTGAAGACGAAGCCCGCGATGCAGCACGTCACATTCACGAGCAGGGGAAACAGGCCCCCTTACTGCTGATCCCACGCAGTGCACTGGGTGACCGCGTGGCAACTGCGTTTGCCGAAGAGTGGCAGAAGATCGGCGGCGGCGTAGTGCTGCAGCAGAAATTTGGCTCTGCTTCTGAACTGAGAGCAGGCGTAAACGGCGGCGCGGGTATTGCGCTCAACGGTAGTCCGGTCACCGCAAGCCTGCCGCAGCAGCAGAGCGTGACCATCGGTGGCCTGACTATCCCTGCCCCGCCAACCGATGCGCAGATCAGCGGTGGCGGCAAAGTGGATGCGGCTTATATCGTTGCCACACCGGAAGAGATCGCCTTTATCAAGCCAATGATCGCGATGCGTAATGGCAGCCAGAGCGGTGCAACGCTCTATGCCAGCTCGCGCAGCGCGCAAGGCACGGCAGGCCCGGATTTCCGTCTGGAAATGGAAGGCTTGCAGTACAGCGAGATCCCCATGCTGGCGGGCAGCAACCCGGCGCTGATGCAGCAGGCGCTGAGCGCAGTGCGTAACGACTACTCTCTGGCGCGTCTGTACGCCATGGGCGTGGATGCATGGGCGCTGGCAAACCACTTTACCCAGATGCGTCAGGTGCCGGGCTTTGAGCTTAACGGCAACACCGGCGATCTGACCGCCACTCAGGATTGTGTGATTAACAGGAAGTTATCATGGCTCAAATACCAGCAGGGGCAGATCGTCCCGGCCAGTTAAGCCGCAAACAGACCGGCGATGCGTGGGAGTTAAAAGCGCGTCGCTGGCTTGAAGGCAAAGGACTGCGCTTTATCGCCGCGAACGTGCGTGGACGTGGCGGCGAAATCGACCTGATTATGAAAGATGGTCAGGTCACCGTGTTTGTAGAAGTGCGTTTCCGACAGTCGTCCCGTTTTGGCGGTGCTGCCGCCAGCGTGACGCTCGCCAAACAACATAAATTATT
Source organism: Enterobacter oligotrophicus (assembly GCF_009176645.1). Classification (NCBI taxonomy): domain Bacteria; kingdom Pseudomonadati; phylum Pseudomonadota; class Gammaproteobacteria; order Enterobacterales; family Enterobacteriaceae; genus Enterobacter; species Enterobacter oligotrophicus. The sequence continues at coordinate 1,868,306 of NZ_AP019007.1, forward strand.
ACAGACTGCCCACTTGTGGCTTGCCCGCCATAATGGGAGTTTTGATACTGTGGATTGCCGGTTCGATGTGGTAGCCTTCACCGGAAACGAGATCGACTGGCTGAAAAACGCTTTTGGCGAAGACGCATAATTAAGATTTAAAAGGGATAACGTGCTCGAAAGAATTAAAGTGTGCTTCACGGAAAGCATTCAAACGCAGATTGCCGCGGCAGAAGCCCTGCCGGATGCGATCTCCCGCGCAGCGATGACGCTGGTCCAGTCTCTGCTCAACGGCAACAAAATCCTCTGTTGTGGCAATGGCACCTCCGCCGCCAACGCACAGCATTTTGCTGCCAGCATGATCAATCGTTTTGAAACAGAACGCCCAAGTTTGCCTGCTATTGCACTAAATACCGATAATGTGGTCTTAACTGCGATTGCAAACGATCGTCTGCATGACGAGATTTACGCAAAGCAGGTGCGCGCCTTAGGCCATACCGGAGACGTGCTGCTGGCAATCTCCACGCGCGGCAACAGCCGGGATATCGTCAAAGCCGTTGAAGCTGCGGTGACCCGCGATATGACCATCGTTGCGTTAACCGGCTATGACGGCGGTGAGCTGGCCGGTCTGCTGGGGCCGCAGGATGTGGAGATCCGCATTCCTTCACACCGTAGCGCTCGCATCCAGGAGATGCATATGCTCACGGTGAACTGTTTATGCGATTTGATCGATAACACGCTTTTCCCTCACCAGGATGATTAAGGAGTTCTAATGAAGGCTTTATCGACCCTCGCAGTCGTGATGTCTGCACTGCTACTTCAGGGATGTATCGCGGCTGCCGTTGTGGGTACGGCAGCTGTCGGTACCAAAGCGGCGACCGATCCGCGCTCTGTCGGCACGCAGGTTGATGACGGTACGCTGGAGCTGCGCGTTAACAGTGCGCTGTCGAAAGACGAACAGATCAAGAAAGAAGCGCGCATCAACGTGACGGCATACCAGGGCAAAGTGCTGCTGGCAGGCCAGGCACCGAATATGGATCTCGCCAACCGCGCCAAACAGATTGCAATGGGTGTCGAAGGGACGTCAGAGGTATTTAACGAAGTGCGTCAGGGCCAGCCGATTGGTCTGGGCACGGCGTCGTCCGATACCTGGATCACCACCAAAGTACGTTCCCAGTTGTTGGGTACAGACCAGGTGAAATCCTCAAACGTGAAAGTCACCACCGAGAACGGCGAAGTGTTCCTGCTGGGCCTGGTGACTGAACGTGAAGGCAAAGCGGCAGCGGATATCGCCAGCCGGGTGAGCGGCGTGAAGCACGTCACCACCGCGTTTACCTACATTAAGTAATCCACACCTGACTGCAGGCCCGGTAAGCGCTAGCGCCACCGGGCTTTTTTTTAAACCAACGCAATACTTCCCACAATCACCCCACTTAACACCACCAGCCCCGCCGTTAACCACAGCGCTTTCGCCGGGAAAGACTTACGCAACATGATAAGCGACGGCAGGCTTACCGCCGGTAGCGTGATTAACAGCGCCAGCGCCGGCGCGGTGCCCATACCGGCCAGCATCATGGTCTGGACAATTGGAATTTCCGCCGCCGTTGGGATCACAAACAGGCACCCTGCCACCGCCATCGCAATCACCCACAGCAGAGAATTATCAATAGCGCCATCCGCATGCGGGAACAGCCAGACGCGCGCCGCTCCCAGCACCAGTACCGCCAGGATATAAACCGGGATGGTGCTCCAGAAAAGCTGCCACAGCGCTTTGCCCCAGCGGGCGAAGAAACCGCCCTGCGGCTCGCTGACGTCAAGCTCAACAGACGCAGGCTCCACCGTTTTGTCTTTCACCAGATATTGCACCAGCGTCGCCACCACCAGTACCGTCAGTAGCCCTGCAACCAGGCGGATAAACGCGAAATACCAGCCGAGAACAAAACCCATAAACACCAGCGTTGCCGGATTGAGCAGCGGGTTACCCATCCAGAATGCCAGCGCACCGCCCATCGACACGCGCTGACGGCGCATGCCTGCCGCAACTGGCGCAGCGCAGCAGGAGCACATCATGCCCGGCAGAGAGAAAATCGTCCCCAGTAGCGTGCCCTGAAAGCGTGGCTGGCCTAACGTTTTCACCAGCCAGTGGCGCGGGATCAACACCTGTATCAGTGAACCCAGCAGCACGCCTAACACAGCGGCTTTCCAGACGGCAAGGAAGTAGACCATCGCATAATCCCACGCCGCCTGAAGCGGGCTGGAATCCGCCTGGGCGAGAATGGATTTACCGATGCTGTGCGTGTCGGCGGCGGTGAAGGCTTTACCGTAATACGGCTGCCATTTCACGTACCAGAGGCCAATGATGACCACGAGAAAGAAGAGTGCGGGCTTCCACCACTGAACAGGTGTTGCCGCCTGAGATGAAGACTGACCAGTCATAGCATTCCCCGGAGAGTATTATTTAATAAGCTCGGGGAGTTTACGCCTCGCCCTGCGCGATTTCACGCAGTTTTGCCGAAGGAATAATGTTCACGCCCTCTTTCGAGGGAGCTAACGCCTCTTTCAGCATCGCGCGCGCCACATCCCGTGCTTCGATGGATTTCCAGTTACCGGGAAGGATGCGGAACAGAGGGGCGAAAAACGACTCGTTAAAACGGCGTTCGTCGCGGTGCCCAAGCAGCATAGAGGGGCGCACGATCGTCAATTGTTCCCAGTTTTGCGCAATCAGCGCATCTTCCATCTTGCCCTTCACCTTGTTGTAGAAGAAGGGCGAGCTTGCGTTCGCGCCATGCGCGCTAACCACCAGGAAATGTTTCGCACCCAGCTTTTTCGCCGTCAGGGCGGTATCCACCACCAGCGTGTAGTCGGCATGGACAAACGCTTCTTTACTGCCCGCCTCGCGACGCGTCGTACCGAGGCAGCAAAAAGCAATATCAATCGGGTCCTGCACCTGCGCCAGCGCATCAGTCAGTTGGGGATCACAGGGATTAAAGACGCCGGATATGTCAGCAAGCGGGCGACGCGTCGGCGCAGCGATGTAATTCACCTTGCGCTCCTGGAGCAGCAACCGCAGCAGGTGTCCACCCACCAGCCCTGTTGCACCTGTAATCAGTACCTGGCTCATCTCTCCCCCTTTACAGAATTGTCCGTTTGCGATTTCAACCAGCTCTACCACACTTAAAAGTCTGTTCAGGTAAGTATTTACCACAAACGGGAAATAAACAGTCTGAAGCGAAAACAACGGAGGAACCATGGGTAAAAAAATCGCAGTCCTGATTACCGACGAGTTTGAAGATTCAGAGTTCACCTCTCCTGCAGAGGCATTCCGCAAGGCGGGACATGAGGTCATCACCATTGAGAAAGAGGCGGGTAAAACCGTGAAAGGCCACAAAGGCGAAGCCAGCGTGACGATTGACGAATCTATTGATAACGTCAGTCCGTCTGATTTCGATGCCCTGCTGTTACCCGGCGGCCATTCACCGGATTCCCTGCGCGGAGACGAACGCTTCGTGACCTTCACCCGCGACTTCGTTAACACTGGCAAGCCGGTCTTTGCCATTTGCCACGGCCCGCAACTGCTGATCAGCGCCGACGTGGTACGCGGGCGTAAGCTCACCGCCGTGAAACCGATCGTTATCGATCTGAAAAATGCGGGCGCGGAGTTTTACGATCAGGAGGTGGTCAACGATAAAGATCAGTTGATCACCAGCCGAACCCCGGACGATCTGCCCGCCTTTAACCGTGAAGCGCTACGCCTGCTCGGTGCGTAACCAGTGCAGCTTTTTGCCAAAGCCCAGCGTGTTGTCGGTAAATTTCAGCTCATCGAGGCGGATTTCCCACACCGGTGCGTTTAAGGCAGCGGCAACCGGGAAGCGGCGCGTATAGCGTTTACGTTGCGCGTCGCTCTCTTCTCCGTCGAGGCGACGGATCTCCCCTTTAAACTGCAGGCCGCGGATCAGCGCGACCGTTTTCGGCTGGCCGTTAACCGTACCTGCAACCTTTGCCTGCTGGCCCGTCATTTGCGCGTGACGCGTTTTGTCTTCACTCATGACATAGAAAGCTACGCGCTCAGGATCGTAGAAGTAGAACGCGTTCGCACACCACATCTCCCCTTCGCTATACACGCACCAGGTAACAACATGCTGCTTCGCCAGCCAGCGGTTGATGGCGACCAGTGTTTCCATTTTCGTTCTCTCTCGTGCTATGGTGCGTTCACCTTAACATACTGAACTTTATACCGTGTGCTGGTTTCTCTATCTTGTCCGAACGGCTGATAACGCACTCTACACCGGGATCACCACCGATGTGGCGCGGCGTTTCCTGCAACATCAAACGGGAAAAGGGGCAAAAGCGCTGCGGGGGAAAGGGGAATTAGAGTTGGCCTTTTCTGCCGCCGTGGGCGACAGATCGCTGGCGCTCAGGCTGGAATACCGCATTAAGCAGCTCACAAAGCGCCAGAAAGAGCGCCTCGTCACCGGAGATGGCTCCTTTGAGGCGCTACGCGAAAGCCTGATTAAAAGCGATTGAAATGGTCGTGGTATTCCACCAGACCATTAACCCCGTTCAGCGCGTCATCCGCCAGACGATGCACCTGGAACGCGGATTCAGTGCCCGGCCAGCGACAGCGCAGATCGTAATGCGCCGCCTGCTCGAAGCCCAGGCGACCATAAAACGCCGGATCACCCAGCGCAACAACCGCCGCGTAGCCAAACTCGTTCAGTGAATCCAGCCCTTCGTAAACCAGCTGGCGCGCAAGCCCCTGCCCACGGTAGTGTTCATCAACCGCCAGCGGTGCCATTCCTACCCACTGTAGCTCTTCGCCCTGAACGGTAACCGGGCTGAAAGCAACATAGCCAACCACCTGACCTTCGTCATCGGTGGCAACCAGCCCCAGTGTAATCAGGCCGTCTTCGCGGAGATCGTGAACCAGTTGAGCTTCCGCATCGCTCGCAAAAGCGCGGCGTAACAGCGCATCAATACCTGGTGCATCAATCCCAATTTCGACTCGAATCAGCATGGCTCACCTACTGAAGTGTGTTTACTTTCCGGCGGGGTTTTCAACCCGGCCTCAACGAAATCTGCCATTTGCATCAACATGATACGCAGTGCTTTTGGCATCTGATCCAGCTCAATAGCATCCATCAAATTTTTAACGTACAGGCCGAGTTCCGTGTCACCTTCAATGACCAGACGGCGCTGGAAAAAGAGTGTATCCGGATCTTGCTTACGTGCCGCGATCATCAGCAGATCGCTGGCATTGGCGCTAAAGCTCACGTCCGCCTCAGCGGACTCCTGCACAATTAACTGGTCGTTCTCGACCGAGGTAAACCAGCGCAGCCCAATATCACGGACATTAATACTCAGCCAGCGGCCTTCCAGAAACTCCAGCTCGCCGTCCTGCAGCGCCTGGCGGAATTGCCAGCTCAGCACCTGCTCCAGCACCTGGCGTTTTAGCGCAAACGGTGCCAGTTTTACCGGTACGCTCAGCATTGATGGGCCAAATTGTACGAGACGTGAACGCAGTTTATCCAGCACGAGCTTTACTCCCTGATATCTATAGTCCTGTTATTTTGCCATATCCCTGCGAGAACATAGCGGCGTAAATCAACAAACCGTCGTCCGGTGTACCTCATTATTGGTGTCATCAATACGCCATTAGCTGCCTTAAATCAAAAATTGTCGCGTATGGGTTAATTAAAATCCCAGTTCGTTAACAATTTTGCGATCGCTGCGATCGACAACATCAGGATAAATTATGGAGCTGCTCTGCCCTGCCGGAAACCTTCCGGCGCTTAAGGCGGCCATCGAAAATGGGGCCGATGCGGTCTATATCGGGCTGAAAGATGATACTAACGCCCGCCATTTTGCTGGTCTTAACTTTACGGAAAAAAAGCTCCAGGAAGCCGTTAACTTCGTTCATCAGCATCGCCGTAAGCTGCATATTGCCATCAATACCTTTGCCCATCCTGATGGCTACGCCCGCTGGCAGCGCGCGGTGGATATGGCGGCACAACTGGGTGCCGACGCGTTAATCCTGGCCGACCTCGCCATGCTTGAGTATGCGGCAGAACGTTATCCGCATATTGAGCGCCACGTCTCTGTTCAGGCATCCGCCACCAACGAAGAAGCGGTGCGTTTTTATCATCAACACTTTGACGTCGCCCGCGTGGTGCTGCCGCGTGTGCTCTCTATTCATCAGGTTAAGCAACTCGCGCGCGTCACGCCAGTGCCGCTGGAAGTTTTTGCCTTTGGTAGCCTGTGCATTATGGCCGAAGGGCGGTGTTATCTTTCCTCCTATTTAACCGGTGAATCACCGAACACCGTAGGTGCCTGCTCGCCTGCCCGCTTTGTTCGCTGGCAGCAAACCCCGCAGGGGCTGGAGTCTCGCCTGAACGACGTGCTGATCGACCGCTACCAGGACGGTGAAAACGCAGGTTACCCGACGCTGTGTAAAGGCCGTTACCTGGTCGACGGCGAGCGTTACCACGCGCTGGAAGAACCAACCAGCCTCAACACGCTGGAGCTGCTGCCGGAACTGCTGGCGGCGAATATTGCCTCGGTGAAAATTGAAGGACGCCAGCGCAGCCCGGCCTACGTGAGCCAGGTGGCGAAAGTGTGGCGTCAGGCCATTGACCGCTGCATGGCCGACCCGCAGAACTATGCTCCGCAACCGGCCTGGATGGAGACGCTTGGCGCGATGTCCGAAGGCACACAAACCACGCTTGGTGCGTACCACCGTAAATGGCAGTGAGATAACCATGAAATATTCATTAGGGCCGGTGCTTTACTACTGGCCAAAAGAGACGCTGGAAGACTTTTACCTGCAGGCGGCAACCAGCAGTGCCGATGTGATTTATCTCGGTGAAGCCGTCTGCAGCAAGCGCCGCGCCACCAAAGTGGGCGACTGGCTGGATATGGCGAAAAGCCTCGCCAGAAGCGGCAAACAGGTAGTCCTCTCCACGCTCGCGCTGGTGCAGGCCTCGTCCGAACTGGGCGAACTGAAACGCTACGTCGAGAACGGTGAGTTCCTGCTGGAAGCAAGCGACCTGGGCGTGGTGAACATGTGCGCCGAACGCAAGCTGCCGTTTGTCGCCGGACATGCGCTGAACTGTTATAACGCGGTGACCCTGCGCCTGCTGCTCAAACAGGGAATGACGCGCTGGTGCATGCCGGTGGAGCTTTCTCGCGACTGGCTGGTGAATCTGCTGGACCAGTGCGATGAGTTAGGCATTCGCAACCAGTTTGAAGTGGAAGTGCTGAGCTACGGTCATCTGCCGCTGGCCTACTCTGCCCGCTGCTTTACCGCACGCTCGGAAGACCGTCCGAAAGACGAGTGTGAAACCTGCTGCATTAAGTACCCGAACGGTCGCAGTATGCTTTCTCAGGAGAATCAGCAGGTATTTGTCCTGAACGGCATTCAGACCATGAGCGGCTACGTGTATAACCTTGGCAACGAGCTGGCGTCGATGAAAGGTCTGGTGGATATGGTGCGTCTGTCGCCGCTGGATACCAGCGTATTTGCGATGCTGGATGCCTTCCGCGCCAATGAACACGGCGCATCACCGCTGCCGCTGACGGCGAACAGCGATTGCAATGGTTACTGGAAACGACTGGCAGGGCTGGAGTTACAGGTTTAAAAAAAGCTCGCTTTGTTAACAACGTGTATTCATTTTTAATGCACTATTAAAAGATACGCTGTCGACAAAGTGAGCTGTTATGACTGATAAAACCATTCCGTTCTCGGTGCTGGATTTGGCACCGATCCCACAGGGCTCCTCAGCGCGAGAGGCCTTTTCACACTCTCTCGATCTTGCTCAACTGGCTGAAAAGCGCGGCTATCACCGCTACTGGCTGGCGGAGCACCACAACATGGTGGGCATCGCCAGCGCCGCCACCTCGGTACTGATTGGTTATCTGGCAGCAAACACCACGACCCTGCACCTGGGCTCCGGCGGCGTGATGCTGCCCAACCACGCCCCGCTGGTTATCGCCGAGCAGTTCGGTACGCTCAATACCCTCTATCCGGGCCGTATTGATTTAGGGCTTGGCCGTGCTCCAGGCAGTGACCAGCCGACCATGCGTGCCCTGCGCCGCCATATGAGCGGTGATATCGATAACTTCCCGCGCGACGTGGCGGAGCTGGTGGACTGGTTCGACGCGCGTGACCCTAACCCGCACGTGCGGCCGGTGCCGGGTTATGGCGAGAAGATCCCGGTGTGGCTGTTAGGCTCAAGTCTGTACAGCGCGCAGCTTGCCGCGCAACTGGGGCTGCCGTTTGCGTTTGCCTCGCACTTCGCGCCGGATATGCTGCACCAGGCACTGCATCTTTATCGCACGAACTTCAAACCGTCCGGGCGTCTGGAGAAGCCATACGCAATGGTGTGCATCAACATCATTGCCGCCGACAGCAATCGCGACGCGGAATTCCTGTTTACCTCCATGCAGCAGGCCTTTGTGAAGCTGCGTCGCGGCGAAACCGGACAGCTTCCACCGCCGGTAGAAAATATGCATCAGCTGTGGTCTGCGTCAGAGCAGTATGGCGTGCAGCAGGCGCTGAGCATGTCGCTGGTAGGTGATAAGGCGAAAGTGCGTCACGGGCTGGAAGCGGTGCTGCGAGAGACGCAGGCGGACGAGATTATGGTTAACGGCCAGATTTTCGATCACCAGGCACGTTTGCATTCGTTTGATTTAGCGATGCAGGTGAAAGAGGAGCTGGTGGGGTAGCCATTGTTTTGCCCGGTGGCGCTTCGCTTACCGGGCCTACAGGAACCCGTAGGCCGGATAAGGCGTAGCCGCCATCCGGCACAAAGACTTACTGATACACTGGCAACAGATTAAAGCTCGACAGCACATGTACCAGCGCGTTGCCGATACCGAACACCAGAATCAGGGCAATCATCGGCTTGCCGCCCCAGACGCGGAATTTCGGGCTACCGAAGCGTTTACGTGATTTACGCGCCAGCAACGCCGGCACAATCGCCGCCCAGATGGTTGCCGCCAGTCCGGCATAGCCGATGGCGTACAGGAAGCCGTTCGGCCACAGCAGACCGCCCACAATCGGCGGCAGGAAGGTCAACAGTGCGGTTTTGAAGCGTCCCATCGCAGAATCATCAAAACCAAACAGATCCGCCAGATAGTCAAACAGGCCCAGCGTCACGCCGAGGAAAGAGCTTGCTACTGCAAAGTTAGAGAAGACCACCAGCAGCAGATCCAGGCTGCGGCTGTTCAGCACGCCACTCAGCGCCTGCACCAGCACATCGATGTTTCCGCCCTTCTGCGCAATGCCGATAAATTCCGGACGTGGGATGTTGCCCATCGTTCCCAGCAGCCAAATCACATACAGCCCCAGCGCCAGCAGCGTGCCGTAAACCAGACACTTCACAATCGTGCGCGGATCTTTGCCGTAGTATTTCATCAGGCTTGGCACATTACCGTGATAGCCAAACGACGCCAGACAGAACGGCAGGGTCATCAGCAGGTACGGTGTGTAAGAGGTGTTCACTTCCGCCACGTTAAACAGCGTCGCGGGTGTCACATGCCCAAGCAGGCTGCCAAACGTCAGGAAGAAGGTGATGACCTTTGCACCCAGCACGATCGCCGTCATGCGACTCACGGCTTTGGTACTCATCCAGACAATAAACGCCACGCCCAGCGCGAAGCATAGCCCGGCCAGACGCGCCGGCACGTTCAGCGACATCTCCGAGAAGGTATGATGCAGAATCGAGCCGCTCGCGGAGATGTACGCGTAGGTCAGGATATAGAGCACAAACGCGATAGAAAGCCCGTTCACCAGGTTCCAGCCTTTCCCCAGCAGGTCTTTGGTGATGGTGTCGAAGCTGGAGCCAATGCGGTAGTTCAGGTTGGCTTCAAGGATCATCAACCCGGAATGGAGCATACAGAACCAGGTAAACACCAGCGCCGCCAGCGACCAGAAGAACCACGCACCGGACATGACCACAGGCAGGGAGAACATCCCCGCACCAATGATGGTTCCGCCGATGATCACCACGCCGCCAAGCAGCGAAGGTGATGTTTGGGTGGTGGTTAGTGTCGCCATACAGCCATTACTCCAGTCAAAAATGTGGTTTGAATTTTAATGCGCAGCACTGTACCAGTACAAGAGTACAAAAGGAATAAAAAAAGCCCCGATAGCATGTATCGGGGCTGTATATTTCACTTTACGTCAGAAACGCAGGGTTTACGCGTCACCAAAACGACGACGGCTCGCACCTTCTTCACGACGTGGGCCACGGTTTTCACGGCGTTCACCGGAGAAACGACGACCTTCACCACCACGACCTTCGCTACGACCGCCTTCACGACGCTCGCCACCGAAACCGCGACCACCGCCACGACGTTCGCCACCACGGTCAGGGCGTGGCTGCGCATCGCCCAGCAGCTGCATGTTCATCGGCTTGTTCAGGATGCGGGTACGCGTAAAGTGCTGCAGAACTTCACCCGGCATGCCTTTTGGCAGTTCGATGGTAGAGTGAGTACCGAACAGCTTGATGTTACCGATGTAACGGCTGCTGATATCGCCTTCGTTAGCAATCGCGCCAACGATGTGACGAACTTCAACACCATCATCACGGCCCACTTCAATGCGGTACAGTTCCATATCGCCCGCGTCACGACGCTCACGACGTGGACGGTCTTCACCACCACGCTCTGGACGATCACCACGTGGACCACGATCGTTGCGGTCACCACGACGTTCGAAACGATCGTCACGGTCACGGAACTCACGCTTAGGACGCATCGGCGCATCTGGTGGAACGATGAGCGTACGTTCGCCCTGTGCCATTTTCAGCAGTGCTGCAGCCAGAGTTTCGATATCCAGCTCTTCGCCTTCAGCGGTCGGCTGAATCTGAGACAGCAGTGCACGGTACTGATCCAGATCGCTGCTTTCCAGCTGCTGCTGTACTTTCGCGGCGAATTTTTCCAGACGGCGTTTGCCCAGCAGTTCTGCGTTTGGCAGTTCAGCTTCTGGAATGGTCAGCTTCATGGTGCGTTCGATGTTACGCAGCAGACGACGCTCGCGGTTTTCAACAAACAGCAGCGCACGGCCAGCACGACCCGCACGACCGGTACGGCCGATACGGTGAACGTAAGACTCGGAATCCATCGGGATGTCGTAGTTCACAACCAGGCTGATACGCTCAACGTCCAGACCACGTGCTGCCACGTCGGTTGCAATCAGGATATCCAGACGACCGTCTTTCAGACGCTCCAGCGTCTGCTCACGCAGAGCCTGGTTCATGTCGCCGTTCAGCGCTGCGCTGTTGTAGCCGCTACGCTCCAGTGCTTCAGCCACTTCCAGGGTCGCGTTTTTGGTACGAACGAAGATAATCGCCGCATCAAAATCTTCCGCTTCCAGGAAACGAACCAGCGCTTCGTTTTTACGCATGCCGTACACAGACCAGTAGCTCTGGCTGATGTCCGGGCGAGTGGTAACGCTGGACTGAATGCGCACTTCCTGCGGCTCTTTCATGAAGCGGCGGGTAATGCGACGGATCGCTTCTGGCATAGTTGCAGAGAACAGAGCGGTCTGATGACCTTCCGGGATCTGCGCCATGATGGTTTCTACGTCTTCGATGAAGCCCATACGCAGCATTTCATCTGCTTCATCCAGTACCAGACCGCTCAGTTTAGAGAGATCAAGCGTACCGCGCTTCAGGTGATCCAGCAGACGGCCCGGCGTACCGACAACAATCTGTGGACCCTGACGCAGGGCGCGTAACTGCACGTCATAACGCTGGCCACCGTACAGGGCGACCACGTTTACACCGCGCATATGTTTAGAGAATTCCGTCATGGCTTCAGCAACCTGAACAGCCAGTTCACGGGTTGGAGCCAGAACGAGGATCTGCGGTGCACGCAGGTCCGGATCGATGTTATTCAGCAGCGGCAGCGAGAACGCTGCAGTTTTACCGCTACCAGTCTGGGCCATGCCCAGCACGTCACGACCAGAAAGCAGGTGTGGGATACACTCAGCCTGGATCGGAGATGGTTTTTCGTAACCCAGATCGTTAAGGGCTTCAAGGATAGGAGCCTTCAGGCCCAGATCTGCAAAAGTGGTTTCGAATTCAGCCATGTAGTACAAGTGCCTCGATATTAATGGCGGCCAGTCTACTTAGCTCATCGTGAAAATGATTAGCAATTTTCATTGAAAAGTGTGAACCGGCTCAAAGTAGGTGTATTGACGAACAACAACGCCCTCACCAGTCAAGGTGATGGCAATCAAAAGATTACGGGCTGATGTTTATGTCGTCAGCTATTGCTGGTCCGATTCTGCCAGGTCATCTTGCTCCTGGCCCAAGAGCGATAATTCCAACAATGCATAACGGTGCTCAACGAAGTTGTGTACGTTGTTAGCAACCGCTAATTTGAACAGTGCCGTAGCGCTGTCCATATCCCCCAGACTTAGGTAATACTTACCTAAATAGAAGTTGGTTTCACTGAGATGCTCAGCGAGCGAGGTGTTATCCGTTGCGTCCGCCTTGAGGCGTTCCATCAGCGTTGATTCGCTAATGTTGCCCAGGTAGAACTCGACAATGTTCCATCCCCACTGTTCCTTGTCCGATTTCTCGAAGCGCTGTTTCAGTGCTTCTTTTGCCTGCTTCTCATCGAGCTTCTGCTCAACGATGTAAAGCCACAGGCTGCGGAAAGGATCATTAGGATCGTCTTGATAAAACGCCAGCAGATCATCTTGCGCTAACTTATCACGACCGCCGTAATACAATGCGATACCGCGATTCAAGTGCGCGTAGTTGTAAGTTGGATCAAGCTCAAGTACAGAATCAAACGCTTCATAGGCAGCATCAAAATTGCCTGCCTGCGTTAAATAAATGCCTAAGTAATTGAATACTTCAGGCATATCAGGTCGGATTGCCAGCGCTTGTGAAAAATCATTCCGCGCTAATGCCCTCAGACCGAGACTATCATACAACACTCCGCGCTCATATAAAAGCTGTGCGCGTTCGTCATCGGTTAAAGCCCGACTGGCAAGAATTTGTTCCATGCGTGCCAGAATCACTTCCTGCTGCAAAGTCGGTTGCAATGGCACTGCGAGGACTTCGCTCTTACGCCAGGCAGAGTTGCTGCATCCTGCCAGCGTTAAAGCTGTCGCAACGAAACACCAGCGCAAAAAAGGCTTCATTTCCCACTCCCGAAGACAACTATTGGATGAACGTCCTGTCCCCCGGCGGCTTAACAAGGCGTCCTGCCTGATAATAAGCCCTCCGCCGGAGCGGAGGGCAAATGGCAACCTTACTCGCCTTGCTGTTCTGCGGCCGGAGCTTCCGGCGCGGCAGCGGGCTGAGACTGCTCGGTCGCTTCTTTAATGCTCAGACGGATACGGCCCTGGCGATCAACTTCCAGAACTTTAACCGGCACTTCCTGACCCATCTGCAGGTAATCGGTCACTTTCTCAACGCGCTTGTCAGCGATCTGAGAGATGTGAACCAGACCTTCTTTACCGCCACCGATGGCAACGAATGCGCCAAAGTCAACGATACGGGTCACTTTACCATTGTAGATACGGCCCACTTCGATTTCTGCAGTGATTTCTTCGATGCGACGAATAGCGAATTTCGCTTTCTCGCCGTCGGTTGCTGCGATCTTCACAGTACCGTCATCTTCGATTTCAATGGTGGTGCCGGTTTCTTCGGTCAGCGCACGGATAACAGAACCGCCTTTACCGATGACATCTTTGATCTTGTCTGGATTGATCTTGATGGTGTGGATACGTGGTGCGAATTCAGAGATATCGCCACGCGGCGCGTTGATCGCCTGTTCCATCACGCCCAGGATGTGCAGACGCGCACCTTTAGCCTGGTTCAGCGCAACCTGCATGATCTCTTTGGTGATGCCTTCAATTTTGATATCCATCTGCAGCGCAGAGATACCGTCGCGGGAACCCGCGACTTTGAAGTCCATATCGCCCAGGTGATCTTCGTCGCCCAGGATATCAGACAGAACAACAAAGTTGTCGCCTTCTTTCACCAGACCCATTGCGATACCCGCAACAGCGGCTTTGATTGGCACGCCTGCATCCATCAGCGCCAGAGAGGCACCACACACGGAAGCCATAGATGAAGAACCGTTGGATTCGGTGATTTCAGAAACCACACGAACGGTGTACGGGAATTTGTCTGCTTCTGGCATCACTGCCAGCACGCCGCGCTTCGCCAGACGACCGTGACCAATTTCACGACGCTTCGGCGAACCAACCATACCGGTTTCACCTACGGAGTACGGAGGGAAGTTGTAGTGGAACAGGAAGCTGTCAGTGCGCTCGCCCATCAGTTCGTCGATGATCTGTGCGTCACGTGCCGTACCCAGGGTCGCGGTAACCAGCGCCTGCGTTTCACCACGGGTGAACAGCGCAGAACCGTGAGTACGTGGCAGTACGCCAGTACGCACATCCAGACCACGGATCATGTCTTTTTCGCGACCATCGATACGCGGCTCGCCTGCCAGTACGCGGCTACGAACAACGTTTTTCTCGATAGCGTGCAGGATTTCGCCAATTTCGTTAGCATCCAGCGTTTCGTCTTCGGCAACCAGGGTCGCGGTCACTTCAGATTTGATCACATCAACCTGAGCATAACGCTCCTGTTTGTCAGTGATACGGTACGCATCGCTCAGGCGAGATTCGGCCAGTGCAGCAACGCGGGCGTTCAGCGCGTCGTTTGCCGCTTCTGGCTGCCAGTCCCAACGTGGTTTACCGGCTTCTTTGACCAGGTCGTTGATGTTCTGGATAACAATCTGCTGCTGGTCGTGGCCAAATACCACAGCGCCCAGCATCTGGTCTTCGCTCAGCAGTTCCGCTTCGGATTCAACCATCAGCACTGCCGCTTCAGTACCGGCAACCACCAGGTCCAGCTTACTTTCTTTCAGCTCTTCCTGAGTCGGGTTCAGCACGTACTGGTCGTTGATGTAACCGACGCGCGCAGCACCGATTGGGCCGTTGAACGGGATACCAGACAGAGACAGGGCTGCGGATGCACCGATCATTGCAACGATGTCCGGGTTAACCTGAGGGTTAACGGAAACAACGGTCGCGATAACCTGTACTTCGTTCACGAAGCCTTCCGGGAACAGCGGACGAACCGGGCGGTCAATCAGACGCGCGATCAGGGTTTCGCCTTCGCTTGGACGGCCTTCGCGACGGAAGAAGCCACCAGGGATTTTACCGGCAGCGTAAGTACGCTCCTGGTAGTTAACGGTCAGCGGGAAGAAGTCCTGACCTGGTTTTGCTTTTTTCTGGCCAACAACGGTCACGAAAACCGCAGTGTCATCCATGCTTACCATAACAGCAGCAGTAGCCTGACGTGCCATCATGCCGGTTTCCAGCGTGACGGTATGCTGACCATACTGGAATTTACGAACGATCGGATTCAGCAAAATTCTGTCCTTTCTTAAATGTTTGACAGCACACCACCGGTGTGCTGACGATTTAACCCGACCTTCTTCGCATCCTCGCGACTAATGACAACCGACACCCCCATGGGTGAAGCCTCTCATTAGCCGCGCGAACCTCTGCAATGAAGATCATTTATAGCAACAATACAATAGTTTCCAGTGAATTGCTGCCGTCTGGTTGAAAAAAGGGGCCATCAGGCCCCCTTTTCTGAAACTCGCAAGACTTAGCGACGCAGACCCAGACGCTCGATCAGCGCGGTGTAACGTGCAACATCTTTACGTTTCAGGTAGTCGAGCAGTTTACGACGCTGAGAAACCATACGCAGCAGACCACGACGGCTGTGGTGATCTTTTTTGTGCTCTGCAAAGTGACCCTGCAGGTGGTTAATCTGTGCAGTCAGCAGTGCAACCTGAACTTCGGTAGAACCGCTGTCGTTAGTACCACGACCAAACTCAGAAACGATTTTAGCTTTAGCTTCAACGCTTAGAGACATTTTAAAACTCCAAAGTATAAAGAATGTAAGGATGCCGATCTCTAATTCAGCAATCCCAGTGTACGCCCTGCAAAATGTTAAACAATTTACCAGGCGTTAAGCGGCGATATTCTACTCGTCTCCCCTGCTTATCGCAAGGTGAGCTGTTATCGCCGTTAGCCTTCGACCGGATATTCAACGACCAGACGGCGCGGAGCAACGCGCCCTTCGCCGTCCATTTCACCCATGCCGATAAACTTACCCTCATCACCTTCAGTCACGCGAACCAGGCCGTCAAGCGGCGCTCCCGTCGTGCGAACCGGATTTCCGTTCTTAAAGTAAACGGACGATGTTAAAGGAAGATTAACAACCGGGAAGTCCGCCGCCGGGCTGTCCATCGGCATCAGCAATGGATCAAGCAAATCTGCCGGCGCAATCCCCTGCTCTTCTGCCTGTTCAACCAGCGCGCGAAGATGCTCAAGGGTCACCATCCGCTCGACCGGATATTTGCTGACCGCCAGACGACGCAGGTAAATCACATGCGCGCCGCAGCCCAGCTTTTCACCCAGATCGTCAATGATGGTCCGGATATAGGTCCCTTTCGAACAGTGCACTTCCAGCTCCAGCTCATCACCTTCGTGGCGAATAAAGAGCAGTTCATACACGGTAATTGGACGGGCTTCACGCGGGACATCAATGCCCTGACGCGCATATTCGTAGAGTTTTTTACCCTGATATTTCAGTGCCGAATACATCGACGGCACCTGCAGCGTGTCACCACGGAAGCTCTCCAGCGCAGCATCAAGTTGCTCTGCACTGAAGGTGACCGGACGCTCTTCCACCACCTGTCCATCAGCATCCGAAGTATCCGTACGCTGACCTAACCTGGCGATAACGCGATAACGCTTATCGGAATCCAGCAGGTACTGGGAGAACTTTGTCGCCTCTCCCAGACAGATCGGCAGCATACCGGTCGCCAGCGGGTCCAGCGCGCCCGTGTGACCTGCGCGGTTGGCATTAAAAATACGCTTCACTTTTTGCAGCACGTCGTTGCTGGATGCGCCCTGCGGTTTATCCAGCAGCAGCACGCCATGCACGTCACGACCGCGACGACGAGGACGACTCATCAGTCCTCCTTGCTGTCGTCCGCCGGGTTAACACGACGCTCATCGTCATGTTTCACCACGCTGGTTACCAGGTTGGACATGCGCATACCTTCGACCAGCGAGTTGTCGTAGAAGAAGGTCAGCTCAGGCACGATACGCAGGCGCATCGCTTTACCGAGCAGAGAGCGGATGAAGCCAGAGGCTTCCTGCAGCGCTTTAATGCCATTTTTCACTGCCGCTTCGTCCTGATCGTTCAGGAAGGTCACGAATACTTTGGCATATGCCAGGTCACGGGACATTTCTACGCCAGACACGGTGGTCATCATGCCGAGACGTGGGTCTTTAATTTCGCGTTGCAGGATAAGAGCGATCTCTTTTTGCATTTCCTGCGCTACGCGCTGCGGGCGACCAAATTCTTTCGCCATAATAAATTCTCCAGACAAAAAAGGGGCTAAAGCCCCTTTTTGAAATTATTGCCGGGTGGCGCTTCGCTTACCCGGCCTACGCTAGTTCATCTTCTGTGGACGAAGATTACGCGATGGTACGCTGGATTTCGATGATCTCGAACACTTCGATCATATCGCCAACGCGAACGTCGTTGTAGTTCTTCACACCGATACCACATTCCATGCCGTTACGGACTTCGTTAACGTCATCTTTGAAGCGGCGCAGGGATTCCAGCTCACCTTCGTAGATAACCACGTTGTCACGCAGTACGCGGATTGGGTTGTGGCGCTTAATCGTACCTTCGGTAACCATACAGCCCGCGATCGCACCGAATTTCGGTGATTTAAACACGTCACGTACTTCAGCCAGGCCGATGATCTGCTGTTTCAGCTCAGGCGACAGCATGCCGCTCATCGCTGCTTTCACTTCGTCGATCAGGTTATAGATGACGGAGTAGTAACGCAGATCCAGACTTTCAGCGTCGATAACTTTACGCGCAGAGGCGTCAGCACGAACGTTGAAGCCAACCAGGATGGCGTTGGACGCTGCAGCCAGGGTCGCGTCGGTTTCGGTGATACCACCTACGCCGGAGCCGATAATCTTCACTTTCACTTCGTCCGTAGACAGTTTCAGCAAGGAGTCGGAGATCGCTTCCACAGAACCCTGAACGTCAGCTTTCAGAACGATATTCACTTCGTGAACTTCGCCCTCGGTCATGTTCGCAAACATGTTTTCGAGTTTAGATTTCTGCTGACGAGCCAGTTTAACTTCACGGAATTTGCCCTGACGATACAGTGCAACTTCGCGCGCTTTCTTCTCGTCACGCACAACGGTCACTTCGTCACCGGCAGCCGGAACACCGGACAGACCCAGGATTTCCACTGGAATGGACGGACCCGCTTCCAGCACTTCCTGACCCAGTTCGT
Organism: Enterobacter oligotrophicus; assembly: GCF_009176645.1. Classification (NCBI taxonomy): domain Bacteria; kingdom Pseudomonadati; phylum Pseudomonadota; class Gammaproteobacteria; order Enterobacterales; family Enterobacteriaceae; genus Enterobacter; species Enterobacter oligotrophicus. Next base: position 1,886,660 of record NZ_AP019007.1, read on the forward strand.
TACGCATCGCACGAACACGACCGTATTCAAAACCACACAGAACGATGTCGCCTTTGTTCAGCGTACCTTCGCGAACCAGAACGGTTGCAACCGGACCACGACCTTTATCCAGGAAGGATTCGATAACCGCGCCGCTCGCCATACCTTTACGAACCGCTTTCAGCTCCAGGACTTCAGCCTGCAGCAGAATAGCGTTCAGCAGGTCGTCGATACCGGTACCCGCTTTTGCTGATACAGGAATGAACTGCGCTTCGCCGCCCCACTCTTCCGGCATAACACCGTACTGAGACAGTTCGTTCTTCACGCGATCCAGATCGGCTTCTGGCTTATCGATTTTGTTGACTGCAACAACCAGAGGCACCTGCGCCGCTTTCGCGTGCTGGATAGCTTCGATGGTCTGCGGCATCACGCCGTCGTCTGCTGCAACAACCAGTACAACGATATCCGTTGCCTGAGCACCACGAGCACGCATTGAGGTGAACGCGGCGTGGCCTGGGGTATCCAGGAAGGTGATCATGCCGTTTTCAGTTTCTACGTGGTAAGCACCGATATGCTGGGTAATACCACCCGCTTCGCCGGATGCCACTTTAGTAGAACGAATGTAGTCAAGCAGAGAGGTTTTACCGTGGTCAACGTGGCCCATGATGGTCACCACTGGCGCACGCGGTTCAGCCGCAGCACCGGTATCACGGTCGCTCATGACTGCTTCTTCCAGCTCGTTTTCACGACGCAGGATAACTTTGTGGCCCATCTCTTCGGCAACCAGCTGTGCGGTTTCCTGGTCGATGACCTGGTTGATGGTCGCCATTGCGCCCAGCTTCATCATCGCTTTGATGACCTGAGAGCCTTTAACCGCCATCTTGTTCGCCAGATCGCCAACGGTGATGGTTTCGCCAATCACAACGTCACGGTTAACAGCCTGAGCTGGCTTCTGGAAGCCCTGCTGCAGTGCGGAACCTTTACGCTTACCGCCTTTACCACCGCGAACGGCAGCACGTGCTTCTTCACGGTCAGCTTTAGATTCAGCGTGCTTGTTGCCTTTTTTCGCCGGGCGTGCCGCTTTCGCGTTGCGACCACGGCCACGGCCGCCTTCTACTTCACGGTCGTTGTCGTCTTCAGCCTGACGCGCATGCTGAGAAGTGGTCACGTGATAGTCGCTGTTGTCTTCAGACGGTTCAGCGGTATTCACACCGTTCTTCTCGTTTTCTTCAGCCATACGGCGCGCTTCTTCAGCGACACGGCGAGCTTCTTCTTCGAGTTTGCGGCGTGCCTCTTCTTCCGCTTTACGCTTCAGCTCGGCAGCTTCATTTTCACGGCGGGCTTTTTCAGCCTGGGCGGTTTTGGTCATTTCGTCGGTCTGTTGATTGCTCACTTTGTCTTTTTCCGCAGCTTCACGCTTCACTTTATCACTTGCGTCGCGTTTCGCTTTTTCTGCGGCCTCACGTTCAGCTTTTAATTCTGCTTCACGTTTGGCAGTTGCTTCTGCCTCACGCTGAGCTTGTTCTTCCGCTTCACGCTGTGCCTGCTCTTCCGCAGCAAGGCGTTCTGCCTCTTGCGGATCACGTTTTACAAAGGTGCGTGTCTTGCGGACTTCAATTTGTACCGATTTGCTTTTGCCACCAGTACCAGGGATGTTCAACGTGCTGCGCGTTTTGCGCTGCAGCGTCAGCTTGTCAGGCGTAGAACCGTGTTCACGGTTCAGATGCGCTAACAAGGTTTGTTTTTCTTGCGCGGTTACCGAGTCATCAGCAGCCTTCGGGATCCCTGCATCAGCAAATTGCTGTACCAGGCGGTCCACGGAGGTCTGAATCTCAGCAGCCAGCGATTTTACAGTTACATCAGTCATGCTGTTCCTTCCTGCTACAGTTTATTACGCTTCGTCGCCGAACCAGCAAATATTACGTGCGGCCATGATGAGTTCGCCGGCTTTCTCGTCGGTTAAACCTTCGATATCAGCCAGGTCATCAACGCCTTGCTCAGCGAGATCTTCCAGCGTACAAACACCACGGGCAGCCAGCTTGAACGCAATCGCACGATCAAGACCTTCCAGATTCAGCAGGTCATCAGCCGGCTTCTTATCGCCAAGGCTTTCTTCCTGAGCCAGTGCCAGGGTGGTCAGTGCGTTTTTAGCGCGTTCACGCAGGGCTTCAACGGTTGGCTCATCCAGACCGTCAATTTCCAGCAGCTCTTTCATTGGCACGTAGGCCAGTTCTTCCAGCGTAGAGAAACCTTCTTCAACCAGAACAGTGGCGAAGTCTTCGTCAATGTCGAGGTACTTAGTGAAGGTATCGATCGCCGCGTGGGCTTCAGCCTGGTGCTTGGCCTGCAGGTCATCAACGGTCATCACGTTGAGTTCCCAGCCGCTCAGCTGTGACGCCAGACGAACGTTCTGACCGTTACGGCCAATCGCCTGCGCCAGGTTGCCCGCTTCAACAGCGATATCCATGGTGTGTTTGTCTTCGTCGACAACGATAGACGCCACATCCGCCGGAGCCATTGCGTTGATCACGAACTGCGCCGGGTTGTCGTCCCACAGAACGATATCGATACGCTCGCCGCCCAGCTCGGTAGAAACCGCCTGAACGCGCGCGCCACGCATACCGACGCAAGCACCAACCGGATCGATACGCTTGTCGTTGGTTTTCACCGCGATTTTCGCACGGGAACCCGGATCGCGAGCCGCAGCTTTGATCTCGATAACTTCTTCGCCGATTTCCGGTACTTCGATACGGAACAGTTCAACCAGCATTTCTGGTTTAGAACGGGTCACGAACAGCTGTGCGCCACGCGCTTCAGGGCGCACGGCATACAGCACACCGCGGATACGGTCGCCTGGGCGGAAGTTTTCACGCGGCAGCATGTCTTCACGCAGGATCACGGCTTCAGCGTTACCCGGCATCCCTTCGGATTTGATCTCCAGAGAGATGTTGTCGCGGTTCACTTTCTTCACCACACCGGTGATGATTTCGCCTTCCTGATCGCGGAACTGATCGACAACCAGCGCGCGCTCGGCTTCGCGCACTTTCTGCACGATAACCTGTTTAGCGGTCTGCGTGGTGATACGGTCGAAGGTCACAGATTCAATCTGATCTTCAACGTACTCGCCCACGTTCAGGCTTTCGTCTTCGAAACGTGCGGCTTCCAGCGTGATCTCTTTGGTCGGCTGGGTCACTTCTTCAACGATTACCCAACGACGGAATGTATCGAAGTCACCGCTTTTGCGATCGATTTCTACGCGAACATCGATCTCTTGTTCGTATTTTTTCTTGGTTGCCGTAGCCAGGGCACTTTCCAGCGCTTCGAAAATCTTCTCACGCGGCAGTGATTTCTCGTTGGAGACGGCTTCAACAACAGCCAAAATTTCTTTGTTCATCGCGGGCTTTTCACCTCAATCCAGACTGTTAAAAGTGGGGAACCAGGTTCGCCTTCTGGATATTACTCAGCGCGAACACTTCATCTTTGCCTTCGACTGCCACTGTGATCATTTCACCATCAACGGCTTTGATAATTCCCTGCCATTTACGGCGGTTCTGTACGGCCATACGCAGAACGAGAGCCACTTCTTCACCGGTAAAGCGCACATAGTGCTCGGCCGTGAACATCGGGCGATCGAGGCCAGGTGAGGAAACTTCCAGGTTGTACGCAACGGTAATCGGGTCTTCAACATCAAGAACCGCACTCACCTGGTGGCTAACATCAGCACAATCATCAACATTGATGCCATCTTCACTATCAATATAGATGCGCAGCGTCGATGTGCGGCCGCGAACGAATTCGATGCCGACCAGTTCGTAGCCCAGTGCTTCGACCGGTGCAGTAATCATCTCTGTTAATTTTTGCTCTAATGTGGACAAGCCCACCCCCAAGACATAAAAAAAGGGCGTAAAGCCCAGTTATTCTGTAGTCAGATAACAAAAAACCCCGATAAATCGGGGCTTTAGATAACTGAACCCTATAGCCACAACTGTGGCCTGGAGCACTCTCCGAAAGCATTTTTTCAAATCCAGCTACGAAGGCTCTACGTCTTCACAGTATATTTGAAAAAGAACTTTATGGGAAAGTGGTTGCGGGGGCCGGATTTGAACCGACGACCTTCGGGTTATGAGCCCGACGAGCTACCAGGCTGCTCCACCCCGCGCCTGAAACGTGGCAAATTCTACGCGTTTTAGGTAGAAAATGCAAATAATGCTGGGATTTGGTACCGAAGACGGGACGTAAAATCGGCGTTCAGTATATTGATAGTTGACCCCACCTGTCAACCCGGCTTCCAGCAGGCTAAACCGAGGGAAATTTTTACAAAAATCGCACGAGTCTCTTTCGGTCATCGATAAAAGATGATTAAATGAATACTCACTTATTTTGCATAAACATGCATCAAGAGCGAAAGCGGTCTCTTATCAGTCAATCAAGCAGGGTTTTATTTTATGACGACGATTCTCAAGCATCTCCCGGTAGGACAAAGTATTGGCATCGCTTTTTCGGGCGGCCTGGATACCAGCGCTGCACTGCTGTGGATGCGCCAGAAGGGAGCGGTTCCTTATGCATATACTGCGAACCTGGGTCAGCCGGATGAGGACGATTATGACGCAATCCCTCGCCGTGCCATGGAGTATGGCGCTGAGAACGCACGTCTGATTGACTGCCGTAAACAGCTGGTTGCTGAAGGTATTGCTGCGATTCAGTGTGGTGCTTTCCATAACACCACCGGTGGCCTGACCTATTTCAACACCACCCCGCTGGGCCGTGCCGTCACCGGCACCATGCTGGTTGCCGCCATGAAAGAAGATGGCGTGAACATCTGGGGCGACGGCAGTACCTATAAAGGCAACGACATTGAACGTTTCTATCGCTACGGTCTGCTGACCAACGCTGAGCTGCAGATTTATAAACCGTGGCTGGATACCGACTTCATCGACGAACTGGGTGGCCGTCATGAAATGTCCGAGTTTATGATTGCCTGCGGCTTTGACTACAAAATGTCTGTCGAGAAAGCCTACTCCACCGACTCCAACATGCTCGGTGCGACGCACGAAGCGAAAGATCTGGAGTTCCTGAACTCCAGCGTGAAGATTGTTAATCCGATCATGGGCGTGAAGTTCTGGGACGAGAACGTCAAGATCCCGGCGGAAGAAGTGACCGTGCGTTTCGAACGTGGTCATCCGGTTGCCCTGAACGGCAAAACGTTCTCTGACGACGTAGAGCTGATGCTGGAAGCAAACCGCATCGGTGGCCGTCACGGTCTGGGCATGAGCGATCAGATTGAAAACCGTATCATTGAAGCGAAAAGCCGCGGCATCTATGAAGCGCCGGGGATGGCCTTGCTGCATATCGCTTACGAGCGTCTGCTGACCGGTATTCATAACGAAGACACCATTGAGCAGTATCACTCTCATGGTCGTCAGCTGGGCAAACTGCTGTATCAGGGTCGCTGGTTCGATCCGCAGGCACTGATGCTGCGTGATGCGCTGCAGCGCTGGGTGGCAAGCGCGATCACCGGTGAAGTGACGCTGGAACTGCGTCGCGGTAACGACTACTCCATCCTGAATACCGTGTCTGACAACCTGACCTATAAAGCAGAGCGTCTGACGATGGAAAAAGGCGAGTCCGTGTTCTCTCCGGACGACCGTATTGGTCAGTTGACCATGCGTAACCTGGACATCACCGACACCCGTGAGAAGCTGTTCAACTATATTGAGAACGGTCTGCTCTCCGCGAATTCCGGTAACGGCCTGCCGCAGGTTGAGAACCTGGAACACAGCGATAAGAAGTAATCGCCGAGATGAAATGCAAAAGGCGTCCGATGGACGCCTTTTTTGTGGTCTTCGTAGGCCCGGTAAGCGCAGCGCCACCGGGCAAAACGGCGGGTGGCGCTGCGCTTACCCGCCCTACAAAAGATCGGAAACACAGAATGTACAGACGAAAAAAAAGACGTCTTTCGACGTCTTTTTTCTGGAATATTGGTACCGAGGATGGGACTCGAACCCACAAGCCCGTTAGGGCACTACCACCTCAAGGTAGCGTGTCTACCAATTCCACCACCTCGGTACAGAATACTTACTGCGGGATATCGCTGGTTGGCTTAGCCGGTGCAGCTGGCTGAGTCTGCTCAGTTTTTGCTGGCGCGCTCAGATTTTCCCACTCGCTTCCTTTACTGGTCTTGTTGCTGTTGATATTGCCCAGCACCAGACTGATGATGAAGAACAGCGTAGCCAGAATCGCGGTTGTACGGGTCATGAAGTTCGCAGAACCACTTGAACCAAACAGCGTACCGGAAGCGCCTGCTCCGAAGGAGGCTCCCATATCAGCGCCTTTACCTTGCTGCAGCATGATCAGCGCTACAAGAGCGATGGCTACAATAAGGAAAATAACTAAAAGAGCTTCGTACATAATCAACCTGTTCCTTGCGGATTTGCCGCATACCAATGCTTCGACCAATTAGCAGGATTTCGTGTTTCCCACTGAAGCGGGTGTGAATACTAACCAAAGCGAATCACCTTCGCAAGGGCAATTTTGAGGCATTGTATCAACTGCAGAAAAAAACAGCAAAAAGCCATTAATTGCTTAAAACAAAGGCGGCAAACGCCGCCTTTTTAAACACTTAACGTGAAAAATTATGCAGCTTTTACGGCATCCGCAATGCGGTGCGCAAATTCTGTGACCTGCGCTTCGTCTTCACCTTCCACCATCACGCGAATCAGCGGTTCAGTACCGGACTTACGCAGTAATACACGGCCACGGTTGCCCAGGGCCGCTTCAACGTCAGCCATCACCGCTTTCACGTTGTCATTTTCCAGCGGATCGCCTTTACCGGCAGTGAAACGCACGTTTACCAGGATCTGCGGGAACATTTTCATGCCGCTGCAGAGATCGTGCAGGCTCATATGGTTGCGCGCCATGGCTGCAACCACCTGCAGCCCGGCAACAATGCCGTCACCGGTGGTGGTTTTATCAAGCAGGATCACGTGACCGGAGTTTTCCGCACCGATACGCCAGCCCTTCTCCTGCAATTTTTCCAGCACGTAGCGGTCGCCCACTTTCGCGCGGACAAACGGAATACCAAGCTGTTTCAGCGCCAGTTCCAGCCCCATGTTGCTCATCAGCGTACCGACAGCACCACCGCGCAGCTGCCCCTGACGCAGACCTTCACGTGCAATAATGTAGAGGATCTGATCGCCGTCGACCTTGTTACCTTCATGGTCGACCATGATCACACGGTCGCCATCGCCGTCCAGGGCAATACCCAGATCGGCTTTTTCTGCCAGTACGCGCGCCTGCAGGGCACGCACGTCCGTCGCCCCCACTTCTTCGTTGATGTTCAGACCATCCGGTTCGCAACCAATGGTAATCACTTTCGCGCCCAGCTCACGGAAAACGTTCGGGGCGATGTGATACGTCGCACCGTTTGCACAGTCCACCACAATCTTAAGATGGGCCAGGCTCAGTTCGTTCGGGAAGGTGCCTTTGCAGAATTCAATATAGCGGCCAGCGGCATCGACAATTCGGTTCGCTTTGCCCAGCTCAGCAGAGTCGACGCAGGTGATCTCTTTTTCCATTTCGGCTTCGATTGCCTCTTCCACTTCATCCGGCAGCTTGGTACCGTCGATGGAGAAGAACTTGATGCCGTTGTCATAAAACGGGTTATGGGAAGCAGAGATAACAATGCCCGCCTCTGCACGGAAAGTGCGCGTCAGATACGCCACCGCAGGCGTTGGCATAGGGCCAGTAAAGGACGCAGAAAGTCCTGCCGCCGCCAGCCCGGCTTCCAGCGCAGACTCCAGCATATAGCCTGAGATACGCGTATCTTTGCCAATGATGATCTTACGGGAACCATGACGTGCCAGAACCTTTCCGGCAGCCCAGCCCAGCTTCAGTACGAAATCAGGAGTAATTGGCGCATCGCCTACGCGTCCACGGATACCATCAGTACCAAAATATTTACGATTACTCATAGCGTTTGTTTTCCTTCGCTGCCAGTGTGGCTTCCACCACACGCATGGCTTCTACTGTTTCTTTGACGTCATGGACGCGAATAATGTGTGCGCCTTGCATCGCCGCAATCACCGCACAGGCCAGGCTGCCGCTCAGACGCTCACCCGGCCCCACGTTCAGTAACTGCCCAATCATCGACTTTCTTGACATCCCCACCAGCAGCGGCAGGCCGAAATGATGAAATTCTGATAAGCGCGCAAGTAGCTCATAGTTGTGGGAGAGATTTTTACCGAAACCGAACCCTGGGTCGAGCAGCAATTTCTCTTTTGCGATACCCGCACGTTCGCAACGTTCAATATGCTCAATAAAGAAGCGATTCACATCAGCAAACACGTCGGCATACTTTGGCGCATCCTGCATCGTTTTCGGTTGCCCTTGCATGTGCATCAGGCATACCGGCAGCCCGGTTTCTGCTGCCGCCTCAAGCGCGCCCGGCTCCGTTAACGAGCGAATATCATTAATAATGTGAGCGCCCACTCTCGCCACTTCGCGGATCACTTCAGGCTTGGATGTGTCGACGGAGATCCACACTTCAAACCGCTGCGCGATGGCCTCAACCACGGGCACTACGCGAGCCAGTTCTTCTTCTACAGAAACATCCGCTGCACCAGGACGCGTCGATTCGCCGCCGACATCAATGATGGTGGCACCCGCGTTAATCATCAAATTCGCATGTTTAACCGCGTCGATAAGCGTGTTATGCGTGCCGCCGTCTGAGAAGGAGTCAGGGGTAACATTCAGGATACCCATCACATGTGGGTGTGAGAGATCGAGATGCGAGTCCTGGGCGAATAATTTCATGGCGAAATCCCTGGTATTAATATGGTTTAACAGAAAAGAAAAACCCCGGAGCAAGCTCCAGGGTTTGTGGTACAGACACACGCTTCAACAGCAATGACTTACTTGTCGCCCAACTGTTCTGACATGGTGTTGCCCGGATTCGGCGTGCGTGGTTCATCAACCGGACGCGGCGCACGCGGGGTGCCATTGTTGTCAGAATTGTTGGAAGCACCTGGGTCTTCCCAGCCTGCTGGCGGACGCACTTCGCGGCGAGCCATCAGGTCGTCAATCTGTGGAGCATCGATGGTCTCATATTTCATGAGCGCATCTTTCATTGAATGCAGAATGTCCATATTGTCGTTCAGGATCTGACGTGCGCGACCGTAGTTACGTTCAATCAGCGCTTTCACTTCCTGATCGATGATACGAGCCGTCTCATCGGACATATGTTTCGCTTTCGCCACAGAACGGCCCAGGAATACTTCGCCTTCTTCCTCTGCATACAGCAGTGGACCGAGTTTGTCGGAGAAGCCCCACTGAGTCACCATGTTACGTGCCAGGTTTGTCGCGACTTTAATGTCGTTCGACGCACCGGTAGAAACATGTTCCGCACCGTAGATGATCTCTTCTGCCAGACGGCCACCGTACAGGGTCGAAATCTGGCTTTCCAGTTTCTGACGGCTGGCGCTAATCGCGTCGCCCTCAGGCAGGAAGAAGGTCACACCCAGCGCACGACCACGTGGAATAATCGTCACTTTGTGTACCGGATCGTGTTCCGGAACCAGGCGACCGATAATTGCGTGACCCGCTTCGTGGTAGGCCGTGGACTCTTTCTGCGCTTCCGTCATCACCATGGAGCGACGTTCCGCACCCATCATGATTTTGTCTTTCGCTTTTTCGAATTCCACCATGGACACCACGCGCTTGTTGCCGCGAGCAGCAAACAGTGCCGCTTCGTTGACCAGGTTCGCCAGATCCGCACCGGAGAAGCCCGGAGTACCACGCGCGATGATTGCCGCGTCGATATCAGGTGCCAGCGGTACGCGGCGCATGTGGACTTTCAGAATCTGTTCACGACCACGAACATCCGGCAGACCAACCACAACCTGGCGGTCGAAACGGCCTGGACGCAGCAACGCGGGGTCAAGGACATCCGGACGGTTAGTCGCCGCGATAACGATAATACCTTCGTTACCTTCGAAGCCGTCCATCTCAACCAGCATCTGGTTCAGAGTCTGTTCACGTTCATCGTGACCACCGCCCAGGCCCGCACCACGCTGGCGGCCTACGGCGTCGATTTCATCGATGAAGATAATGCACGGTGCTGCCTTCTTGGCCTGCTCGAACATGTCACGCACACGAGATGCACCGACACCCACGAACATTTCAACGAAGTCAGAACCTGAAATAGTAAAGAACGGCACCTTCGCTTCACCCGCGATGGCTTTCGCCAGCAGGGTTTTACCGGTCCCTGGAGGACCTACCATCAGAACGCCTTTCGGGATCTTACCGCCCAGTTTCTGGAAACGGCTCGGCTCACGCAGGTATTCGACCAGTTCGCCCACCTCTTCTTTTGCTTCGTCACAGCCTGCGACGTCGGCAAATGTGGTCTTGATCTGGTCTTCCGTCAGCATGCGCGCCTTGCTCTTACCGAACGACATGGCACCTTTGCCACCACCGCCCTGCATCTGGCGCATGAAGAAGATCCAGACGCCAATAAGAAGCAGCATCGGGAACCAGGAGATGAAGATAGAAGCCAGCAGGCTTGGTTCTTCAGGCGGCTCACCAACCACTTTGACGTTTTTGGTCAGAAGGTTATCAAGCAGCTTAGGATCGTTCACCGGGATGTAGGTCGTGTAACGGTTACTATCTTTCTTGGTAACGTTGATCTCACGTCCGTTGATACGCGCTTCGCGAACCTGGTCCTGATTGACCTCCTGCAGGAAGGTAGAATAATCCACCTTGCGGCCGTTCGACTCGCTGGGCCCAAAGCTCTGGAATACTGACATCAGCACAACGGCAATGACCAGCCAGAGTATTAGGTTTTTCGCCATGTCACTCAAGGGATTAACCTCATATTACAACTGTGTTAAAAACAGCGTCAGGATACTCTATATCCAGTTTCATTCAAACTTTCGTCTGAAATCTACCGGTTATCATTTTCGCCCGGTCGCTACAATATACACTTCACGGGAACGGGCCCGCGAAGAGTCCGGCTTACGAACTTTGACCTTCGCAAACAGGGAGCGAATTTCCTTAAGGTACTCCTCGAAACCTTCGCCCTGAAACACCTTCACAACAAAACTACCACCAGGCGCTAGTACATCTCGACACATTTCTAACGCTAGCTCCACCAGATACATGGCGCGGGGGATATCCACCGCCGGTGTTCCACACATATTTGGTGCCATATCTGACATGACAACCTGGACCTTACTGTCACCCACACGTTCAAGTAACGCTTTCAGCACTAATTCATCACGAAAATCGCCCTGAAGGAAGTCGACTCCGACGATGGGATCCATTGGTAGAAGATCGCATGCGATGATTCGCCCCGTTCCGCCGATCTGCGTGACCGCATACTGAGACCATCCGCCAGGTGCTGCACCGAGGTCGACAACCGTCATGCCCGGTTTAAAAAGTTTGTCACTTTGCTGTATTTCATCAAGTTTAAACCAGGCGCGGGAACGCAACCCTTTTTTCTGCGCCTGTTGAACATATTTATCGCTAAAGTGTTCCTGAAGCCAGCGGCTGGAGCTGGCAGAACGCTTTTTACCTGTCATTTAACATTTCCGTCCTGGTTCATCGTTACTTGCCTGTGACGTAAATTTCTACGCAGCTATTTGGCGATATAAGGGAGATGGCGGTAGAATGAACCGTTTTCAATCCCAACGTAAGCAAAAATATACGATGAATCTGAGTACTAAACAAAAACAGCACCTTAAAGGTCTGGCACATCCGCTCAAGCCTGTAGTCATGCTTGGCAACAATGGTTTGACCGAAGGGGTGCTTGCCGAGATTGAACAAGCGCTGGAACACCACGAGCTGATCAAGGTGAAAATCGCCTCTGAAGACAGAGACACTAAAAACCTGATCGTGGAAGCCATCGTGCGTGAAACCGGTGCCTGTAATGTACAGGTCATCGGTAAAACGCTGGTGCTCTACCGCCCATCTAAAGAACGTAAAATCTCGCTGCCACGCTAAGGATATCCTGAATTGCACATATTTTCTGTGTAAAACGAGGGATTTCTGTCAGCAGGTGAGCAAAATGCCACGCTCCTTGAGTTGATAAAAGGCCGCTATGCGGCCTTTTTCTTTTCTTTACAATGTATCAACATCTTAGCGGAGATGCGAATTACAGGTACTCAACCTTAATAATTTCGTATTCCACTTCACCACCAGGGGTGCGGATGGTAACCACATCGTCCTGTTCTTTGCCAATCAGGCCACGCGCGATCGGTGAATTCACAGAGATCAGGTTCTGTTTGAAGTCGGCTTCATCATCGCCCACGATGCGATACGTCTGCTCTTCGTCGTTATCCAGGTTCAGAACCGTCACGGTTGAACCAAAGATCACACGGCCATTGTTTGGCATTTTGGTGATATCGATCACCTGCGCATTGGACAGCTTCGCTTCGATATCTTTGATACGGCCTTCACAGAAGCCCTGCTGCTCACGCGCGGCGTGGTATTCAGCATTCTCTTTCAGGTCGCCATGCTCACGCGCATCCGCGATTGCGGCGATGATTTCAGGGCGACGTACGGATTTCAGGAAATCCAGCTCTTCGCGCAGTTTTTCGGCACCACGTAAGGTCATCGGAATAGCTTGCATTTGTTATACCTCTTAAACATTCCTGTAGGGAGCAGCGTCACCTGCTCCGGCCCCTGTCCCCACGTACATCAAACCATGAGCGGGCCAGAAGCAAAAAGAAAACCGACCCGGAAGCAGCGCCCCAGGTCAGCAGCAATTTTTCAATTTGATACGCATTTTACCGCGAAGTTCACTATGGGTCATCGTTTACTTTGCAGTGCTATGCACCGTAGTATGACGGTTTGTTTTCGGGTTGTTAGCGCGAGATTATGCGATTTTCCAGTTTTATCATCGGATTGACTACCAGTATAACGTTCACCGTTCAGGCCGCGAATGTTGATGAATACATTAATCAGCTGCCTGCAGGCGCTAACCTTGCACTGATGGTGCAGAAGGTTGGTGCACAGGCACCCAATATTGACTATCACAGTCAACAAATGGCGCTGCCTGCCAGTACCCAGAAGGTGATCACTGCACTCGCCGCCCTGCTCCAGCTCGGGCCTGACTTCCGTTTTACCACGACCCTTGAAACCAAAGGTAACGTTGAAGACGGTGAACTGAAAGGCGATCTTATTGCCCGCTTCGGAGGGGACCCAACCTTTAAGCGCCAGGATATCCGTAACATGGTGGCGGTGCTTAAAAAATCCGGCGTGCAGAAGATCGATGGCAACGTGCTGATCGACACCTCCATTTTCGCCAGCCACGATAAAGCGCCAGGCTGGCCGTGGAACGACATGACGCAGTGCTTTAGCGCACCGCCAGCCGCCGCTATTGTTGACCGTAACTGCTTCTCCGTGTCGCTTTACAGCGCACCAAAACCTAATGATTTAGCGTTTATCCGCGTGGCCTCGTACTACCCGGTCACCATGTTTAGCCAGGTACGTACTCTGGCTAAAGGCTCCCCGGATGCGCAGTATTGCGAGCTGGATGTGGTTCCGGGCGATCTGAACCGCTATACGCTGACTGGCTGCCTGACGCAGCGTGCCGATCCGCTGCCGCTGGCTTTCGCCATTCAGGACGGTGCGGGCTATGCGGGTGCTATTCTTAAAGACGAACTCAAGCAGGCAGGAATTACTTATACCGGTTCGCTGCTGCGCCAGACGCAGGTTAATCAGCCTGGTACGGTGATCGCCAGCAAACAATCTGCGCCACTGCACGATTTGCTTAAGATAATGCTGAAAAAGTCTGACAACATGATTGCTGACACGGTGTTCCGCATGATTGGTCACGCGCGTTTCGGCGTTCCGGGAACCTGGCGTGCCGGCTCCGATGCTGTACGTCAGATCCTGCGTCAGCAGGCGGGGATCGATCTTGGCAATACCATCGCTGTCGATGGCTCCGGGTTATCGCGCCATAACCTGATTTCCCCGGCCACCATGATGCAGGTGCTGCAGTACATTGCCCAGCATGACACTGAGCTAAACTTTATTACCATGTTGCCGCTTGCCGGACACGATGGTTCGCTGCAGTACCGCGCGGGGCTTCACGCTGCAGGCGTTGATGGCAAAGTCTCAGCCAAAACAGGTTCACTGCAGGGTGTTTACAACCTTGCAGGCTTTATCACTACCGCCAGCGGGCAACGCATGGCGTTCGTGCAGTATCTTTCCGGCTATGCCGTCGAACCCGCTGACCAGCGTAATCGTCGAATTCCTCTGGTACGCTTCGAAAGCAGGCTATACAAGGACATCTACCAGAATAACTAGCGATGAAACTACTCATAGTTGAAGACGATCTGTTATTGCAGGAAGGGCTGGCGCTCGCGCTGGCGAATGAAGGATACGCCCTTGATTGCGCCGCCGCGGCGGCCGAGGCCGATGCGTTGATCCAGAGTGGCGAGTACAGTCTGGTGATCCTCGACTTAGGTTTACCCGATAAAGATGGTGCCACGCTGCTGAGCCAGTGGCGGCGTCGCGGCGTCGACAATCCGGTGCTGATCCTCACAGCGCGTGATGCCATTGAAGATCGCATTAACGGGCTGGATTCCGGTGCGGATGACTACCTGGTGAAACCCTTTGCCCTCGCAGAGCTGCAGGCACGCGTGCGGGCGCTGATCCGCCGCTATCAGGGGCACAGCGATAATTTGCTGACCGACGGCGATATCACGCTGAACCTGCAAACGCAGCAGGTGCTGCGTAAATCTCTGCCTGTTGAAGTCACGCCAAAGGAGTTTGCCCTGCTGACGCGGCTGATCATGCGTAGCGGGCAGACGGTGCACCGTGAAACGCTGCAACAGGATATCTACTCCTGGCAGGACGATCCGGGATCAAATACCCTGGAGGTTCACATTCATAATCTGCGCCGTAAGCTCGGCAAGGACAGAATTAAAACCGTACGCGGCGTGGGATATCGTCTGGAGAGCCAAAAATGAACAGCATGCGTCGGCGATTGATGGTTCTGCTGGCGGTGATTCTGTTATTTTTTCAACTGATAAGCGTGGTCTGGCTGTGGCATGAGAGCCGCGAGCAAATTGGCTTTCTGGTAAATGAAACCCTGTCGGCCAAAGCACGTAACAACCATGTCGAGAAAGAGATCCGCGAGGCAATCGCCTCTCTGCTGGTTCCTTCTCTGGTGATGGTCGGTTTTACCCTGTTCTTCTCATTCTGGGCCGTCACGTGGATAACCCGGCCGCTCAACAAACTGCGAGCCAGTCTCGCTAACCGCTCAGCCGACAATCTCACGCCCCTGCCTATGTATTCTGACATGGAAGAGATTGGCGCGGTCACCACCTCGTTGAATCAACTGCTGGCTCGTCTGGATCATACCATCCAGCAGGAGCGCCTCTTCACCGCCGACGCCGCCCACGAGTTACGAACACCTCTCGCCGGGATCAGGCTGCACCTGGAATTAATGGCTCAGTCTGGCTCACCACAGGCTACGGCATTAATTAGCCGTATCGATCAACTGATGCATACCGTTGAGCAACTGCTGATGCTGGCGCGTGCCGGGCAAGCGATGGCAAGCGGACATTACGATACCGTCACCTGGACAGAGAACATCATTGCACCGCTGGGCCTTGAGCATGAAGCCAAAGAACACACGGTAATTTGGCCCGAAAAAAGCCCGCTAACGGTTCAGGGAGACGCGGTTCTGCTGCGCCTGATGCTGAGGAATCTGCTGGAGAACGCCGCACGCTACAGCCCGACAGGGACGACGATTACGGTGAAGCTGACGGAAAAGGACGGTGGCACTCAGGTCAGCGTGATTGATCAAGGGCCGGGTATCGATGAAGCCCATCGCCAGTCCATCACCGAACCGTTCCGTCGGCTTGACCAGCGCTACGGAGGGAGCGGCCTGGGGCTGAGTATTGTGCAGCGCATCGTTCAGCTCCATCATGGCAACTTAACGCTGGAGAATGGCGCTGAGGGCGGCTTAATCGCCAGTTGCTGGTTGCCGTCAACGTTAGGCTAAAAAAAAGCCCCTTAACAGGGGCTTCTTGCAGGAATTAATGCTTGTAGATGAATTCGACGCCTTCTTCGTCGTCTTCATCCCAGTCATCGTCCCAGTCTTCATCATCTTCTTCCGCTTCCAGCTCTTCGAGCTGTTGACGGTGGTAGTCATCCCACATGAATTCGACTTTTTCAGGCTGTTTCGCCTCTTCCGCCTGAACAACGGGGTTCTCGATGATAAAGGTCATCACATCCCAACAGAGGTCTTTCACGCCAACCTGGCTTGCAGCAGAGATCAGGTAATATTTATCTTCCCAACCCATCGCTTCGGCAATCGCTTTGGCTTTTGCTTCGGCTTCTGCTTTATCCATCAGGTCGATCTTGTTAAAGACCAGCCAGCGCGGTTTATCCGCCAGTTTTTCGCTGTATTTTTCCAGCTCGCCGATGATGATACGGGCGTTTTCAACCGGATCGGAACCGTCGATAGGATCGATATCGATGAGGTGCAGCAAGACGCGGCAACGCTCAAGGTGTTTCAGGAAGCGAATCCCCAGACCGGCACCTTCCGCTGCGCCTTCAATCAGCCCTGGGATATCAGCAACCACGAAGCTCTTTTCATTATCCATACGGACAACGCCCAGGCTCGGCACCAGCGTGGTAAACGGATAATCCGCTACTTTTGGCTTGGCTGCGGATACAGCACGAATAAACGTTGATTTACCGGCATTTGGCATGCCCAGCATACCGACGTCGGCCAGCAGCATCAGCTCCAGTTGCAGGTCGCGTTTATCGCCTGGCGTCCCCATGGTTTTCTGACGCGGAGTACGGTTAACGGAAGATTTGAAACGGCTGTTGCCCAGACCGTGCCAGCCGCCTTTTGCCACCATCAGGCGTTGACCGTGTTTGGTCATGTCACCCATGGTTTCGCCAGTGCCCTGATCGATGACACGCGTACCCACTGGCACCTTGATGGTCACATCTTTACCGCGTTTACCGGTACAGTCGCGGCTCTGGCCGTTTTGCCCACGCTCAGCGCGGAACGATTTTTCGAAACGGTAGTCGATCAGCGTGTTGAGGTTTTCATCCGCCTCCAGCCACACATCGCCGCCATCTCCACCGTCACCGCCGTCAGGACCGCCACGAGGAATATATTTTTCACGGCGGAAGCTCACGCAACCATTGCCGCCATCACCTGCCACGACCAGGATCGTCGCTTCATCAACAAACTTCATTTTACTCTCCGTAACTCATTCGCCTGAGCGGGGGACTACTACAACCGCTTCATTTTTGCGCCAACGCCCCCAGAGACGATGACCAATGGCGGAATACATCGCGCCCGCAACCACGACAAACGCACCGAGATAGCCCAACAGGTTGAGCATCGGTCTGACGAAGACATCGGGCCAGGCCATTGATAACAAATCTGAAAATAACAGCGTAAACAGCGGAGTCAGCGTAATTAATGCACTGACCTGTGCTGCCTGCCAGCGCGCCATTGCTTCGGCCAGCGCGCCATAACCGACCAGCGTATTAAGCCCACAAAAAATGAGGCACGCCAGTTGCCAGTCGCTGAGCTGGGTAATCACACCCGGCTTTGCTAACGGCAATAATGCTATTGTACACAAAGTGTACAGCAAAAAGAGGATCTGCTGTGAAGCCAGGCGACGCAATAACACCTTTTGTGCGACGCCATAACTCACCCAGACCGTTGCTGCCCCCACACCGAAGATCACACCCCAGGTGTAATCCGTCAGCCGGGTAAAAATCTCAATCAGGCTGGTGTTGAAGAACATCACCAGACCACAGAGCAGCATGCTCGCCCCGATAATCTGCGTCCCGCGCATCTTCTCCTTGAGAATAAAGACGCTGGCGACCATCATGCCGACCGGTGAAAGCTGACCAATCACCTGCGACGCGGTGGGGCTAAGATATTGCAGGGAAGAGCTGAACAGGATGAAATTACCGAACAGACCGCCCGTCGCGATAGCCAGTAACACCAGCCAGCGCGGCTTACGGAATATACGCAGCGGTGGCAGCTTACCTTTAATTGCGAGGATAGCGCCCAGGCCAATGCTTGCCATCAGAAAGCGATAAAACACCACCGTAGGCGGCTCCATCACTTCCAGTACCTGCTTCATTGCAATTGGCAGCGCACCCCAGCACATTGCGGTGGTGAGCGCCAAAAGAATACCAATGCCGGCCTGCTGCTTCATGCCCGTTTTCCCTACAGAAAATTTTCCGGGTTTCCAATGTAAAAAGCCCCGCAACACGTTGCGGGGCTTTAATCCGTTACCGGACCGAGAAAACCTTACTCAGCAACGATGCTGATGTATTTACGGTTGTTCGGGCCTTTAACTTCAAATTTCACTTTACCGTCTGCTTTAGCAAACAGAGTGTGGTCACGACCGCAACCTACGTTAGTGCCAGCGTGGAACTTAGTACCACGTTGACGAACGATGATGCTACCCGCCAGAACGGATTCGCCACCGAAACGCTTAACGCCCAGGCGTTTAGCTTCTGAATCGCGACCGTTACGTGTGGAGCCGCCAGCCTTTTTATGTGCCATTTAAATCTCTCCTCAGGTCTTAGGCGCTGATGCCAGTAATTTTCACATCAGTGAACCACTGACGGTGGCCCTGCTGCTTACGGTAGTGTTTACGACGACGAAACTTAACGATTTTAACTTTCTCGCCACGACCATGAGCAACAACTTCAGCTTTGATAACGCCGCCATCAACGAAAGGAACGCCGATTTTGACTTCTTCACCGTTTGCGATCATCAGAACTTCTGCGAACTCAACAGATTCGCCAGTTGCGATGTCCAGCTTTTCCAGGCGAACGGTCTGACCTTCGCTTACTCGGTGTTGTTTACCACCACTTTGGAAAACCGCGTACATATAAACTCCGCTTCCGCGCACATCCTCGTATGAATCAGAGTGCGCTATAAATATTCACAATAGGGCGCGAATATTACGCAAAACGCGAGCCTTTGACAAGTGCTACCGTCAATACATGAAGAAAAAAAACACAACACGTACGGTAACGTTTATCTGAGCCGTTTTTTCAGTACAATCAGCACTACTATTGATAAACCGAAACCCTTTGTGTACCCACCTTCTGTGGGATAAACAGGATGAAAAGCCCGGCTTTTGCGATGAATTTAGAAAAAATCAACGAGTTAACCGCGCAAGATATGGCGGGTGTGAATGCAGCAATCCTGGAGCAACTCAACTCTGACGTTCAGCTGATCAATCAGTTGGGCTATTACATCGTCAGTGGCGGCGGTAAACGCATTCGCCCGATGATCGCCATACTGGCCGCAAGAGCCGTTGGCTATCAGGGAAATGCCCACGTCACCATTGCGGCACTGATCGAATTTATCCACACCGCCACGCTTCTTCATGATGACGTGGTGGATGAATCGGATATGCGTCGTGGTAAAGCCACCGCAAACGCTGCATTTGGCAATGCGGCCAGCGTTCTGGTGGGTGATTTTATCTATACCCGAGCCTTCCAGATGATGACCAGCCTCGGTTCACTCAAGGTGCTGGAAGTGATGTCGGAGGCGGTAAACGTTATTGCTGAAGGCGAAGTGCTGCAGTTGATGAACGTTAACGACCCGGACATCACCGAAGAAAACTACATGCGTGTGATCTACAGCAAGACCGCGCGCCTGTTTGAAGCAGCAGCCCAGTGCTCGGGCCTTCTGGCCGGATGTACAGAAGAACAAGAGCGTGGCCTACAGGACTACGGGCGCTATCTCGGTACGGCATTCCAGTTGATTGATGATTTACTGGACTACAGCGCCGATGGCGAAACCCTGGGTAAGAACGTGGGTGATGACCTGAACGAAGGTAAACCGACTCTGCCGCTGCTTCATGCGATGCGTAACGGAACGCCCGAACAGGCAAAAATGATCCGCGAAGCGATAGAACAGGGAAATGGTCGCCATCTTCTGGAACCTGTACTGGAAACAATGGCTATCTGTGGTTCACTTGAATGGACGCGCCAGCGTGCTGAAGAAGAGGCCGACAAAGCCATCGAAGCACTTCAGGTTATTCCTGACAGCCCATGGCGTGACGCACTGATTGGTCTTGCCCACATCGCCGTTCAGCGCGATCGTTAATTCTTTCCCCCTCTCCCCGCGGCTCTCGCGGGGAGATTCCAATAAGCTCCCATAAACTCCATATTCACGTTAAATCATCAGCTTAAAGGCCGCATGAATAAAGCCATGTCATATTCTGAATATTGCTTCCAGTAACGCGAACTTTTTAGAACCCGTGTTCGAACAAGATATAGTAATGCTGTCATTTCACGAGAAATGACGTGGACGAATACGAACACAAGGACAGCATTATGGATACAAAATTCATCGACTGGCATTCAGCTGATATTATTGCTGCGCTCCGCAAAAAAGGGACATCACTGGCGGCGGAGTCACGACGTAATGGGTTAAGCTCTTCCACGCTGGCGAATGCACTGACACGCCCGTGGCCAAAGGGGGAATTAATTATTGCGACGGCGCTGGACACACACCCGTGGATAATCTGGCCATCGCGCTACCACGATCCCATCACCCATGAATTTATCGACAGAACACGCATGATGCGTCAGAAAAAAACGAAGAAAGACCCGCAGGAATAACGCGGCCGATATGACAGGAACAGCAATCCCCCGGCCATGTCAGGCAGGGGGGTGCCGGAAAACTTACTCGCCCTTCACTCGCTCGATATTCGCACCCAGCGCACGCAGTTTATCTTCAATACGCTCATAACCACGATCGATGTGGTAGATACGATCAACGACCGTCGTCCCTTCCGCGATACAACCCGCCAGCACCAGGCTTGCAGACGCACGCAGATCGGTTGCCATGACCTGCGCACCAGACAGTTTTTCCACGCCGTGGCAGATAACCGTATTGCTTTCGATCTCGGCATGCGCCCCCATACGAATCAGTTCCGGTACGTGCATGAAGCGGTTTTCGAAAATGGTTTCGGTGATGAAGCCAGTACCTTCGGCGACCAGGTTTAACAACGTAAACTGGGCCTGCATGTCCGTCGGGAAGGCCGGATGCGGTGCAGTGCGCACATTGACCGCTTTCGGACGCTGTCCGTGCATGTCCAGACTGATCCAGTCTTCACCTGTCTCAATATCAGCACCTGCATCGCGCAGCTTCGCCAGAACGGCATCCAGCGTATCAGGCTGTGCATTACGGCAGACAATTTTGCCGCCGGAGATCGCCGCTGCGACCAGGAAAGTACCGGTTTCGATACGATCCGGCAGAACGCGATACACACCGCCGCCCAGACGCTCAACGCCTTCGATGGTGATACGGTCAGTACCCTGACCGGAAATCTTCGCACCCAGCGCCACGAGGAAGTTCGCCGTGTCCACGATTTCCGGTTCACGTGCGGCGTTTTCAATGATGGTGGTGCCTTCTGCCAGCGTCGCCGCTGACATAATGGTGACGGTTGCGCCAACGCTCACTTTGTCCATGACGATATGCGCGCCTTTCAGACGGCCATTCACGGACGCTTTAACGTAACCTTCTTCCAGTTTGATCTCCGCGCCCAGCTTTTCCAGACCAAAGATATGCAGGTCAACCGGACGCGCGCCGATGGCACAGCCGCCCGGCAGAGAGACCTGACCCTGACCAAAACGCGCCACCAGCGGGCCCAGCGCCCAGATGGAAGCACGCATGGTTTTCACCAGGTCGTATGGGGCAGAGAAATTGTTAACGTTGCTGGCATCGATCCAGACGGAACCGTTACGCTCCACTTTAGTGCCCAACTGGGTGAGCAACTTCATGGTCGTGTCGATATCTTTCAGCTTCGGTACGTTCTGGATCTCTACCGGCTCTTCCGCGAGCAGCGCAGCGAAAAGAATTGGCAGCGCGGCGTTTTTCGCGCCAGAAATTGTGACTTCGCCCTGGAGACGCGTTGGCCCCTGTACACGAAATTTATCCATGTGTTTGCTCTCTTATAAATTCAACCGTGCTGCTGGCTCTGGCCCTCAGCTCAAAAACCGTTTAGTTTGCGATCGCGTGCCCACTCTTGCGGGGTGAACGCTTTAATCGACAGGGCGTGGATGCGGTTATCCGCAATATATTCCATCAGCGGCGCGTACACAGCCTGCTGCTTCTTCACGCGACTCATACCGTCGAACATGTCACCCACAGCAATAACCTGGAAGTGACTGCCATCGCCAGTGACGTGGGCTTCCTGAAGGGAGAGTGCATTCATCAGCACTGCCTGGATTTCATTATTTTCCATGGGGTCTATATCATCTGATAGTGAAAACAAGCCCAACATCTTAGAGCAAAGTGGCGTCGTCTTAAACAAGCAAAAAGCCCCGACGTGGAAACTGTCGGGGCTTTCAGAAGTAACGTACTGAAAAAATTAGCGAGGTAATACGTCTTCGGGCAAATTATAAAGCTGTGCAAGAGTGACAACGTTATCGCTTACGCCCGTCAGTGCAACGCTCATCCCCTGCTTTTTGCCTGTGGCGACCAGATGCGCCAGAAGAGCAATACCTGCGGTGTCCACTCGCGTGACGCCGTTTAAATCAATCAGCGTCACGCCCTGCATTGCGTCATGGCGAGCGTCCCACAAGGGATTCAGCAGATCCTGGTCAAGTTCCCCCGCCAGCTTTAACGTCTCACCTTCACGCGACCAGCTCAGTTGCTGCGACATTACTTCTTCTCGTCCAGGGAAATTTTCTGACGAGAGATAGACTGCAATTGTGCGGTCAGGCCATCAATGCCTTTGGTGCGCAGCAGGTCGCTCCACTCGTTTTGCTTAGTGGTGATCATGCTTACACCTTCTGCAATCATGTCATACGCCTGCCAGTTTCCGGTCTGGCTGTTTTTACGCCACTGGAAATCCAGGCGAACCGGCGGACGACCGTTAGGATCGATAATGGTGACACGGATAGGGATGATAGTCGCATCGCCCAATGGCTGCTCAGGGGCAATCTGATAGGTCTGACCGTGGTACATCGCCAGCGCCTGGCCGTAAGCCTGTTTCAGGTATTCACGGAACGCAGCAAAGTACGCCTCACGCTGTGCTGGCGTGGCATCTTTATAGTAACGGCCCAGCACCAGTGCGCCCGCGTATTTAATCTGCACATACGGCAGCAGTTCCTGATCGACCACATCGCGCAGATAATCAGGATTAGCGCGAATTTTAGGCTGTTCGTTTTTAAGACGGTCGAAGGTTTTCTTCGCAGCCTCATCCATCAGTTTGTACGGGTTGCTCTGATCCGCAGCGTGGGCTGCAGTGAGAGGGGCAATGACCAGCATGGCAACCATTAACAGACGTTTAAACATGAATGACTTCTCCTGAAATTAATTCGCCGCACCAGGCGTCGGCTCGACGTTGGTATGGTCTTCACCCTGCGCAGGGGCAGCTTCAGACTTATTATCATCCCCTTTACTGTTGTAAAGGAACTGACCAATCATATCTTCCAGCACCATCGCGGACTTCGTATCCTGGATAACGCTACCGTCTTTAAGGATAGTCGTTCCCAGCTCAGGATCTTCAAAGCCGACGTTCAGCGCCAGATATTGCTCCCCCAGCAGGCCAGAGGTGCGGATAGAAAGCGAGCTGGTGTCCGGGATATGGTTGTAGCGCTCTTCAATATCCATCGCGACACGCGGCAGATAGGTTTTCTCATCAAGGGTGATTTCTGACACACGGCCAATCACCACGCCGCCAATGCGTACCGGCGAGCGCACCTTCAGGCCACCGATATTATCGAAGGTGGCATAGATGCGATACGTCGGCTCGGTGCGAACAGAGGTGATATCCGCCGCTCTCAGGCAGATAAACAGGGCTGCCAGCAGTGCCAGCAGCAGGAATACGCCGACCCAAATTTCATTTTTTCTCGTTTGCATGAACTCAATTCCCAAACATCAGTGCGGTGAGCACAAAATCCAGACCCAGTACGGCCAGCGACGAATGAACAACAGTACGTGTCGTTGCACGGCTAATGCCCGCCGATGTCGGGATGGCATCGTAACCGTTAAACAACGCAATCCAGGTCACCGTAATGGCAAAGACCGCGCTCTTAATTAAACAGTTAACCAGATCCATCCGCAGATCGATGGCATCCTGCATCGCAGACCAGAAGAAACCGGCATCAATGCCTTTCCAGTGCACGCCAACCAGCGACCCGCCCCAGATACCGACGGCCACAAACAGAATGGTCAGCAGCGGTAACGAAATCACACCCGCCCAGAAACGCGGGGAGATCACCCGGCGCAGCGGGTCGACCGCCATCATCTCCATGCTGGAGAGCTGCTCGGTTGCGCGCATCAGGCCAATTTCCGCCGTTAATGCAGACCCGGCGCGCCCGGCAAACAAGAGCGCGGCGACAACCGGCCCAAGCTCACGCAGCAGAGAGAGCGCAACCAGCATTCCAAGGCTGGTTTCCGCACTGTAGGTTGTCAGTACCAGATAGCCCTGCAGCCCCAGCACCATGCCGATAAACAGACCGGAAACGATGATGATCAGCATCGACAGTACGCCGACGTTATAAAGCTGCCGCACCAGCAGAGGCGCGTGCTTGCGGAATTCCGGTTTGCCGACCAGCGCGTTGAACAACATCAATCCGGCACGCCCGAACGTCCTGATGGTTTTTATGCCACGGTGTCCGAGCGCGGCCAACGCATTTAACAGCATGAGTGGCTTAACTCCCTATTCCCAATAAATCGTCACGATAGTCACCGGACGGATAGCGGAACGGCACCGGGCCATCCGCAATACCATCCAGGAACTGCCGCACTCGCGGATCGCAATTTTCCTGCAACGCCTGAGCGCTGCCATGTGCGACGATCTTTTTGTCTGCCACTATATACGCGTAATCAGCAATACTCAGCACTTCCGGCACATCGTGCGACACCACGATGCAGGTTACGCCGAGCGCGCTGTTCAGTTCAGAAATCAACTTCACCAGCACACCCATAGTGATCGGGTCCTGCCCAACGAACGGTTCGTCGAACATGATTAAATCAGGCTCTAACGCAATGGCTCGTGCCAGCGCGGCGCGGCGCGCCATACCGCCGGAAAGCTCTGACGGCATAAGTTTGGCCGCCCCCCGCAGTCCCACGGCCTCAAGTTTCATCATGACCGTGCTTTTCAGCAGCGCCGGCGGCAGATGCGTATGCTCACGCAGCGGGTAGGCGACGTTATCGAAAACATTCATATCGGTGAACAGCGCTCCCGACTGAAAGAGCATGCTCATGCGTTTGCGGACAGTATACAGACGTGAGCGAGACATCTCAGGGACGTTTTCACCGTCAAAGAGAATTTCGCCACTGTCAGGTGGAATTTGCCCACCAATGAGACGCAGCAATGTCGTTTTACCGATCCCTGACGGCCCCATAATAGCGGTAATCTTGCCATGCGGCACGGTCAGCGAAATATCATCAAATATCAATCGGTTGCCGCGAGAAAAACTGACGCCACGGACATCGACTAAATTCGCCATCGTTTGGCTCATTTACGGTTCCTTTCTTACCCTGCTTCACGCTGAGCATGAAGCCTAAATCAGCCCTAAACCCCACATTTTTACAGAATATTAGCCATTGAGGTTAGCGAAAGCTGGCATTTGTTTTACTTTTCCGGCGCATAAAGTCAAAATTAGGAATTCGTTACGTCTCAGACTGTATGCAGCGCCACTAATTCACGCGCGGTGGACCGGCGAGTATACCTGAAGAAAGGACTTTTGATGCTTTTAGCAACAGCACTGTTAATAATTGGTTTACTTTTGGTGGTCTACAGTGCTGACCGTTTGGTATTTGCAGCATCAATCCTGTGCCGACTTATCGGTATGCCGCCCGTCATTATTGGCATGACGGTGGTCAGTGCAGGCACCTCGCTTCCTGAAATCATCGTTTCTGTCTCTGCATCGCTGCATGGCCAGGTCGACCTCGCTATCGGCACCGCGATTGGCTCTAACATCGTCAATATTTTATTGATCTTAGGATTAGCCGCGCTGCTGCATCCATTTCGCGTGCATTCCGATGTTCTGCGCCGTGAATTGCCGCTAATGTTAATCGTAAGCCTGCTGGCAGGCTACGTGCTTTATGACGGCGTGCTGAGCGTCGATGACGGCATTTTCCTGCTCGCACTGGCCGGAATTTGGCTGCTGTATAGTGTAAAAATCGCTCGTCAGGCGGAAAAAGCAGGGAGCGATAGCCTGACGCGAGAGCACGTTGCCGAACTGCCTCGGGGAGGATCGTTACCCGTCGCCCTGCTTTGGCTTGGCGTCGCGTTGATCATTATGCCGATGGCAACACGCATGGTGGTAGATAACGCAACCGTGCTGGCGAACTATTTCGCCATGAGCGAACTGACAATCGGCCTGACGGTCATTGCTATTGGCACCAGCCTGCCAGAGCTGGCAACCGCCATCGCGGGCGCACGTAAAGGTGAAGATGATATCGCCATTGGCAATATCATCGGCTCCAACATTTTCAATATCGCCATCGTGACGGGACTGCCCGCCCTGATAGCGCCAGGGCCATTTAACCCGCTGGCGTTCTCGCGCGATTACGGAGTAATGCTGCTGGTGAGCGTGATTTTTGCTCTGCTCTGCTGGCGACGGAAACGTCAGATAGGTAAAGGCGCGGGCGCGCTACTGACGGGTGGATTTATCGTATGGATGGCGATGCTGTACTGGCTCTCGCCTCTTCTCTCTGGGTAAACGGAAACGCATTATGTCGCAAATAGAATTGCAACCGGGTTTTGACTTTCAGAAAGCAGGCAAAAAAGTTCTGGAGATTGAACGTGAAGGTCTGGCGCAGTTAGATCAGTACATTAATCAGGATTTTAGTCTGGCCTGTGAGAAGATGTTCACCTGTGCCGGTAAAGTCGTGGTCATGGGGATGGGTAAATCCGGCCATATCGGACGCAAAATGGCGGCGACCTTTGCCAGCACCGGTACGTCGTCGTTCTTCGTCCATCCTGGTGAAGCCGCACATGGCGATCTCGGCATGGTGACCCCGCAGGATGTGGTCATTGCGCTGTCGAACTCCGGTGAATCCAATGAGATCCTGGCGCTGATTCCGGTCCTGAAACGACTGCAGGTTCCGCTGATTTGCATGACCAGCCGTCCCGAAAGCAGCATGGCGCGTGCCGCTGACATCCACCTGTGCGTCAAAGTGCCGAAAGAAGCCTGTCCGCTTGGCCTGGCACCAACCTCCAGCACAACCGCTGCACTGGTCATGGGCGATGCCCTCGCCGTTGCGCTGCTTGAAGCGCGTGGTTTCACGCCTGAAGATTTCGCCCTGTCACACCCAGGCGGTGCGCTGGGACGTAAGCTGCTGCTTCGGGTTAACGATATTATGCACACCGGTGATGAGATCCCTCACGTGAGCAAAGCGGCCTCGCTGCGCGATGCGTTACTGGAAATCACCCGCAAAAATCTGGGTATGACGGTCATTTGCGATGAGCAGATGATAATTCAGGGGATCTTTACTGACGGCGACTTGCGCCGTGTATTGGATATGGGTGTGGATGTCCGCACGCTGGGCATCGCCGATGTCATGACACCGGGGGGAATTCGCGTGCGTCCAGGCATCCTGGCCGTCGATGTACTGAACCTGATGCAGACCCGACATATCACCTCTGTTATGGTTGCCGATGGCGACCAACTGCTGGGTGTGGTACATATGCATGATCTTCTGCGCGCAGGCGTAGTGTAATGAAGGATAAGACAATGAGTAATGCGGGTGCATCCCTTGCAACCTGTTATGGCCCGGTAAGCGCCCACATGATGGCGAAGGCAGAAAATATCCGTCTGCTGATCCTGGATGTGGATGGAGTGCTCTCCGATGGTCTGATTTATATGGGTAATAATGGCGAAGAGCTGAAGGCATTTAACGTTCGCGATGGCTACGGTATTCGCTGCGCGCTCACGTCCGGCATTGAAGTTGCCATCATCACCGGACGAAAAGCTAAACTGGTAGAAGATCGCTGCGAAACGCTGGGCATTACCCATCTGTATCAGGGGCAATCTGACAAAATGGTCGCATTCAACGATTTGCTGGGGAAACTGGCCATCGCACCTGAAAACGTTGCCTATGTCGGAGACGATCTGATCGACTGGCCGGTCATGGCTGAAGTGGGTCTCAGCGTCGCCGTTGCTGATGCGCATCCGCTGCTGATCCCACGCGCTGATTATGTCACCCATATCAACGGTGGCCGTGGGGCTGTACGTGAAGTCTGCGATCTGCTTCTGCTGGCGCAGGGCCGGCTTGATGAGGCCAAAGGGCAATCGATATGAGTAAAACCAGACGTTGGGTTATCATTCTGCTTTCGCTTGTCGCCCTGGTATTGATTGGCGTAAATCTTGCTGACCGTGACGATACGCAAACAGAAGTGGTCAACACGAGCGATCCAACATACAAAAGCGATCACAGCGACACCGTGGTGTATAGCCCGGAAGGTGCACTGAACTATCGCCTGATTGCCCAACACGTGGAATATTTTTCAGAAGATGGCGTCTCCTGGTTTACCCAACCCGTTATGACCACTTTTGATACCGATAAAGTACCGACGTGGTCGATCAAATCTGACCGGGCAAAACTGACGAATGACCGTATGCTTTATCTGTATGGCCATGTTGAAGTCAACGCCCTGACCGCTGACTCGCAACTGCGCAAAATCACAACGGATAATGCCCAGATCAACCTGGTTACCCAGGACGTTACGTCGCAGGATCTGGTCACCCTTTATGGCACAACATTTAATTCCAGCGGTCTGAGAATGCGCGGTAACTTACGCAGCAAAAACGCCGAGCTGATTGAAAAGGTTAGAACCTCCTATGAAATTCAAAACAAACAAACTCAGCCTTAAAGTTATTATCGCCAGCGCACTGCTGGCGACCACTCTTCCCGCGCTTGCTGTGACGGGTGATACCGAACAACCGATTCATATTGAATCGGATACGCAGTCTCTGGATATGCAGGGTAACGTCGTGACCTTTACGGGCAACGTCGTGATGACCCAAGGCACCATCAAAATTAACGCCGATAAAGTGGTCGTAACCCGTCCGGGCGGCGAGCAGGGCAAAGAGATCATTGATGGCTATGGCAATCCTGCCACGTTCTACCAGATGCAGGACAACGGCAAGCCGGTCAAAGGCCACGCCACGCATATGCATTATGAACTGGCGAAGGATCTTGTCATTCTGACCGGCAACGCCTACCTGGAGCAGCTGGACAGCAACATCACCGGCGACAAGATCACCTACCTGGTGAAAGAGCAGAAAATGCAGGCCTCCAGCGAGAAAGGCAAACGCGTTACCACCGTGCTTGTTCCGTCACAGCTGCAGGACAAAGGCAAAGACCAGGCCCCGGCACAGAAAAAGAGTAACTAATTCGATATGGCAACATTAACTGCAAAAAATCTTGCGAAAGCCTATAAGGGTCGCCGCGTCGTCGAAGATGTCAGCCTGACCGTCAACTCCGGCGAAATTGTGGGTTTACTTGGCCCTAACGGCGCGGGTAAAACCACCACCTTCTACATGGTGGTCGGTATTGTGTCGCGTGATGCAGGCAACATTATCATCGACGACGAAGACATTAGCCTGCTGCCGCTGCATGCACGCGCGCGTCGTGGAATCGGCTATCTGCCACAGGAAGCGTCCATTTTCCGTCGGTTAAGCGTTTTCGATAACCTGATGGCCGTGCTGCAAATCCGGGACGATCTGACCAGCGAACAGCGCACTGACCGCGCTAACGAGCTGATGGAAGAGTTTCATATTGAACACCTGCGCGACAGCCTCGGCCAGGCGCTTTCCGGTGGTGAACGTCGTCGCGTTGAGATTGCGCGTGCGCTGGCCGCAAACCCAAAATTCATCCTGCTGGATGAACCGTTTGCAGGCGTTGACCCGATCTCCGTTATCGATATCAAACGTATTATTGAGCACCTGCGCGACAGCGGGCTGGGCGTACTGATCACTGACCACAACGTTCGTGAAACGCTGGCCGTGTGTGAACGCGCCTATATTGTCAGCCAGGGCCATCTGATTGCCCACGGTACGCCGCAGCAAATCCTCGAAGATGAGCATGTTAAGCGCGTGTACCTTGGGGAAGACTTCAGACTCTGATAGGGTAGAGGTAACTTAACGCCGGACCGGAGAAAAACGCTCTGAACATGAAGCAAGGTTTGCAATTACGGCTCAGCCAACAACTGGCGATGACGCCGCAGTTACAACAGGCGATCCGTCTGTTGCAGCTGTCCACGTTAGAACTCCAGCAGGAGCTCCAGCAAGCGCTGGACAGCAATCCGTTGCTGGAGCAAACCGATCTTCATGACGAGGTAGACACGCAGCAAACGCAGGACACTGAAACGCTCGACACCGTTGACGCGCTCGAACAAAAAGAGATGCCGGACGAGCTACCGCTGGATGCCAGTTGGGATGAAATCTACACCGCCGGAACCCCTTCCGGAACGCGTGCAGACTACCAGGACGATGAGTTACCGGTCTATCAGGGCGAAACCACGCAGTCACTGCAGGATTACCTGATGTGGCAGGTAGAATTAACGCCCTTCTCCGATACCGACCGCGCCATTGCCACCTCCATTGTGGATGCCGTTGATGACACCGGCTACTTGACGGTCACGCTGGACGATATCCTGGAAAGCATCGGTGATGACGAGATCGAACTCGAAGAGATCGAGGCCGTATTGAAGCGTATTCAGCGTTTCGACCCGGTAGGTGTTGCCGCGAAAGATCTCCGCGATTGCCTGCTGATCCAGCTATCGCAGTTCGCCAAAGAGACACCGTGGATTGAAGAAGCGCGCTTAATTATCAGCGATCATCTGGATCTGCTGGCTAACCATGATTTCCGCACCCTGATGCGCGTCACGCGCCTGAAAGAAGAGGTGCTGAAAGAGGCGGTTAATCTGATCCAGTCTCTCGATCCACGCCCCGGCCAATCGATCCAGACCAGCGAACCGGAATATGTCATTCCCGACGTGCTGGTGAGAAAACACAATGGCCGCTGGGTCGTTGAACTGAACTCAGACAGCATTCCTCGCCTGCAAATCAATCAGCAGTACGCCTCCATGTGCACCAGCGCACGTAACGATGCCGACAACCAATATATTCGTAGCAATTTGCAGGAAGCACGATGGTTGATCAAAAGTCTGGAGAGCCGAAATGATACGCTGCTGCGCGTAAGCCGTTGTATTGTCGAACAGCAGCAGGCGTTCTTTGAGCAGGGCGAAGAGTATATGAAACCGATGGTGCTGGCAGATATCGCCCAGGCCGTCGAGATGCACGAATCAACCATTTCCCGCGTGACCACACAGAAGTATCTGCACAGTCCACGCGGTATTTTTGAGCTTAAGTATTTCTTCTCCAGCCACGTGAATACCGAAGGCGGCGGCGAAGCCTCGTCAACGGCGATTCGCGCACTGGTGAAGAAGTTAATCGCCGCGGAGAATCCCGCGAAGCCACTGAGTGACAGTAAGTTAACCACCATGCTGTCCGATCAGGGTATTATGGTGGCACGTCGTACTGTTGCGAAGTATCGAGAGTCTTTATCCATTCCGCCGTCTAACCAGCGTAAACAACTGGTCTGACACAACCGATAAGGAAGACACTATGCAGCTCAATATCACAGGACACAACGTCGAGATTACTGAGGCTTTACGCGAATTTTTGAACACAAAGTTCGCAAAACTCGAACAGTATTTCGAAAGGATCAACCAGGTCTATATTGTGTTGAAAGTGGAGAAAGTGACTCATATCTCGGATGCGACCCTACACGTGAACGGGGGCGAACTCCATGCCAGTGCGGAAGGGCAAGACATGTACGCGGCTATCGACGGCTTGATTGATAAACTTGCGCGACAGCTCAATAAACATAAAGATAAACTGAAACAACACTAATTGTC